>NZ_SODN01000005.1:0-358821 GCF_004365385.1 Curtobacterium sp. PhB190 | reverse complement strand
ACGACTCGAGGGCATGAGCCCGGTTCAATACCGAGCTCACGCCCTCGCGGCCTAATCTGACTTCACGGTCCAACAAACCGGGACCAGTTCACAGCCGGCACCGCGCCTCCCGTCCGCCCTCGTGGGAACGTCTCAGGCGTTCGTCGCGCGTCCGACGGCCACCCACCCGAGCCGGCGCAGGGTCTCGTGGTTGCGGCCCCAGATGAGCGGCTGCATGAGGAAGTCGGGGACCCAGGCCCCCGGACCGGCGACGGCGTTCTCGACGATCGTCACCTTGCAGCCCTTGCGGTGCGGCTCCACGGTCAGCTCCACGCGGGCCTCGCCGATCGGCCACCCCTTCGGCTGGATCACCATGCGGTGCGGCGGGTCCCACACCAACGAGGTCGTGACGTCGTCGATGACGAGCGGCCAGGCACCGAAGGAGTGGTGCAGGTGCGTGCCGACCTGCGGCCAACCGGCCTCCTGCTTCCGCATGCGTGAGGCACCGACCACCCAGGTCGTGTAGAGCCAGCCGTCGCCGAGCACGTCGAAGACGTCCTCGGGAGCGCAGTGCAGGATGCGGACGTTCTTCGCCATGGTGATCAGCCTTCCGGGGTGAGGTCGACGTCGTCGGGCAGCCCGAAGGTGTGCCGGAGTGCGCTCTTCGCGGCACGCCAACCGGCCATGCCGTGCACGCCGGGGCCGGGCGCGGACGACTCGGAGCACAGGTACATGCCGCCGCCCATCCGCCACGGGTCGCTGGACAGCACCGGGCGCTTCACGAGCTGCCAGAAGCTCGCAGCACCGGCGGCGATGTCACCGCCGACGTAGTTCGGGTTGTGGTCCGCCATGTGCGCGGCCGTCCGGCTCGACGTGTGCAGGATCGTGTCGCGGAACCCTGGTGCGAACCGTTCGACCTGGCGCGTGATCGCCTCGGTCTGGTCGACGTCGGACCCCGCCGGCACGTGCGCGTAGGCCCAGAAGACGTGCTTGCCCTTCGGCGCCCGGGTCGGGTCGACCACGGTCGGCTCGGAGCCGAGCACGTACGGCCGTTCGGCGTGCTGGCCGTGCGCGACCGAGCCCTCCGCAGCGGCGATCTCGGCTCGGGTCCCGCCGATGTGCACCGTGCCGGCCCGGCGCAGCGCCTCGTTCGTCCACGGCACCGGATCGGACAGCGCGAAGTCGACCTTCGCGGCCGCGTTGCCGAACCGGAACCGGCGGAGCGCGCCGCGCTTCGGCGTGGGGATCTGCGAGCCGGCGATCCGCAGCATGCCGGGGACACTCGTGTCGAAGAGCACCGCCTTCGCCGGGGTGAGGTCGCCGAGCGACCGGACCTCGTGCCCGGTGACGATCCGTCCGCCGTGCGCGACGAGGTCGTCGGCGAGCGCGTCGACGATCGCCTGGCTGCCGCCGATCGGCACGGGCCAACCGCGGGCGTGTGCGTAGGCGCCGAGCGACAGCGCCGCGGCGGCCGTCGACAGCGAGGGCATGTGCTGGATGGAGTGCGCGGCGACGCCGGACACCATCGCCGGGGCGGCGTCCTGGCGGAAGCGGGCGTTCCAGGCGCTGCTGCCCTGCTCGAGTGCGCGCAGGCCGAACCGCAGCACCGTGAGCGGGTGCCGCGGCACGTGCAGGAGGGCGTCGGTGGCGAAGTCGGCGACCTGGTCGGCAGCGCGGGCGAGCGGGCCCATCAGGTTCCGGAAGGCCGGGCCGTCCACACCGAGCTCGGCGGCCGTCCGCTCGAGGTCCTGGTACGCGATGCCCGCACGACCCCCGTCGAGCGGGTGCCCGTACTGCACCTCGGGCAGACGGAGCTCGATGCGCTCCTCCATCCGGAACAGCCGGAAGAACTCGGACTGCAGCGCCATCGGGTGCACCGCCGAGCAGACGTCGTGGAGGAACCCCGGCAGGGTGAGCTCGGCGGTGCGGGCACCACCGCCGATCGTGTCGTTCCGTTCGACCACCTCGACGGACAAGCCCGCACGGGCGAGCGTCACCGCCGCCGCGAGTCCGTTCGGTCCGGCCCCGACGACCACCGCATCAACCATGGTCCGAGCCTAGGGACTCGTGTCTGCGCGTGGTCCCGGTCAGATGACCGAGGCTCCGGATGAGACAGCGATCCGCTTCCGGGCGATGACGGCGTCGATCCGTTGTGCTCCAGCGATGAAGGCCGCAGCATCGTGGTCGACGTACCCCGCGATCGCGACGATGTCATCGCGGATCCGTTCGAGCGGAGCCGCGTGGACGGGCTCGTGGTGCGCGAGACGGTTCGCCCCAGGAGTCCGGCGGTGCCGAATGGTCCTGGGGCGTTACCCGATCAGCCTAGCGACGCCGGGTGATATCTCAAGTACCGATTCAGGGGCGTGCGACGTCGGGGTCCGCAGGGTCGGAGCCGTCCTCGTCGCCGTCGGCGTCGTCGGGTTCGTCGGCGTCGACCGGGGTCGAGCCCACGGGGTGCTCGGCCAGCAACGTCGCGAAGTCCTCGTCGAGCATCTGCTGCAGACGGTCGTCGCGGCCGATCTCGTAGTCGTCGGCCGGACGCTGGGCCCATCCGAGACGCCCGACCACCGTGGTGCCGATGTCGTCCCAGGCTCGGGCGCGGGCGGCGAGCACGATGCCGTCGACGAAGTGCTGGTCGTCACGGCGCTTGTCGAGCATTGTCGCGAGTTGCTCGTACGTCGCCTCGCGCGTGCGCAGCTTGAGGTCGTCACCCCGGCGGTAGTCGTGCTGGTGCCGTGAACGGCCCTTCGACTTGCTCGACGTCGACCGGATCTCCCGCATGCGCGCGGCGTCGCCCCGCTGCTCCTCGGCCATGCGGTGGAGCTCCTCGCGCGCGGCCTCGGCGATCAGTGCGTGGTCGAAGTACCCCTGGTCGCGCAGCGCGTTCGTGATGATCCGGTTGCCGACCGCGATCGTGACCGCGGCCTTCGCGATGAGGAACCCCTCGTCGACGGCCCGCTTCAGTTCGACCTGGCTGATGGGTCGATCGCGCACGTCGTGGTTGCGTCGTCCGAACAAGGCCATGCTCCGACGATACCGGCGTCCGGTGACCATCCGTCGGCAGGTGGACCCGGATCACGCCCTGGAGGGACGACACGCCCCGAGTGGTTCCGTAGCGTCGGGTGCATGGTCACGTACACGGAGTCCCCCCGCACCGGTCTCGGCACCGCGAGCCTCGTCCTCGGGATCTGCTCGCTGCTCGCCGGTTGGACGTTCGTCGCGCCGATCGTCGGGCTGTGCCTGGGCGTCGCGTCGCGCAGCCGGGAACCGCTCGCCCGTGGTCGCGCGGGCTGGGGGATCTTCCTGAACCTCATCGCGCTCGCCGTCTGGATCCTGCTGCTCGTACTGGCGGTCGTCGGCGGTGTGTTCGCGGTCTGGCAGGGCGCGACGCAGGGCTCCTGACGCACGCGCATGCGCACGCGCATGCGCGCGGGGGCGGCGGGGAGTCTCGCCTAGAGCAGCAGGCCGTAGACGGCGACGTCGGCGCGGACGGGCCCGAGCGGCAGCGCGCCCCGCAGAGTGCCCTCGAGGGCGAACCCGAGCCGTTCGGCGAGCGCGCGGCTGCGGACGTTGTCGACGCCGGTCCGGATCTCGAGCCGTGCGGTGCCGCGCGCCCGCGCGACCTCGACCAGCACGCCGGCGGCCCGCCCCGCGACACCGCGGCCCTCGTGTCCGGCGTCCACCCAGTAGCCGAGTGACGCCTGGCCCAGGTACGGGTCGAAGGTCAGCGACGCCACCCCGACGATGCGGTCGTCGGAACGGATGACGCAGGGGAGCGCGCGGTCCATCGCGAACTGGCCGAGCAGCCGTTCGGTGTGCAGTCCGATGGTCTCGCGGTCCTGCGGATCCCACGCCCACGGTTCGGCCGCCCGCAGCCGGTCGAGGTTCGCCCGCACGAGTTCGAGCACCGGGTCGACCGTCGTCAGGTCGCGCAGCGTGAGCGTGTACCCGTCCCCGAGGTCCCGCCCGAATGCCGCCACCCGTCAGAGACTATGCACGCCGGGCCCTACTCGTACCGGAGCGCCTCGATCGGGTTCTGCCGTGCGGCGCGGCGCGCGGGGAGCGTGCCGGCGAGGAACGCGATGAACATCACGACGAGGATGATCGTTGCCACCGAACTCGGCGCGAACTGCATGATCTGCAGGCCCGGCAGGTCCTTGAGCACCGTGCCCGCGAGCACGTTCGAGATGCCCGTCCCGAGCAGGATCGCGACACCGGCTCCGATGGCGCTGCCGAGGAACCCGATGAAGACCGCCTCGAGCGAGAACAGCGTGTAGACCTTGCCGCCGCCCATGCCCATCGCCTTCATCAGGCCGATCTCGCGGGTACGTTCCTGCACGCTCATCAGCAGCGTGTTGATGATGCCGAAGCCCGCTGCCACCAGGGCGATGACGGCGAAGGCGTTCAGGACCCCGACGATGCCGCTGATGACGGTCTGGAACTGGCCGAGCTGGTCCTGGATGGTCTGCCCGAGGAACCCGTCGTCCGACAGCGCCTTCTTGACCGTGGTCGCAGAGGCCCCGGAGTCGAGCGTCGCGGTGGCGCTGGCGTACGAGGTCGCGATCGAGTCCGGCTTGCCGATCTCCTGCGCGGCCTGCATCGCGTCGGTGAGCGCGGCGTTCGCCCCGGCACCGCCGCCGAACAGCGACTCGTTCTGCACACCGACCACCGTCGCGGTGAGGGTGTGCTCCTTGCCCTGGTAGTCGTCCACCGCGAAGGTGAGTTCCTTGCCGACGGCGGCCTTCGCGCTGCCGAGTCCGAGGTTCTCCAGGTAGTTCGTCGGCAGGATCACCTGGTTCGCGTCGGTGTCGTCGTCGAGCTGCTTCCCGCTCGCCAGGTCGGCGTCGAGTTCCCCCGCGTTGGCGGTCAGGGAGACGACGTACTTGCCGTCGTCGCCGTGCTCGGCGTACTTCGGCGCCAGGGCGACCGCCGGACGGATGCTCTTGATGCCGTCGATCGCGCGGATGTCGTCGACGTCGGACTGCGACAGGTACGAGAACGACGCCGGACCGCGGTCGACGCTCTGGCCGGACTCGTCGGGGTCGTACTTCGCCGGGCCGCTGTCGGTCGACGTGGTGTCGACGGCCTTCGTGATGGTCAGGGAACCGGTGTCACCGATCGACGAGACCTGGGTGTCGATGTAGTTGCTGACACCCGTACCGATCGCCGAGGTCAGCGTGATGGTGAAGGCACCGATGAAGATCGCGATGACGGTCAGGGTCGTTCGCAGCTTCGACCGGAAGGTGTTCGAGACCGCGGTGCGGAGCAGGTCGAGGAAGTTCATGCGGAGTGCCTTCCGTGCGTGGCCTGCTGGTCGACGTCGGCACCGGCGGTGGGTGTGCCGTCCGATCCACCGACGATGAGTCCGTCGCGGACGTTGACGCTGCGGTCGCAGCGGGCCGCGAGTTCTTCATCGTGGGTGACCACGACGAGCGTGATCCCGCGTTCGCGCTGCAGGCCGAAGAGCATGTCCTCGACCACCTGCCCGGTGTTCGTGTCGAGGTTGCCGGTCGGCTCGTCGGCGAAGATGACGCTCGGCTCACCGACCAGCGCGCGTGCGATGACCACGCGCTGCTTCTGCCCGCCGGACAGGTCGTTGGCGTCGTTCTTCGCCTTGTCGGCCAGACCGAGGGAGTCGAGCGCCGCCATGCCGCGGCGCTTCCGCTCGGCTCCGGAGACGCCCGCGATCTTGAGCGGCAGCACGACGTTGTCGAGGACCGAGGTCTTGGGGGTCAGGAAGAACTGCTGGAACACGAACCCGAAGGTGCTGTTGCGCGTGCGGTTCACCTGCCGCGCGCCGAGGGTCGCCGCATCGGTCCCGTCGAGCAGGACCTGCCCGGTCGACGGCTTGTCGAGCAGTGCGAGCAGGTGCATGAGCGTCGACTTGCCCGATCCGGACTTGCCGACGATCGCCAGGCTCTCGCCCTGGTGCACCTGGAGCGACACCCCCTTGAGCGCGTCGAACCGCGTCGGGCCTCGGCCGTAGGTCCTGGCGAGGTCACGGGCCTCGAGCACGGGAGTGGTCATGGCCCCACCGTAGTGTCCGCTGCACGACTGCAAGTTTGCGTTTGCTGTAGATCATGTGACGTTCCGGTTACAGTCGGGCCATGCCCGACACCGCGCCCGCCACCGAGATGGGTCTGCGCGACCGCAAGCGCATCGAGACACGCCACCGCATCGCGGAGGCGGCTCGGTCCCTCGCGCTCGAGCAGGACATCGACCACACCACGATCGAACAGATCGCCGCACGCGCCGAGGTGTCACCGCGCACGTTCTTCAACTACTTCGAGAGCAAGGAGGACGCGGTCCTCGGGCACACCGAGCTCGACCTGGACGCCGAGACCCTGGCAGCGCACCTCGAGACCGTCGCGGGGGAGCCGGCTGCGCAGGCCGTGGTCGACCTGGCGTTCCTGGTGTTCGGCTCGTCGTTCGGCGACGAGCACGAGCGGCTCGCCCGGAAGGAGGTCATCGTGCGCTTCCCGCAGCTCATGCGCCGTCAGGTCAGCCGGATGACGACCGTGGCCGAGGCGATGACCGGTGCGGTGCGCACGATCCTCGAACGCGATCCGGCGTGGGGGCCGGACGCCGCGACCCCGCAGGCCGCCGAGATGCTGCTCGGCATGTGCATGACCGGGCTGCGGAGCTCGGCGCGGCACGAGGGTTCCGACCCGGAAGAGGTCCGCGCCCGCGTCGTCGCGTCGATCCGCGACACGGCTGCGCGCATCGCTGCGGCCTGAGACGCAACCACGGACGGACGGGAGGCCGGGTGCCAGCTGGCACCGGGCCTCCCGTCCGTGACGTGGATGCGTCGAGAGCCGTCACGGCTTCGTGATGAAGCCCTCCTTCACCATCCAGTCGAACGCGACGTCGGCCGGCTCGCGCCCCTCGACGTCGACCTGACGGTTCAGCTCCTGCAGCACCGCATCGGTGAGCTTCGGCGAGATCTGGTCGTAGACGTCGGCGAGCTGCGGGTACTCCTTGAGCGTGGCCGAGTCGAGCACCGGCGCGACGTTGTACGCCGGGAAGAAGCCCTTGTCGTCCTCGAGCACGGTCAGGCCGAGTGACTTGATGCGGCCGTCGGTGGTGAAGACCTCGCCGAAGTTGCACTTGCCGCGGTCGGTGGCCGTGTAGACCGTGCCGGTGTCGAGGATGCTGACGTTGTCACTCGGGATCCCGTTCTCACCCGAACCGCCGAGCTCCAAGCCGTACTTCTTGAGCATCGGCTTGAACCCGTCGGCGCGCGAGTTGAACTCCGACTCCACGCAGAAGGTGCGCTCGTCGACGGGCAGCTTCGCGATGTCGGAGAGCGTCTTGATGTCTCCGAGTTCCTTGACCGCCTCGTCCCGGACCGCGAACGCGTAGGTGTTGTTCATCGGCGCCGGGTTCAGCCACGTGAGCCCGTTGCCGGCGTCCTCCTTCTTGACCGCTTCCCACTGCTCGGTCTTGTCCGGGATCCCCTCGGCGTGGCCCATGAAGGTCAGCCAGGCGGTGCCGGTGTACTCGTACGTGAAGTCCGCACCGTGCGAGGTCATCAACTCGCGGACGGCGACGCTGCCCGGAACGTTGGTCTCGTCGGTGACGTCGAACCCGGCAGCCTTCGCGGCGAGCACGGCGATCTTGCCGAGCACGAGCTGCTCGGTGAAGTTCTTCGACGTCACGGTGATGTGGGCACCGTCCGGCAGGTCGTCGATGCGCTCGATGGTGCCGGGGCCGGCCTCGGGGACGAAGGACGTCGCGGGCTGCAGGCCGCAGCCGGCCAGGACGAGCGCGGTGGCACCGGCGAGTGCGACGGCGGCCCCGCGGCGGAGGCGGCGGGTACGGCGGTTCATCGGAGTCCCTTCGGACGTGCGACGGTCTCGACCACGCGGCCGAGCCAGTCGATGGAGAGGGCGAGGAGCGCCACGAGCAGCGCACCGGCGACGAGCACCTTCGGCAGGAACAGCGTCACGCCCGTGGTGATGAGGAGACCGAGGCCGCCGGCACCGACGAAGGTGGCCAGGCTCGCGGTGCCGACGAGCAGCACGAGCGCCGTCCGGATGCCGGAGAGCATGACCGGCACCGCGAGGGGCAGCTCGACGCGCATCAGGACGCTGAACGCGCTCATGCCCATGCCACGGCCGGCCTCGACGAGGCGTGAGTCGACGCTCTGCACGCCGATCATGGTGTTCCGGAGGACCGGCAGGATCGCGTAGAGCACGAGTGCGACCACGGCGGACCAGCTGTTCAGGCCGAGCCACGCGGCGAGCAGCACGATCAGGCCGACAGCGGGGGCCGCCTGCCCGAAGTTCGCGACGGCGAGCACGTACGGGCTCGCCCGACGCAGTGGTCCGCGTGTGAGGACGATGCCGAGCGGGATGCCGATCACGAGCACGAGCACCGTCGCCTGCAGGGTCAGCACGAGGTGCTGCCCGGTCAGGTCGAGGATGTCGGCCGGGTTGAGCGTCGTGCGCTCGGTCGGGGTCAGGTCCGCCGTGGCGAGCCAGATCGCGAACCCGGCGAGCACAACGAGGATCGCGATCGGCTGGAACAGCAGGCCCTTCCAGGACGTGCTGGCGCCGGTGGCGGGTCCGGCGGCGACAGCACTCACAGGTCTTCCCCGGAGGGCGCGATCACGGGCGCGGACGGCGAGGACGGCAGCGTCTCGATCTGGTTGGTGTTCGTGCCGACCGGCGTGTACGCGCGGTCGTCGGCCGCTGCCGCACGCGACCGGGTGATGGCCTCCATGACGACCTCGACCGTGATGACACCGCGGAACGCCTCGCCACGACCGGTGACCAGTGCGGCCCCGGCGCTCGAGACGAGCATGGTGTCGAGGGCGTCGTTGAGCGTCGAGGCCTCGCCCACGATGGGCAGCTCCGGGTCGACGCCGTCCGGGATCCGGTCCAGGCGCTCGAGCTGTCGGCGGGACGGCCAGCCGATCGGCCGCTGCCGACGGTCGACCACGACGGCGTGCCCGTGGCCTCCGGCCTCCTGCATGCGCTGCAGGACGGCCTTCGCCTCTTCGCCGGGGGAGCAGGTCACCGCGGAGACGACCTCGACGTCGCGGACGCGGTTCAGGGTGAGCTGCTTCAGCCCGGCGCCCGAGCCGATGAAGTTCTCGACGAACTCGTTCGCCGGCTCCGCCAGGATCCGCTCCGGGGTGTCGTACTGCACGATGTGGGCACCCTCGGTGAAGATGACGATCCAGTCGCCGAGCTTCACGGCCTCGTCGAAGTCGTGGCTGACGATGACGATCGTCTTGTGCAGCTCTTCCTGGATCCGCAGGAGCTCGTCCTGCAGGCGCTGCCGGGTGATCGGGTCGACCGCACCGAACGGCTCGTCCATCAGCAGGACGGGCGGGTCCGCGGCGAGCGCCCGGGCGACACCGACGCGCTGCTGCTGGCCACCGGAGAGTTCGCGGGGGTAGCGGTCGCGGTAGGTGGCGGGGTCGAGCGACACGAGGTCGAGCAGCTCGTCGACACGCGCCGCGATCTTCTCCTTCGACCAGCCGAGCATCTTCGGCACGATCGCGATGTTCGCCGCGACGGTCATGTGCGGGAAGAGCCCGCCGGCCTGGATCACGTAACCCATCCGGCGGCGGAGCTCGTCGGCGTCGATGCCGGTCACGTCGTCATCACCGACGACGATGCGGCCCTCGGTGGGCTCGATCAGGCGGTTGATCATCTTGAGGGTCGTCGTCTTGCCGCAGCCCGACGGACCGACGAGCATGACGATCTTGCCGGCCGGGATCTCGAGGGTGATGCCGTCGACGGCCGGCTTCGACTGCCCGGGGTACCGCTTGGTGACCTCGTCGAGCAGGATGCTGCGGCCGGTGACGTCCCCGTCGGGCGCGGTGGTGGTGGCGGAGTCAGTGCTGGACACGGATACCTCTCGAGATGGTCAGGCGGCCGAGGCCGAGGAGGAGCAGGTCGAGGACGAGGGCGAGCAGGACGACGCCGACCACCCCGACGACCACGGAGTACAGGGCGTTCGCGCCGCCGAGGCGCGAGAGTCCGGAGAAGATGAAGCCGCCGAGCCCGGGGCCGAGCGCGTACGCGGCGATCGCTGCGATGCCCATCACCATCTGGGCGGACACGCGGACGCCGCTCAGGATGATCGGCCAGGCCATCGGCAGTTCGACCTGCACGAGGGTCCGGAACCGGCTCATGCCGATGCCGCGCGCGGACTCGACCACGCTCGGCGGGATCTCGGCGAGGCCGACGACCGCGTTGCGCAGGATGGGCAGGGCGGCGAAGAAGACGACCGTCACGACGGACGGCAGCACGCCGAAGCCGAGCGGGACGATGAGCAGGCCGATGACCGCGAAGGACGGCAGGGTGAGGCCGATGGCGGACACCCCGTTCGCGACGGAGGTCAGGCGGGGACTGCGGTAGACGAGTGTGGCGAGCACCACGGCGATGACCGTGGCGAGCACCGTGCACTGGACCACCAGTGAGAAGTGTTGCCACGACGAGAACCAGATCTGGCTCCATCGCTCCACGACGTACTGGAACACGGGTGGGCGCTCCCCTTCCGGTCGGCCGAACTGCCCACGGGTCGGGGCACAAGCTGCGCCAAAGCTACGCAGGGCACGGACCGGTCGTACGACGAGGTGCAGCGGAGACGATCGTTTCCTGTGCAGGTGACCGGACGAGAACCCCTGGTCAGCGGCCAGTTCGACTGTCGAGCCTGAGAGAACGGTAACGATCGTGAGGGGCCATCGGCTACATGGCCAAGCCCCGCAGGCCGGACCGCTCGGCGATGTCGACGAGTTGCTCCCGCCAGAGGACCCACTCCTCCGGGCTCTTGTCGGCCAGGTTGCCGTCCCCGTCGCCCGCCAGTCCGTCGAGCATCTCGCGGACGATGTCTGCGTGCCCCGCGTGCCGGGCCGTCTCGTACGCCATGTGCACCAGGATGCGGTGGAGCGTGACCTCGCGGAACTCCTCCGGCCACCAGGGGACGGTGCCGCGGGCGTCGAGGTCGAGCGCTTCGATGGTGGCGTCGGCGTGCGCTGCACTGCGGTGGTGGAAGGCCACGACGTCGTCCAGGGTCTCGTCGAGCGTCGCGTACATGTCCTCGCCGTCCTCCGACTCGAGCCAGGCGGGCGGGTCCGGAAGCGGCCGACCGAACACCTCGCCGAAGTACCCGACCTGCACACCGGCGACGTGCTTCACCAGCCCGAGCACGTTCGTGCCGGTCGGGGTCACCGGCCACCGGGCCTGCCGTTCGGCCAGGCCGTCGAGCTTGCCGAGGAGCGCGGCGCGGTGCTTCTGCAGGTACCGGTGCAGCGTCCGCTTCACCGCTGCGGCCGAGGCCAGGGGGTCGGTGTCCGACGACGCGCCCTCGTCCGACAGGGCCGAGTTCCCGCTGGACGCGAGGCCGGTGGTCGTCGCGGGGTGGACCTCGGGGACGGCGTCGGTGCTGCTCATGCCCTCGATCGTGCCACCACGACGTCCTGCAGGCGTGCCGATTCCTGCACGGCCACCCGCTCCGCGGTGAGCAGCAGCCCGGCCACCTCGGCCGAGGTGCGCGCAGGGGCGTCGTTCCAGCTCGTCAGGTCACGCACGCGGCCCATCCGGACGTCGGGCGCCGGACACCAGAGCACCGGCGCGCCCTCGTCCACGGCGAGCGCGTGCCAGACCAGGTCGAGGGAGTGCTGGACCCGCGGCGAGTGCACGGCGTGCGGCCCGCCAGCGGCCGAGACGACCGCGCCGACCAGGCACGCAGCGACGAGCGGTCGCCCCTGCACGTCCATCGCGGCGGCACTCGTGGCCTTCCGCATCCGGCCGTGCTCGTCGAGGTACGCGAACCAGGCGTGCTGGATCCAGCCGCGTTCGACGACGCCACGCGCGTCGGACAGCAGGTGCTCGAGCTCGCCGAGTTCCTGCAGCCGGGCTTCGACCCGTCGGACGCGTGCGGCGGCGCGGCGCTCGGCGAGGCGGTCGAGGAACCCGCGGAGGCCGGTTCGCTCGGATCGGGTGGGGGCGGGAGAGGCGTCGGTGGCGACGTCGTGCTGGACGCGGAACTCGAGGGTCATGAGGGCCCCTCCGATCGGCTGTGCACGGATGGTGCGGTCACGATAGCCCCGCGGGGTCTCAGCCGTCCAGCACCGCGTCGATGCTGCGCCGAGCGACGCTCCGGAAGGCGCGTTCGTCGGACGTCGCGAGCGCGGAGGCGAGCGCGATCGCCCACCCGCGCGCGCGTCCCCAGGTGACGTCCGGAGCGGCGACCAGCGTCCGGAACGCGTGGCGGGCCTCCCGGTCGAGCGTCAGCCAGGCGGTGGCGAGGTCGACGGCGGGGTCCCCCGAGGTCACGTCGCCGAAGTCGACGACCGCCGACAGGCGTTCGTCGCCGTCCGGCGTGCGGTCCACGAGCAGGTTGAACGGGTGCAGGTCGCCGTGCACCCAGACGGGAGGCCCGGTGTGCGTCGGCAGCGCCGCCGCGGTCCGCCAGACCGCTGCCAGCTCCACGGCCCGGGGCACGTCCTGCGTGGCGAGTCGCGTCAGGACGGCGTCGCTGCGCGTCGCCAACGGCACCGCACGGAACGGGTTCGCCGGAGCATCCGCCGGAGCCGGCACGTGCAGCAGTCGCACGAACTCCGCGAGGGCCTCGGCGACCCGGACACCGGCAGCACGCTCACCGACGGGTGCTCCCGGGAGCCACGGGACGATGCTCCACGACCAGGGGTACCCGAGCGCCGGACGGCCCACGCGCACCGGGGCAGGCACCGGGACGACGGGTGCGACGCGGGCGGCGATCTCCGGCAGCCACCGCTGCTCGTGCTCGACCAGGCGTGCTGCGAGCTCCCGACGCGGCAACCGCACGGCGTACTCGTCGCCGAGCCGCACGATGACGTTGTCCCAGCCGTTCGCGACGACCACGAGCGTCAGGTCCGCCAGGTCGGGGTGCTGGGCGTGCAGCAGGGCCCGGACGAGCGGGACGTCGACGTTGACCTCTGCCGGTGGTGTGGGCACCGGCTCAGGCTAGTGGGCCGGTGGACACATGCCCGCGAACGGGGGCGGGTGCGGAAACCGACCGCTGGGTATCCTCGTGAAGCGGTGACGTGGGTGTTTCCCTGGGGGGACCCGCGTCATTCCGGCGCGATGATGGCGACGAGTCGCGGGACCTCTGGCCGGAGGCGTTCGGTGACGAGCGCGGCGAGCAGCACCGTCCAGAGTTCCCGCAGGCGTTCGTACAGGTCGGTGCGGTCGGCGAGCACGTCCGACACCGTCTGCACGCCCGTGTACGCGGGGATGACCACGCGTCCGACGAGCTCCGGGTCCCACCGCGGGTCGACCTCGCCGGCGTCGATCGCCTGCCGCACGGTCTGTGCGATGAGCGCCATCCAGTCGGTGTACGGGTCCTGACGGGGGACGTCGTGCGTCGCGACCTCGGTCGACAGACGAATGCCGGCGCTCACGACGACCTCGGTGACCATCTGGGTCGCCAGTCCCTGCGACATCCACATGAGGGCTTCGAGCGGCGTCCGGCTCCGGGCGACCGCGGCCTCGCCGTAGCGCCGCGAGACCTCGTGCTGCTGCGCGATCACGGCGCCGGCGAGGTCGGCCTTCGACGCGAAGTGGAAGTAGAGCGCGCCCTTGGTCAGCCCGATCCGTTCGGCGACGCCGTCCATCGACGCGCCGAGGTACCCGCGCTCGTCGAACTCGGCGGCCGCGGCCCCGATGATCGCCGCGCGGGTCTCGAGCGCCCGCTGCTGCCGGGTGCGTCCGTCCTGGGCCATCACCTGCCGATCGTAGTCCGCTCCGAGGCTGCGCACGGCCCGCGTCCGGGCGGGTGCCCTAGGTTTGGCCGCCATGGACGGATGGCGGAACCCCGCGCGGTGGGCGCGGACCGGTCGGTGGCTGCTGCTGCCGATCGCGGTGCTGGACTGGGTGGCCCTCGCGCCGCAGACCATCGTCGTGCTCGCGTTCCTCATCGCCGTCGTCGGCCTCGCCGGGATGGCAGCCGCGCTCATCGTGCACATGCTCGGGCGCTCCCGCGGTGCGATGGCGCTGCTCGGTGTCGTGCTGCTGCTCGGCGGGCTCGTGGTGTTCGGCCTCGACCCGTTCCCCAGCTCGTTCCCGCTGATCGACGCGTGGTGGCCCGAGTCGATCACGCAGCCGCAGGTGGTCGGCAGTGCCTACTGGCAGCTCGCCGGCCTCGGCATCGAGCTCGCGGGCTTCGGACTGCTGGCCACGCTGCTCGTCGTCGCGCTCACCGGCGCACCGCGATCACGGCAGGACCGCTTCCGCTCCTGACCGCGGCGCACGACTGCGGCAGCGGCGTCGTCAGCGGACGGTGTTCAACGCCGCCCGAGCACGACCAGCGTCACGTCGTGGGCTGCGCCGGCCGGCACCAGGGCGCGGACCCGTTCGACGACCGCGGCACCGGTCGGCTCGGCAGCGACCAGGGCGGCCAGGTCGTCGAGGTGGCTGATCCCGTCGAGCGCCAGGACGCCCTCGGTGCACACCACGAGCCGGTCGCCCGCCGCCAGGTCGAGCATGGCGGGGGACCGCGGCACGGACTCCGGCTGCAGGCCGAGCGGCAGGTCGAGCGAGTGCAGCGCCCGGCTGGTGCCGTCGGCGCGGACGAGCACGGCGAGGCCGTGGCCGGCGTCCCCGAAGACGACGTGCCCCGACGTCGGGTCGAGCCGCAGGTGGAAGAGCGAGCCGACGGCGTCCGCAGCGGACAGGTCGGCCGTGATCTGGGCCTCCAGGCCGCCGATCGCGTCCTGCATGGCGGTCTCGGTACGCGCGACGACGGCACCGCGGACCGCGGAGGCCAGCAGGCCGGACGCGCGTCCGGCCGCCGCGACGCTGCCCATGGTGACGTGCAGCGCACCGTCGCTGGCGAGTCGCCAGTCGGCGACGTCCCCACCGCCGTCCTCGGTCCGGAGCACCAGGGTGTCGAGGTCGTGTCCGGGGACCTCGACGGGTCCGGGGACCAGGCCCTCGAGCACGCGGGTCACCCGATCGCGGTCGATCGCGTGGCCGAGTTCGCGCTCCGCCCACCGTGCGAGGTCACGCAGCAGGTCGAGGTCGGCCGCCGACAGCTCGCGCGGGGTCGCGTCCATGATGCAGAGCGTGCCGACACGGGTGCCGTCGAGCATCGACAACGGTGCTCCGGCGTAGAACCGGATGCCCTGCTCGGTGACCGCTGCCAGGTCGCGGAACCGGGGGTCCAGCAGCGCGTCCGGCACCACCATCGGCTCGTTCGTGAGCACCGTCGTCGAGCAGAAGACCTGCTCCGCCGGGGCGCTCCCGCCCTGCCGCCAGCCCTGCGTCGACTGCGCCGTCACGACGTTGCCGTGCACCAGGTTCAGGAACGTCAGCGGGACCCCGAACGCCTCTTGGGTCATGCGGGTGATGCGGTCGAACCGCTCCTCCGGGCCGCTGCCGAGGACACCGAGTGCCTCGACGACGGCGGTCCGGTGCGCGGCGGGGTCCAGCTGGGTCATGCGCTCTGTCTACCCGCACCCTCCGTCAGGAACCAGTCCCGCGGGTGCTGGTCGGCCGTCAACTCGCGTCGCTCGGACACCGGAGCGGCCCACGCCGCCGCGTTCGACAGCACGCGCTGGATGTCCGGGTGGTGGTAGACGGGGTACTCCTGGTCGCCGGGGGAGAAGTAGAAGACCTTCCCCAGACCGCGGCGGTAGGCGACCCCGGACCGGAAGACCTCGCCGCCGGCGAAGGTCGACAGGAAGACCTCTTCGTCGGGGCGCGGGATGTCGAAGAACTCGCCGTACATCTCCTGCCGGTCGATCACGATCGGGTGCGGCACCCCGGCGGCGATCGGGTGCTCCGGCGCGATCGTCCAGACGAGTTCGCGCTCACCGTCGTTGCGCCACTTCAGCGAGCAGGTGGTGCCCATCAGGCGCTTGAACGGCTTCGAGTAGTGCCCGGAGTGCAGCACCACCAAGCCCATGCCGGCGTGCACGGCGTCGACGACCAGGTCGACCACGGTGTCGCTGACCTCGTCGTGGGCGGCGTGGCCCCACCAGAACAGGACGTCGGTCGTGGCCAGGCGCTCGGCGGTGATGCCGTGGTCGGGCTCCTGCAGCGTGGCGGTGCTCACGGTGGCGTCGGGGTGGTGCTCGCGGAGCGCTGCCGCGATCACGGTGTGCATGCCGTCGGGGTAGTGCCCGATGACCGTCGCGTCACCGCGGGTCTCGTGCACGTTCTCGTTCCAGACGACGATGTTCAGGGGACGGTTCTCGGTCGGCACTGACATGGCTCCAACGCTAGCCTCCCCGGGCGTCGAATCGATACGACCACCGGAGTGTCGGGGGTTTCCCGGGACACGTCCGCGACGATGTGGGCATGACTCCCCGCTCCCTGTTCCGTGCCGCCGCGGTCGCCGAACTCGTGACCTGGACCATGCTCATCGCCGGGATGGTGCTCAAGTACGGCCTGGACGCCGGCGACTGGGGCGTCCGGATCGGCGGCGGAGTGCACGGCTTCGTGTTCCTGGCCTACCTCGTCGTGACGACCGTCGTCGCGGTCAACCAGCGCTGGACCCTCGGGGCACTCGTGCTCGGCTGGGCGAGTGCCGTCGTGCCCTACGCCACGGTGCCGTTCGAGGTCGCGGTCGCCCGCCGAGGCATGCTCGAGGGCCCGTGGCGCCGCTCACCCGACGCGCGCTCGGGCTTCTGGGACCGTCTGCTGTTCTTCGTGGTGCGTCGCCCCGCAGTCGCGGTCGTCATCGGGGTCGTGGCGGTCGCTCTGGTCTTCGTGGTGCTGCTGGCGGCGGGCCCGCCCCGCGTGACTTCGTGAGCAGAAATGGTCGGGTTCGTGATGCGGACCCGACCATTTCTGCTCACGATGCGCGGCCCTGGTCGCGACCACTGACGGACGGGAGGCCCGGTGCCAGCTGGCACCGGGCCTCCCGTCCGTCAGGTGCGTGCGTCTAGAGCGCGGCGAGCGTCGCGTTCAACGTGGCGGACGGGCGCATGACCGCGCTCGTCTTGGCGTCATCCGGGCGGTAGTAGCCGCCGATGTCGGCCGGGTGGCCCTGCACGCCGTTCAGCTCCTCGACGATCTGCTGCTCCTGCGCGTCGAGCTTGCCCGCGATCTCGGCGAACGACGCTGCGAGCTCGGTGTCCGTCGTCTGCGCTGCGAGCTCTTCCGCCCAGTACTTGGCCAGGTAGAAGTGGCTGCCGCGGTTGTCGATCGAGCCGAGCTTGCGGCCCGGGGACTTGTCCTGCTCGAGGAAGGTCCCGGTGGCACGGTCGAGCGTCTCACCGAGGATCTTCGCCCGCTCGTTGCCCGTCACACCGGCGAGGTGCTCGAGGCTGACCGCCAGGGCCAGGAACTCGCCGAGGCTGTCCCAGCGCAGGTAGTTCTGCTGCACGAGCTGCTGGACGTGCTTCGGGGCGGAGCCACCGGCACCGGTCTCGAACAGGCCGCCGCCACCGAGCAACGGGACGACGGAGAGCATCTTCGCCGAGGTGCCGAGCTCCATGATCGGGAACAGGTCCGTCAGGTAGTCGCGCAGGACGTTGCCCGTGACGGAGATGGTGTCCTCGCCGCGGCGGATGCGCTCGAGCGAGAAACGCATGGCGTCCTCCGGCGAGAGGATCTCGATCTGCAGGCCCTCGGTGTCGAGCTCGCCCAGGTACTGGCGGACCAGACCGATCAGGTTCGCGTCGTGCGCCCGGGTCTCGTCGAGCCAGAACACGGCCGGGGTCTCCGAGGCGCGGGCACGGGTGACGGCGAGCTTGACCCAGTCGCGGATGGCGATGTCCTTGGTCTGGCAGGCGCGCCAGATGTCACCGGGCTCGACGTCGTGCTCGATGACGACGTCACCGGCGGCGTTCGTCACGCGGACGGCACCGGCGCCGGGGACCTCGAAGGTCTTGTCGTGCGAGCCGTACTCCTCGGCCTTCAGCGCCATGAGCCCGACGTTGGGCACGGAGCCCATCGTCGCCGGGTCGAAGGCACCGTTGACGCGGCAGTCGTCGATCACGGTCTGGTAGATGCCGGCGTAGCTCGAGTCCGGGATCACGGCGAGGGTGTCGTGCTCGTCGCCGTCCGGGCCCCACATGTGGCCGGAGGTGCGGATCATCGCGGGCATCGAGGCGTCCACGATGACGTCGCTCGGGACGTGCAGGTTCGTGATCCCCTTGTCCGAGTCGACCATCGCCAGCTCGGGGCCCGCGGCGATGCCGTCGGTGAAGGCCTGCTTGATCTCCGCGCCGTTCGGCAGGGCGTCGAGCCCCGCGAGGATCGAGCCGAGACCGTCGTTCGGGGTGAGCCCGGCGGCGGCCAGGTCGGCACCGAAGCGCTCGAACACCGACGGGAAGAACGCCTTGATGACGTGGCCGAAGATGATCGGGTCGGAGACCTTCATCATCGTCGCCTTGAGGTGCACGGAGAACAGGATGTCCTCGGCTGCGGCGCGCTGGATCTGGTCCTGCAGGAAGGCCTCGAGTGCGGCGACGTGCAGCACGGTGCCGTCGACGACCTCGCCCTGCACGACGGGGATCGACTGCTTGAGGACCTGGGTCTCGCCGCCCTCGGCGACGAACGTGATCGTCAGGACGTCGTCGGCGGGGGCGATCCAGGACTTCTCGTTCGAGCGGAAGTCGTCGACGCCCATCGTGACGACGTTCGTCTTCGAGTCGCCGCTCCACGCACCCATGCGGTGCGGGTGCTTCCGGGCGTAGTTCTTGACGGACAGGGGAGCGCGGCGGTCGGAGTTGCCCTCGCGCAGCACGGGGTTGACGGCGCTGCCCTGGACGCGGCCGTAGCGGGCGCGGGCGTCGCGCTGCTCGTCCGTCGTGGGCTCGTCCGGGTAGTCGGGCAGGTCGTAGCCCTGCGACTGCAGTTCCTTGATCGCGACCTTGAGCTGCGGGATCGACGCCGAGATGTTCGGCAGCTTGATGATGTTCGCTCCGGGGGTCTTCGCGAGCTCGCCGAGCTCGGCCAGGGCATCGTCCACGCGCTGCTCGTCGGTGAGCCGCTCCGGGAACTGGGCGATGATCCGGCCGGCGAGCGAGATGTCGCGGGTCTCGACGTCGACACCAGCGGTGCCGGCGAAGGCCTGGATGACCGGGAGGAAGGAGTGGGTGGCGAGGAACGGCGCCTCGTCCGTGAGGGTGTAGATGATCTTGGCCATGCTGGCGGGTACTCCCTTGTTCGACCGTCGGTACGTCCACGCTACTCGTGGTGCGGGATGTCTCGACATCAAGATACATGGTCCGGCCTGCGTCCGGCAGGTACTCGGCAGACGTCCTGGAGGCGCACTGTCGGCTCATAGGAACGCTCGGTGGACTGGTCTTCCGCAGTTCCAGAGCCGCAGGAGGGCGATCATGGCGACGACACGTGAGACACCGGAGGACTTCGGGTGGACCGCGGAGGACCTCCGCTCGGCCTACGCCTCGGACGGCAGCGGCCCGTACCGGTACGCGCCGGACGGCTCGGGGCCGTTCTCGTACGACGTCGACGGTTCCGGACCGTGGCTCGTCGGGCCGGAACCGCGCCGGGGGCTGGCACGGTTCGCCCCGCGTGACCGCGGTGGACGCTCCCGACTCCGCCGCATCGGCACAGCGGTGAGCGCCGGGGCGCTGGCGCTCGTGCTCGCCGTCGGCAGCGTCGCGGTCGTCGCCCACGCCGCCCCTCCACACCCTTCGGTCCAGGCGGGGTCTCTCCACAGCGGTGAGCCCGACAGGACCTGATCGCGCGGACGGTGCCACGCTGGACCGGTGACCGAACTCCTCGTGGTCGGCGTCATCGCCGTCATCGCCATCGCGGGTGCCGCCGTGCTCGGGCCCCGCATCGGGGTCGCGGCGCCACTCGTGCTCGTCGCCGTCGGGGTCGTCGCGAGCCTGCTGCCCTTCATCCCGAACGCGGAGATCGAGCCCGAGTGGATCCTCGCCGGAGTCCTGCCGCCGCTGTTGTACTCGTCGGCGGTGTCGATGCCGTCGATGAACTTCCGGCGCGAGTTCGGTGCCATCAGTGGGCTGTCGGTGCTGCTCGTCGTCGCGAGCAGCCTCGTGCTCGGGCTCTTCTTCGCCTGGGTGGTCCCGGGCCTCGGCTTCTGGTGGGGGATCGCCCTCGGTGCGATCGTGAGTCCCACCGACGCCGTCGCGACGTCGATCGTCAAGCAGACCTCGGTGTCGCGCCGGGCGATCTCGATCCTCGACGGTGAATCGCTCCTCAACGACGCCACCGCACTGGTGCTCCTGCGGACGGCCATCGTGGCCGCTGCCGCGTCGTTCTCGTTCTGGGGAGCGCTCGGCGACTTCGCGGGCGCCGTGGCCATCGCGGTGGTCATCGGCTGGTTCGTCGGCTGGCTGAACGTGTTCGTGCGCTCCCGGGTGCCGAGCGCAGCGGTGAACACGGCGCTGTCCTTCGCGGTGCCGTTCGTCGCCGCGGTACCGACCGAGCACTTCGGCGGGTCAGGACTCGTCGCCGCTGTCGTCGCGGGGCTGTTCACCGGCATCGTCGGACCGCGCAAGCTCCCGCCGGGGCACCGACTGTCCGACGCGCAGAACTGGCAGACCATCGAGCTCGTGCTCGAGGGCGCGGTGTTCCTGACGATGGGGCTCGAACTCGCGACGATCCTCCGCGACGTGCAGGAGGACCACTCCGGCATCGGCCCGGCGCTGCTCATCGCCGTCGGCGCCCTCGTGCTCACCGTGCTCGTCCGGACCGCGTACGTCGTGCCGCTCCTGTTCGCGCTGTCGGCGGCCGCCAAGCGCGGTGAGCGGATGCAGGACCGCTTCGCCGAGATGCACGCCGGCGACCGCGACGCGATGAGCGAGGTGATCCGCGAGCACCGACCGGGCAACCGGGCGCCGTCGGAGCGCGAACTCGACCGGTTCACGACACGCGTCCGGCGAACCCTGGCGGACATCGCGTACTACACGACGGCACCGCTGGGCTGGCGCGAGGGCACGGCGGTGGTCTGGGCGGGCATGCGCGGCGCGGTGACCGTCGCGGCGGCGCAGACCCTGCCGACGGACACTCCGGAACGGTCGCTCCTGGTGTTCGTCGCGTTCGCGGTGGCCCTGCTCTCGCTCGTCGTGCAGGGCAGCACGATCGGCCCGCTGCTCCGTCGGATCGCCGCACCGGTGCCGGACACCGCCGCGAAGGACACCGAGGAACGCGGGCGGTTGCTGGAACTCATGCGGACCGCGGCGGAGCAGGTCCCCGGTACCAGCGAAGCCGGCCCCCGGACGCGCGAGGAACTGGAGGCAGCCGATCCGGCGGAACTCCGCGCGTGGATGGGCCGCGAGAAGGCGCGGCGGCTCGCCGTGCTCGAGGCACAACGCGCCGCGATCCTCGACGCCCGCGACGACGGCACCTTCGACGCCGAGGTGCTCGAGTCGATGCTGCAGAACCTCGACGCCGAGCAGATCGCCCTCGAACTCCGCGGGGCGCCTGCCCGCTGACGACGGCCAGGCCGGTCAGGTGCCGATCGAGACGCGGAACACCCGGACGCCGGCGGCCCGGAGTGCTGCGAGCCCGAGCCGCATCCGCATGCTGCGGAACGGCCGCTCGAACCCCGACGGCGCCGATGCGGCGTCGATCTGGTGGAGCACCTCGGACGTCAGAGTGCGCTCGACCTTGGGCGCGAGCCGTGTCAGTCCCGAGACCGTCACCACGATCCGGACGGCGTGCGGCACGAGCAGCGGATCGATGAGCTCAGCGGCCGCCTGGGCACGGTGGAACGCGGGGTCGTCACCGGGGCGCCGGATCGCGATGACCGCGAGTTCGGCGTCCCAGGTCTCCTCGGGGTCCGGCAGGTCGTCGACCCCGATGACCCGCATGCGTGCGGCGTCGATGCCCGCGCGCACCGCGGCGGCGCGGAGCACGGGCAGGAGTTCCTGGGTGCCGGCGAGCACGACGTCGGCGGTGCCGAGGTCGACCTGCGCGGGCCGCTCTCGCGGCGATCGGGCCATGGTGCGGGTCCTTCCGTCGCTTTCCCACGACGCTACCGATGTCGGACGGTCGGGGGCGTCGGGGCCCGCGGTGATCAGGTGCCTCCCAGCCCCGCGGTAACGAAAAGATCACGGTGGGGCCTGTACAAAGCGACAGAGTCGTGCAGAATGGTGGGCGGCCATGACGACTGCACCCGAACTCGACCAGCACCCGGAGACCCCGGTGGTGCACCTGTCCCGTCGCGCTGCCCTCGAGGCCGAGCGCGCCGCAGCCCGGAAGCCCCAGCGCCGAGCGGACAAGCCGGAGAAGCCCGCCAAGGTCGCGAAGCCCGTCGGCCGCCGCGCCACCGCAGCCCGCGCGACGACCGAGCACGTCGACACCCGCATCACGCGCGTGGTCCGCCGCCCCGCTGCCACCGTGACGAGCGTCCCGAAGGCCCCACGGGCCTCCCGGTCCGGTCGTGCCGGACGGATCACCCTGACCAGCGCGGCCGCTGCGATCGCGATGTTCGCCGCCTCGGCGATGCCCGCCCACGCCAGCGCCGGCACCTCGATGGCGACCTCGACCATCGCGCCGATCGTGCGCACCCAGGACTACGCGGTCACCCAGGCGGTCACCGCGACCGGGCTCGACCGCGACGGGTTCACCGTCGGCGGCGGTACGACGCGCCGGATCGTCACCACCGGCGGCACGGCCGACACGAGTGGCATCGCAGGCGAAGCCGTCTCGTACGGCGGCGCGGTCCGCTCCCCGTTCCCCGGCCCGGTGCAGATGAGCTCGGGCTTCGGCTACCGCTCGGCACCGTGCGGCGCGTGCTCCTCGCTGCACCAGGGCCTCGACTTCACGCCCGGCATGGGCACGGCCATCGGTGCCGTCGCCGCGGGCACCGTCCGGATCTCGGGCACGTACTTCTCGTACGGCAACGCCGTGATCATCGACCACGAGATCGACGGCCGCCAGGTGTCGACGCTCTACGGGCACATGATCCCCGGCTCGTCACCGCTCAAGGTCGGCGACCAGGTCGAGGCCGGCGAGTTCATCGGGCTCGTGGGTTCCTCCGGTGTCTCGACCGGCGCGCACCTGCACCTCGAGGTCCTGATGGACGGCGTGACCCCGATCGACCCCGAGGCGTGGCTCGAAGCCCGCATCGGCCGCTCGCTCACGACCTAGCACCGCACCACGCATCCCGGACGCACAGCAGACGTCGAGCGCTGGTGGGGTGACGTCACAGCTGCCCTGTGCAGACTCACAGGCATGGACGATCACCACAGACCGCCCGCCCGTCGTCGATCCGAGGAAGCTGCCCGCTGATGGGCGCCGACACCTGGATCGCCTTCGGGCTCGTCATCCTCTTCGTGCTCGTCGGCGGGGTCTTCGCCGCCGCCGAGATCGCACTCGTCTCGCTCCGTGAGTCGCAGCTGCAGCAACTCGAACGCCGGGGTTCCCGTGGCCTGCGGGTCGCCGAACTCGGGCGTG
The DNA here is from genome assembly GCF_004365385.1 of Curtobacterium sp. PhB190. Lineage (NCBI taxonomy): Bacteria > Bacillati > Actinomycetota > Actinomycetes > Micrococcales > Microbacteriaceae > Curtobacterium > Curtobacterium sp. PhB190. Next base: position 335,503 of record NZ_SODN01000005.1, on the reverse strand, counting down.
ACCCGAACCGCTTCCTCGCGGCCGTGCAGATCGGTGTGACCGTCGCCGGGTTCTTCTCCGCCGCGTACGGCGCCTCGTCGATCGCGCCCGACGTCGCACCCGTGTTCACCGGGCTCGGACTCGGCCAGGGGGCCGCCGAGACGGTCGCCCTCGTGTTGATGACCCTCGTCATCGCCTACCTGTCGCTCGTGTTCGGCGAGCTCGTGCCGAAGCGACTCGCCCTGCAGCGGGCCGAGGGCTTCTCGATGCTCGTCGCACCGACCCTCGACCGCTTCGCGACCCTGATGCGCCCGGTGATCTGGGTGCTGTCGGCCTCGACGAACCTGGTCGTCCGCGCACTCGGTGGCGACCCGAACGCCCGCAGCGAGTCGATGAGCACCGAGGAGCTCCGCGGCCTCGTCGACGAGCACACCGGCGTCGACGAGCAGGGCCGCCGGATCGCCCGGAGTGCGCTGGACGCCGGTGACCGGATCCTGCGCGAGTCGATGCGCCCCTGGTACGACGTGTCCACGATCGACGCCGCGCTGACCATCGCCGAGGCCACGGACCACGCGATCGAGGTCGGGCACACCCGGTACCTCGTGACCTCCGGCGGACGCGACGAGGTCGACGGCTTCGTGCACCTCCGCGACCTGCTCCGTCCGAGCGACCCGTCCGCACCGGTGTCGACCCTGGTACGCCCGGTGCTTGCACTGCCGGAGACGAAGTCGCTGTCGAGCGCGATCGCGGACATGCGGACCGACGGGCACCAGATCGCCCTGGTGGTGGACGAGTACGGCGGCAGTGCGGGCATGGTCACGCTCGAGGCGCTGCTCGAGGACCTCGTCGGCCGTATCCGCGACGAGTACGACGAACCCACGGCCGAGCACGACGGCGTGGACGGGTCCACGGTGCTCGAGGACCTCGTCGCCGACGGCGGTCCGGCGCTGCCCGACGGTGACTACGAGACCGTCGGCGGCCTCGTCCAGGTCCACCTGGACCGCGTGCCGGAGGTCGGCGACGTCGTCGCCGCCGGCGGACACCGCCTCGAGGTGACCGCCATGGACGGTCACCGCGTGGCGCGCGTCCGGATCACGGCCGACGTCACGCTCTGAACTCCGCGCAGCTGACCTGGAGGCCCGTGGCGGCGCCGCCACGGGCCTCCCGTCCGCCCGGCGGGTACCGCCAGTGCCTGCCGGACGGACAGCGCCGCCACGTACGCTCTCCCCATGGGTATCGACGTGCGCAACGAGATCCGCGACTTCCTGTCCTCACGGCGAGCGCGGCTCACCCCCGAGCAGGTCGGCATGCCGTCGTTCGGCGGCGGGGTCCGACGCGTCCCCGGGCTGCGGCGGCACGAGGTCGCGATGCTCGCCGGCGTGAGCGTCGACTACTACACGCGGCTCGAGCGCGGATCGCTCAAGGGGGTCTCGGACAGCGTGCTCGAGGGCCTCGCGAGCGCCCTGCAGCTCGACGAGGACGAGCGCGTCCACCTGTGGGACCTCACCCGACTGGCGAACTCCGGCGTCAAGACGATGCACCGCACCGTCCCCACGCGGGTCCGCCCCGGCGTCCAGCGCCTGCTCGACGCCATCACCGGCGCGCCTGCCTGGGTGCGGAACGAACGCGGTGACGTCGTCGCGACGAACGAGCTCGGTCGCGCGCTGTACTCGCCCATGTTCGCCGGCCCGGGGCGTCCCGTGAACACCGCACGCTTCACGTTCCTCGACCCCGCTGCCCGAGACTTCTTCCCGGACTGGGCGCAGACCGCGAAGGACGCCGTCGCCGTGCTCCGGGCGGCTGCGGTGTCGAACCCGTGCGAGCCCGGACTCATCACCCTGGTCGGGGAGCTCTCCACCCGCAGCGAGGAGTTCCGCGGCTGGTGGGCCGCGCACGACGTCCGGCTGCAGCGCGCCGGCGGGAAGCGCATCGACCACCCGATTGTCGGCGAGCTCCGGTTGTCGTACGAGGCGCTCGACCTGGTCGCCGACCCCGGCCTGACGTTGTTCACGTACTCGGCCGAGCCGGGCAGCGAGTCCGAGCGGTCGCTGGCCCTGCTCGGCACCTGGGCCGCGACGGAACGGGCCGAGCAGTACGCGGCCCTGCGCGCGGCGGAGTCGGAGTCCGAGTCGGTCGACTGAACCGCTGGTCGGCCCGGCGCACGGTTCGTAGGCTGGGGCCGTGACGAGGACGACGGACGGATCAGCGGGGGACGCCGACTACGCCCGCATCGGCCAGGACTACCGGCAGTACCGGCGCCCCGAACCGACGTTCGCCCGGGCGATCGCGAAGGCCCTCGGCGACGCCCGCACCGTCCTCAACGTGGGTGCCGGTGCCGGATCCTACGAGCCGACCGATCGCGACGTCACGGCTGTCGAACCCTCGGCGTCGATGCGTGCCCAACGACCGGACACCCTGTCGATGGCGATCGACGCCACCGCCGAGGACCTGCCCTTCGACGACGACACGTTCGACGCCGCGATGACGACGTTCTCGGTGCACCAGTGGGGCGACCTCGAGCGCGGGCTGGCCGAGCTGCGCCGGGTGACCCGGGGTCCGGTCGTGATCCTGACGTGCGACCCGGCCCGCGTCGAGGACTTCTGGCTCGCCGAGTACGCACCAGAGGTGATGGCGACCGAGGCCCGGCGCTACCCGGCGCTCGACCGCATCGCCGCCGCGCTGGGCGACGACACCGTCACGAACACCCCGCTGCCGATCCCGTTCACGTGCGTCGACGGCTTCTCCGAGGCGTACTACGCCCGCCCGGAGCGCCTGCTCGACCCCGGCGCCCGGAAGGCGAACTCGGCGTGGAGCTTCGTCGACGAGCTCACCGCCCGGCGATCGGTGGCCGCCCTCCGTACCGCGCTCGACTCCGGCGAGTGGGACCGGCGGCACGGGGCGCTGCGGATCCAGCCGACCTACGAGGGCGCCCTCGTCCTGGTGACGGCCGTCCCCGCGCTTGACACGTCGACGTAGGCTGGTCGCGTGAGCTTCCAGGAGGTGGTCGGCGCCCGTAACGCCGGCATCAGGGCGTGAGGCCCCCGGTCGTGCCCGCAGGCACGGCCGCCCTCGTCGAACCCTGACCTCCTTCCGCCCGGTGCGGTGTGCGTCCGCACGCCCCGGGCCCGCTCGAAAGCGATGCACCATGCTCCCCATCACGGAGAAGACCCTCCGCACGTCCTTCGTCAACGCCTCCCGCAAGGAGACGACCGACATCACGCTGCCCGCCGACTTCGAGACGATCGGCTGGGACGCCCTCGACTTCCTGGGCTGGCGCGACCCGAAGATCGGTCGGCGTGCGTACGCCGTCGTGCCGACACTCGAGGGAACGCTCGTCGGCATCGTGTTCCGGCAGGCCGAGGCCTCGTCGCGCTCGCGCGCCCAGTGCTCGTGGTGCCAGGACGTCAAGCTGCCGAACGACGTCGTGTTCTACAGCGCGAAGCGGTCCGGCAAGGCGGGGCGGAACGGCGACACCGTCGGCACGCTCGTCTGCCAGGACTTCCAGTGCTCGCGGAACGTCCGGAAGCTGCCGCCGCCCGCGTACGAGGGCTACGACGTCGAGGCCGCGCGCCTGCGGCGCATCGAGGACCTGCAGCTGCGCGCAGCGTCCTTCGCCACGGAGGTCTGAGCCGCCGAGGTCTGAGCCGCCGGCGTCTCGCGTCCGCAACGCGACGGACGGCGGACGGGAGGCGCGGGGCGGGGCCGCCACGGGCCTCCCGTCCGGCAGACGCGACCGTTTCAGGGCCGCGGGTCGCGTTGCGGGGGAAACCGCCCGGTAACGCGGGTGAAACGGTCGTTCCGTAGCCTCGCCACATGGACCTCGGCGACCTCGACGACGCGACCGCCCCCGACGCCGCCGCGGTGATCCGGCGATGGGCCGACGTGCCCGCGTGGGTCGACGCCCTGGTGGCCGCGCGCCCCTTCGGCTCGGTGCCGGCGCTGATCGACCGGGCACGTGCCGAGTCGGCGTCGTGGGGTGGGCCGGAACTCGACCACGCCCTCGCGCAGCACCCGCGGATCGGGGAGCGGACGACCGATGCCTCGTCCGCCCGCGAACAGTCGTCGATGCGCACCGCCGGCGACGAGGTGGCCGGCCGGATCGCCGACGGCAACGTCGCGTACGAGCAACGGTTCGGGCGGGTGTTCCTGGTGCGGGCCGCCGGTCGGACCCCCGAGGAGCTGCTGGCCGAGCTCGACCGGCGCCTCGGGGCCGACCCGGCGGTCGAGGCGCACGAGGCCGCCGCTGCCCTCGCCGACATCGCCCTGCACCGCATCCGTGCGACCTTCGCCGTGCCGCACCTGACCACGCACGTGCTCGACGCCACCACCGGCACCCCGGCGGTCGGCGTCGGCCTGACGCTCAGCACCGTCGACGGTGACGTCGTCGCGACCGGCTCGACCGATACCGACGGCCGTGCGGCACTCGGCCCCGACGTGCTCGCGCGCACCGACCACGTGCTGCGTTTCGACACCGGCCCGTACTTCGCCGCCGCCGGGGTGCCGACCTTCCACCCGTTCGTGACCGTGGCGTTCCGCGTCACGGGAACCGAGCACCTGCACGTCCCGCTGCTGCTGAGCCCCTTCGCCTACAGCACCTACCGAGGGAGTTGACCGCCATGTCGGAGACCACCGTCCACTTGGGACCGAACAAGTACGGCAAGGCCGAGAACCGCCTGGTGCGGGTGACCCGGCACGGGGACCGGCACGAGATCGCCGACCTGACCGTGACGTCGCAGCTCATCGGCGAGGCGTTCGCCGGGTCGTTCACCAGCGGCGACAACTCCCGGATCGTCGCGACGGACACCCAGAAGAACACCGTGTTCGCCCTGGCGAAGGAGCACGGCGTCGGAGCTCCGGAGGACTTCCTCGCCCTGCTCGCCGACCAGTTCACGAGCGAGTTCGACTGGGTCGAGGGCGGGCTCTGGCAGGCGGAGGTGCACCCGTGGGAACGCATCACGGTCGACGGGCAGCCGCACGACCACTCGTTCCGCCGCACCGGCACCGGGACCCGTCTGGCGACGGTGCACGTCGAGGGCGGCGAGCGCCACGTCACCGGCGGCGTCAAGGACCTGGTCGTCCTGAAGTCGACCGGCTCCGAGTTCCACGGGTTCCCGCGGTCGCGGTTCACGACCCTGCCGGAGACGACGGACCGGATCATGGCGACCGAGGTCACGGCGCGGTGGCGGTACCTGCCGTCCGCCGTCGAGGCCGGGATCGACTACGACCACCTGTACGAGGAAGTCGTCGCCGTGATGCTCGAGCAGTTCGCCACGGTGCACTCGCTCGCCCTGCAGCAGACGCTGTGGGAGATGGGGCGGGCGGCGATCGAACTGCGGCCCGAACTCGCCGAGGTGCGGTTCGCGATGCCGAACAAGCACCACTTCGTCGTGGACCTCTCGCCGTTCGACCTGACGAACGAGAACGAGGTGTTCATCGCGGCCGACCGTCCCTACGGGCTGATCGAGGGGACGGTCGTCCGCGACGGCGTGGCCGAGGCGCCCCGCGCGTGGGAGCACCTGCCCGCCTTCGTCTAGGCCGAGGGCTCCTCGCGCGGCAGTGCGATCGGCGCCGTCGACCGCACCCCGTCGTACGAACCGACCGCCGGGTCCTCGCCGTACCGCTCGGCCACGGAACGCGACCCGAGCAGCAGGTTGAGCAGGATCGCCGCGACGGCGCCGGCCGAGATCCCCGAGTCGAACACCAGCGTGAACCAGGTCGGGAACTGCCCGTAGATCTCCGGGGCGACGGTCGGCAGCAGCGCGATGCCGAGCGGCAGCGCCACGACCAGGACGTTCCGGTTGTCGAACCGCACCTTCGACAGCGTCCTGATGCCCGACGCCGCGACCATGCCGAACAGCGCGACACCGGCACCGCCGAGCACCGCGTGCGGGATCGCCTCGACCACCGCGGCCACCTTCGGCACCAGGCCCAGCACCACGAGGATGCCGCCTGCCGCCGTCGCCACGTACCGGGAGCGCACGCCGGTCAGTGCGACGAGCCCGACGTTCTGCGCGAACGCCGTGTACGGGAACGTGTTGAACACCCCGCCGACGACGGTGCCGAGTCCGTCCGCGCGCAGACCGTCGGCGAGCGTGCGCTTCGACACCGGGCGGCCGGTGACCTCGCCGACCGCGATCATGTCGCCGGTGGTCTCGGTCATGATCACGAGCCCGACGACGAGCATCGACACGATCGAGGCGAGGTCGAACGTCGGCAGCCCGAAGTGGAACGGCGTGACGAAGGCGAACCAGCCCGCGCCGCCGATGCCCGAGCCGTCGACCATGCCGGGGACGAACAGCGCCACGACCGTGCCGAGCAGCAGTCCGAACAGCACCGAGACCCGGGCGAGACCGCGCGGCGCGAACCGTTCGACCAGGACGATCGCGAGCAGGACCCCGGCGGCGAACGCGACGTCGAGCGGGTCGGCAGCACCGTCCTTGCCGCCGTCGGTGACCCAGCCGGCGGCGACGCTCATGAGCGACAGACCGATGATGAGGATGACCGTGCCGGTGACGATCGGTGGGAACAGCCGGACGAGCTGCGCGAACCACGGTGCGACGACCACCATGAAGACACCGCAGGCGATCGTCGCCCCGTAGACGGCGGTGATGCCGTGCTCCGATCCGATCGCGATCATCGGGCCGACCGCGGCGAAGGTGACACCCTGCACGAGCGGCAGCCGGACCCCGAACCGCCAGAAGCCGACGGACTGCACGATCGTGGCGAGGCCCGCGACGAACAGGTCGGCGCTGATGAGGAACGCCAGGTCGGCGCTGTCGAAGCCGAGGGCCCCACCGACGATGAGCGGCACGGCGATCGCGCCCGCGTACATCGCGAGCACGTGCTGCAGGCCGAGCGGCAGGAGCCTGGCGAGCGGTGGGACGGAGTCGACGCCGTCCTCGGTCGGTGTCGCGCGCGGTGTCTTCGTGGTCGTCATGGCGTCCCCTTCGAGCGGTGGTTTCCCTGTGCTCCGGACGCTATGCACCCCGTGTTTCCCCGCGATGACGGGCGTGGGTCGCGTCGGTCACCGGACCAGCGCCCGAAACGCACGCCGAGACGGACGGGAGGCCCGTGGCGGATCCGCCACGGGCCTCCCGGCCGTCATCCGGTTGCGTCAGCGACCGATGGTCGACATGTCGGGGTAACGGTCGCCGCTCGGGACCGGGAGCGCCGACAGGCGCGTGACCTGGTCCGCGGTGAGGGTCAGGTCGGCGGCACCGACGTTCTCCTCGAGGCGCGACACGCGCTTCGTGCCCGGGATCGGCACGACGTCGTCGCCCTGGGCGAGCAGCCAGGCGAGGGAGACCTGGGCCGGGGTGGCTTCGGCCTCGGTCGCGATCGCCTTGACGGCGTCGACGATGCGCATGTTCTGCGCGAACGCTTCCTCTTGGAAGCGCGGGTTCGCCAGGCGGAAGTCGTCGGAGTCCAGGTCGGACGGCTTCGTGATCGCACCGGTCAGGAACCCACGGCCGAGCGGCGAGTACGGCACCAGGCCGATGCCGAGCTCGCGCAGGGTGTCGAGCACCGCACCCTCGGGGTCGCGCGTCCACAGCGAGTACTCGCTCTGCAGGGCGGTGATCGGGTGGACCGCGTGGGCCTTCCGGATCGTCTCGGGTCCGGCCTCGGACAGGCCGATGTGCCGGATCTTGCCCTCCTGCACGAAGCCCGCGAGCTGCCCGATGACGTCCTCGATCGGGACGGCCGGGTCGACGCGGTGCTGGTAGTACAGGTCGATGTGGTCGGTGCCGAGGCGCCGCAGGGACCCCTCGAGGGCCTCGCGCACGGACTCCGGTGCGGAGCTGATGCCGCGGCCGGTGGCGGGCGTCTCCTCACCGGCGGTGTGGGTGATGAGGCCGAACTTCGTCGCGATCACGACGTCGTCGCGGCGGTCGGCGAGGGCCCGGCGGAGCAGGTCCTCGTTCGTGTAGGGGCCGTACGCCTCGGCCGTGTCGAACAGGGTGACGCCGAGATCGATCGCGCGGTGGATCGTGTGGATCGACTCCGCGTCGTCGGTGCCGGCGCCCGTGTAGAAGGCGCTCATGCCCATGGTGCCGAGGCCGACGGGTCCGACCTCGAGGTCTGCGAGCTTGCGTGTCTGCATGGTGCAGGTCTACTCCGGGTGCGCCGCTCGGAGGAAGGCACTGCCTGTGCCGGTCAGACACGGGCACCGTTCGTGTGGATCCTCCAAGGTCCACGCGGGGCAGCGCGGCCTTCTGGTGTGATCGGGGCGTGAACCTGTACTTCCGGCTGTTCCTGTTGCGCCTGCGTGTCCGGCTCCGCCCGACGACGGGTGGACGGCGGCCGTCGCTCTGGGACGAGGCACGCACACCGTTCCGCGTGACCCTGACCGACCTGGACCCGCTGCGGCACGTGAACAACGGGAAGTACCTGTCGATGCTCGACCTCGGGCGGCTCGACCTGATGCTGCGGTCGGGGTTCTGGGGCGCGATCGCGGAGCGCGGCTGGTACCCGGTCGTCTCGGCGCAGACCATCACGTACAAGCGGCCCCTGACGCTCGGGCAGCGGTTCGAGCTCGTGACCCGGGTGCTCGGCGTCGACGACCGGGCCGTGTACCTGGAGCAGACCTTCGTCCGTCGCGGAGCCGTCGTCGCCCGTGCCGTCGTGCAGGCGCGGTTCCTGCGCCGCGCCGGCGGAACGGTCCCGATGGCGGACCTGCTCGACGCCGTCGGCGGAGCACCGGCCGACCGTGAACTGCCCGCGTGGGTGCACGGGTGGGCTGGTGCCGTTCGGATCAGCAGCGCGGCGTAGTCACGGCGGCGGTACGCTCGGGGGACGGGGTGGACGCCCCGGGACGGAAGGGGAACGTCATGGTCGTCATGTGGATCGTCATCGGAGTGGTCGTGGCCATCGCCGCGCTGCTCACCGTGCTCGAGGTGCAGAACCGCCGTCGTGCGAAGCGCCTCGCCCACCTCGAACCGGTCGACCCGACACTCGGCGCCCGCTCCCTCGCCGACGCCGAAGCGGCGCACTCGATGACCGAGGGCCTCGCGAAGTCTGCACACCCCGGCATCACCGGTGCCAGCGGGGGACTCGCCGGCTCGTGAGCCGCACGTCGACCCGGCGCGCCCTGCTCGCCGGGGGCGTCGGACTCGGGCTCGCCGGGGTCCTGGCAGCGTGCACCCGGCCGAGCCCCACTCCGTCGGGTTCGCCGCGACCGACCGCCAGCGGCTCCGCACAGCCGACGAGGACGCCTTCGAGCACGCCGACGCCCGGCGGCCCCGACTCGTGGGACGCCCTCGCCGCCGCGGTCTCCGGCACGGTGCTCCGGTCCGGGTCGAACGGGTGGGACAGCGCCCGCGTGCTCGAGAACCCGCGGTACGACGACGCCGACCCGCAGGGCATCCTGCGCGTCGCCGGGGTCGCGGACGTGCAGGCCGGTCTCGCCTTCGCGCGGAACACCCGCACCCCCGTCGCACTGCGCGCGGGTGGGCACTCGTACACGGGCTGGTCCGCCGGCGGCGCACCCGGGACCGACGTCCCGCGGTCGCTCGTGATCAGCACGCAGGACCTCGACGACATCGAACTGCACGACGACGACACCGTCACGATCGGCCCGGGCGCGCAGCTCGGGGACGTCTACGCCGCGCTCGCGAAGGCCGGACGGGCGATCGGCGCCGGCTCCTGTCCGACCGTCGGCATCGGCGGGCTCACCCTCGGCGGTGGGGTCGGCGTGCTCGTCCGCTCGTTCGGGCTGACCTGCGACCAGCTCACCGGCGTCACGCTCGTCACTCCGGACGGCGCCGTGCACGAGGTCTCGACGTCCAGCGAACCGGACCTGTTCTGGGCTTGCCGCGGTGGGGGCGGTGGAACCGTCGGCGTCGTGACCGCACTGACGTACCGGACGCAGGCCGCGCCTCCCGTCCTGCTCTTCAGCATCACGTTCGCGTGGTCGGCCGCCGCTGCCGTGGTGCGCGCCTGGCAGGACTGGGCGCCCACCGCCGACCCGAAGCTGTGGTCGACGCTCAAGCTGCTGAACGGCAGTCGGCACACCGCGCCGACGGTCACCGTGACCGGCGTGTGGACCGGATCGAAGACCGGCGCCGACACCTCCGTCGACGGTTTCATCGCCGCCACCGGTGCGAAGCCCCTCGCCCACACCGGGCAGGTGCTCACCTACGGCGCCGCGATGTCCGCGCTGGCGGGGAAGCCGCAGCGGGTGTCCGAGGCAGCGACGTCGTCGATCGGATCGGCGAAGCTCACCGACGCGCAGATCGACGTGCTCGTCGCCCGGGCGGCCGCGGCGGGCGACGTCGACGGCAACCTCGAGGGCGGGGTCGCGCTCGATGCCCTCGGCGGCGTCGTGGCGGACATCGGCCGGACCGACTCGGCGTTCCCGTGGCGGTCCGCGCTCATGACAGTGCAGTACACCGCGGTCTTCGCCGACGGCGCGGACCCCGCACCGTTCGACGCGTACGTGCGGGGGTTCCGACGGGCCATGCGGCCGGCGTGGGGCGACGCGGCGTACGCGAACTACTGCGACGCGGCGATCACGGACCCGTCGGCGTACTTCGGGGACAACACCTCGCGCCTGCACCGCATCGCCGAACAGGCGGACCCGACGGGCGTGCTCGACCAGCCGAACTGGGTCTGACGCCGCACGAGTCTCGGCCCGACGCACGCGAGAGCCGGGGCCGGCCGGCGGGCCGTCCTACGATGACCGCATGGACATCGTCGACCTGGTGCTGCCGGACGTCGCTGCCTGGCGCGCCTGGCTCGACGCGCACGAGGGTGACGCGGACGGGGTGTGGCTCGTGCTCGCGAAGAAGGGCGTCACCGAGCCGACGACCCTGACCTACGACACCGCCCTCGACGAGGCACTGTGCTCGGGCTGGATCGACGGGCAGCGGCGTGGGCGGGACGACACGACCTACCGCCAGCGGTTCACCCCGCGGCGGAAGGCCTCACTCTGGTCGCAGCGCAACCTCGGGCTCGTGGCGACGCTCATCGCCGACGGCCGGATGCGCGAGCGCGGGCAGGCCGAGATCGACCGGGCGAAGGGCGACGGCCGGTGGGACCGCGCGTACGCCGGGCCGGCGACCGCCACCGTCCCCGAGGACCTGCAGGCCGCGCTCGACGCGTCACCCGCGTCAGCCGCCCTGTTCGCCGAGCTCGACGGCACGAACCGGTACGCCGTGCTGCACCGGATCACGACCGCGCCGAGTGCGACCTCGCGGACGAACCGGCTGACCAAGCTCGTCGCAGGGCTGGAACGGGGTGAGACGCCGCACCCGCGTCCGGACCGGTCGGAGCGGCGGGGGACACCGACTCAGGGACCGGCAACGCCTCCGGCGTAGACCGGGGACATGACCACTGGCACCGACACCACGAACCGTCCGGCCGCCGCCTCCGGCACCTTCCGCATCGGGGGCGACCTCGAGGTCCACCGCCTCGGCTACGGCACCATGCAGCTCACCGGCCCCGGCGTCTGGGGACCTCCGAAGGACCACGACGAGGCCATCCGCGTGCTGCAGCGCGCCGTCGAGCTCGGCGTGGACTTCTTCGACACCGCCGACTCGTACGGCCCGTACGTCGCCGAGGAGCTCCTGCACGAGGCGCTCCACCCCTACGGGGACGACGTCGTCATCGCGACGAAGGCCGGACTCACCCGGACCGGCCCGAACGAGTGGCCGCCGGTCGGCCGTCCGGAGTACCTGCGTCAGGAGGCCGAGATGAGCCTCCGCCGTCTGGGCCTCGAGCGCATCGACCTGTTCCAGCTGCACCGCATCGACCCGAAGGTCCCGCTCGAGGACCAGGTCGGCGAGCTGAAGAAGCTGCAGGACGAGGGCAAGATCCGGCACATCGGCCTGTCCGAGGTGTCGGTCGACGACGTCAAGGCTGCCCAGGAGATCGCGACGATCGTCTCCGTGCAGAACCTGTACAACCTGCAGAAGCGCGACGCCGAAGAGCTCCTCGACTGGTCGACCGAGCAGGGCATCGCGTTCATCCCGTGGTTCCCGCTCGCGACCGGCGGGCTGACCGGCGAGGACTCCCCGCTCACCGAGATCGCGTCGCGGAAGGGTGCGTCCCCGGCGCAGCTCGCCCTCGCGTGGCTGCTCAAGCGCTCGCCCGTCGTGCTCCCGATCCCGGGTACCTCGAGCGTCTCGCACCTGGAGGACAACCTGCAGGGCGCGACCATCGAGCTGACCGACGACGAGTTCGAGGAGCTGTCGAAGCTGGGTTCCTGACCCGGGGTCGCGGACGCGACCGAAACGGCGGACGGGAGGCACGGTGCCAGCTGGCACCGTGCCTCCCGTCCGTCTCCCGCGCTCCCCACCACCGCGCTTGCGCATGCATACGCAGTATGGGCATACTCGGTATGTCCATGGTGGACGAGAGACGGGGGAAGTGTCATGAGCGTACGGATGGGCGTACTCGCGCTGCTGGTGGGGGGACCCGGTTACGGGTACCAGCTCCGGGGGGAGTTCGAGCACCGCACCGGCGGGAGCTGGCCGCTGAACATCGGCCAGGTCTACACGACGCTCGACCGCCTGGAACGCGACGGCCTCGTGGCCCGCGGCGACACCGACGACGACGGCCACGTCGTCTACACGGTGACCGACGCGGGTCGCGGGGAAGTGGCGCGCTGGTTCAGCGAGCCGGTGCCCGCCAAGCGCGGGCGTGACGAGCTCGCGATCAAGTTCGCCCTGGCCGTGACGGTGCCCGGCGTCGACGTCGCGCGCCTGGTGCAGGTGCAGCGCGGTGCCGCGATCCGGAACCTGCAGGACCTGACCCGGCTCAAGCGCACGACCGATCCCGCGACGGACCTGGCGTGGTCGCTCGTGCTCGAGTCGATGGTGTTCCAGGCCGAGGCCGAGGTGCGGTGGCTCGACCACGTGGAGTCGACCGTGGCGCGGTACCGGCCGGAGGAGCATCCGGCGGCGGACGCTGGCTCCTCGTCCGCGACCGCTGCCGACACCGCGCGGAGTGCACGGTGAGCGCCGCACCGCTCCTGCAGCTCGACGCCGTCAGCGTGCACTACGGCTCCGGCGCGAAGGCCGTCACGGCGCTGGCCGGCATCGACCTGGCCGTCCAGCGCGGCGAGATGGTCGCCGTCATGGGGACCTCGGGTTCCGGCAAGTCGACGCTGCTCGCCTGCGCCGGCACCCTGCTGCCGCCGACGAGCGGCGAAGTGCTGATCGACGGCGAGTTCGTGTCCGACCGGCCGGCCAAGGAACTCGCGGCCCTCCGCCGTCGCCTCATCGGGTTCGTGTTCCAGGACTTCAACCTGATCCCATCGCTCACCGCGGTCGAGAACGTGGCGCTGCCGCTCGAGCTCGACGGCTGGAAGGCCTCGCAGGCCCGCCGCGCCGCGGAGCTGGCACTCGACAACGTCGAACTCGCACACCGCGGCGACGCCTACCCGGACGACCTGTCCGGCGGGCAGCAGCAGCGCGTCGCGATCGCCCGGGGCGTGGTCGGCGAACGTCGGCTCGTGCTGGCGGACGAACCGACCGGCGCCCTCGACTCGCAGACCGGCGAGGTCGTGCTCCGCATGCTCCGACGGCACGTCGATGCCGGAGCCGGCGCGCTGCTCGTCACCCACGACGCCCGGCACGCTGCCTGGGCGGACCGGATCGTCTTCCTGCGCGACGGTCGCGTGGTCGACGAGACCGTGTACTCGGGCGTGGAGCTCGCCCTGTCGGACCGGACCGCGTCGTGAGCCGGCGTCGGCGTCCGGGTACCGGCCGGACGCCGTTCGCCCTCCGACCGGCGTTCCGTCTGGGGCGTCGACTGGCGTTCGCGAAGGTCGGTCGGGCGGCGCTGATCATCGCGCTCATCGGCATCCCCACCGCCGGGTTCGCCGCGGTGGCGGTCGTCGTGCAGTCGACGCAGCCCACGACCGCGGAGTCGCTGGACTACGACCTCGGCAAGGCAGCCGCGCAGATGCGGGTCTCCGGCCCGGACCTGCCCGGCATGCGGCAGGACCCGGTGCAGTGGCAGTTCACCGATGCGAAGCGGAACAGCCCGGTCACGGAGGCCGACGAGGACCCGCCGTTCGCGAACGTGCTCGCCCACGTGCCGGACGGTGCGCTGTCCATCCCGGTCGGCGGCACGCCCGTCGTGGTGCAGGGACCCAAGGGACCTGTCGGCCTGGCCGCGGTGGAGGGCAGCGTCTGGGACCCGTCGCTCGAGGGCCACTGGCGTGTCCTCGACGGTTCGGCGCCGACCGCGCGCAACCAACTCATGGTCACGCCGGCGACGCTCGACCGGCTCGACGCCCACATCGGTGACACCGTCGACATCACCGATCCCGTCACGAAGCGGTTCACGATCACCGGGACGATGCGCGACCTCGGCTCGGCGCCCAGCGAGCAGGGCGTGTTCCTGCCGTGGGGGACGACCCTGTCGACGACCGAGACCACTGACGACGCGGGTCTGACCGACGTCACCGTCTACCTGCCGTCGGACGCGCCGACCTGGTCGGAGATCCGGCAGCTCAACGCGCACGGCATCGTCGTGCAGTCCCGCCCGGTCGTGCTCGATCCGCCGGATGCCCGCCTGCCCGGCGGCCAGATGAGCTCGTCACTCGGCTGGTACCTCGGCGCGATGGCACTGCTCGGGGTCTTCGCGATGTTCGAGGTCGCGCTGCTCGCCGGGGCCGCGTTCCTGGTCGGCACCCGGGCGGACACCCGTTCGTACGCGATCGTCACGAGCGTCGGCGGGGACAAGCGGTTCGTCCGGACGATCGTCGCCGGGTCCGGCCTCGTGCTCGGGTCCATCGGCGCCGTCCTCGGCGTCGCGGTGGGCACCGGGATCGGCGTCGCGGTGTTCCGCCTGATCGACAACGGCGACGTCGTGTCGTTCCCCGGCTTGCACGTGCCACCGCTCCTGCTGCTCGTGGTCGCGGCCGCCGGCGTCCTCGCCGGGCTGGTCTCCGCACTCGTCGCCGCCCGGGCCGCCACCCGCATCAACGTGCTCGCGGCGCTGCGGGGTTCACTCCGACCCGCGCCCGTCGACCGTCCTGCTCGTCGTCGGCGACGCATCTGGGGGCCGGTGCTCATCATCGCCGGTGCCGTGATGACGCTGGCCTGCGGCGCCGGGGTGCTCATGCTCAACGACCGCCGGGTGCAGGACGACCACTGGGCGTGGGCGGCCGGTGCCGGGGTCGCGCTCGGGCCGTGCCTGATGCAGCTCGGCATCGCGATCTGCTCGCCGTGGCTCCTGGCCCTGGTGTCCCGGATGTCCGCACGCCTGGGCCTGTCGGCTCGGTTGGCCGCCCGCGATGCCCGGCGCAACCCGGTCCGGACGGTGCCGGTGCTCGCCAGTGTGATGAGCGTCGTGTTCGTCGCGTCGGTCGTGATCACGTGGAGTGCGTCGAGCCACGCGCAGTACGTCCGCGGGTACGAGTACACGACGGCGGTCGGGGTCGCGACGTCCGAGGTGCAGCTGTCCAGCGAGGACGGTGCCGCCAGCGGGCACGACGCGGCGTTGACGGCGCACGCGGCGAAGGTCGTGGCGCGGGTGCTCGACCACGACCGGATCCGGGTGCTCGGCGTGGCCGAGGGCTGGGCGGGCGACACCCCGTCGTCCGTGACGATGCCGCACCGGTGGACGGACTTCGACTGCGACGGCTACGACTCCACGTCGTGCTCGTACTACCTCGACACCGCTGACGCGACCGTCCCGCACATCTGGACGGGCACCGTCGACGACTACGCGGTGCTCACCGGACACCGACCGTCTGCTGCCGTGCGGGATGCGCTCGAGGGCGGCAAGGCGGTGTCACTGTGGCCGGAGTACGCCCACGACGGTGCGGTCCGCATCGACACGTTCCACGACCGCACGTGGGAGAGCCCGACGATCACGACGACGACGAAACCGGACGCCAGCGTGTCGATCCCGGCCGTGCTCGACGTGCAGTCGCCGCGGATCCAGGTCGGCGTCTTCATGACGAAGGCGACCGCGGCGCACTACGGGGTGCGCGCCGTCGACGGCATGCTCGTCACGACGCTGCCCGGGGACATCGCGCCCGAGCAGTGGGACGAGCTGAGTTCCGCCTGGCAGAGCTTCGGCGGCGCGGACCGCGCTCGGTGGGACGGCCCGCAGTTCGCCTACGAGGCCGGGCCGGTCGACAACGGCGCGCTCATCCGGGCGATCGTGCTCGCGCTCGCTGCGGCGGTGACGATCGGTGCGACGGCGGTGGCCATCGGGCTCGCGCGGTCCGACGGGCGCCGGGACGACGAGGTGCTCGACGCGATCGGTGCCGCACCACGACTGCGACGGCGGGTGTCGACCTGGCAGGCGGCGATCCTGGCCTCGGTGGGCGCGGTGATCGGCACCCTGCTGGGGCTGCTGCCGATGCGGGCACTCACCCTGCGGTTCACGGAGCCAGCGGTCGGGTCGAACCACATGCCGTTCGTGCCGGACTGGTCGATGCTGGCCGTGCTCGGGATCGGGTTGCCGCTCCTGGTGACGGCCGGGGCATGGCTCACCGCGCACGGCCGACGCCGGGTGGCGGTGCGGCGGGCGCACTGAGGTGTGGGGCGGCGCTGCACGTGGCGCCGCCCCGGTGCAGCCCGGTCAGGCGCCGGGCTGCACCACCATGAGCACGGCGACGACGACCCACACCAGGTTGAACAGGCCGACCAGGGCAGCGAGCTTCCGCGGCGAGCGCTCGGTCCCGTTCCCGCGCAGGACCTCGCGCTGCTCCGGCAGGACCCCGAGCGCGAGGATCCCCGCAGCCACCGCGGTCAGACCGATCGAGACGAGCAGCCACGCCTCGTCGAGTGCCCCGACCTCGAACGCCAGGGCCATGCCGAACGTCGGGACGGCGAGCGAGATGATCGAGTACACGTGGCAGATCCGGTGCAGGACCCTGGCGACCGCTCGGGCCACCTGGTCGCCCGGATCGGCGACGAGCGCGCGAGCCGGCTTCGGGAACATGCTCCCGGCGACCGCGACGGGTCCGAGGGTGAGCAGCGCCGCCACGACGTGCACGGTGAGGAGGACGCTGGACATCGCTTCCAGCCTAGGGCGCGGTACTTCGTGAGCAGAAATGGTCGGGTGGCCGTCGGCGGACTCGACCATTTCTGCTCACGAAGTGGTCACACGTTCGGGATGGGCACCTCGGCCAGTACGACCTCGGCGTCCATCGGGATCGGACCGCGCACCCGGGGGAGACCGTCGACCCACTCGACCGGCACCCCCGCAGCCGCGAGCCCCTCGACGCTCAGGTCGATCCGGAGCAGGGGCAGCGCGAGGTCGCCGTACCGCTCGGTGACGACCTCGGCCACCCGGTCGGGCGTGGTGGCGCGGACGTACCCGCCCGGCTCGAGCGGCACCCCGCGAGTGGACACCTCGTACTCGCCGAACCCGCGGCTCATCTCCCAGTCGTCGGCGATCGCCACGTGACAGACCACATCGGTCATGGACCCTCCTCGGTAATGAAACGGGAGCGTATCATTACCGCTAGGATGGGTCTGTGAACAAGCGTGGACGTCCGACCGCCGACGAGCGGATCGCCCGTGACGAGCGGATCCTCGACGTCGCGACCGACCTGTTCCTGGAGCACGGGTTCGCGGGCGTCGCACTCGACCGCGTCGCCGCCGAGGCCGGGGTCACCAAGCGCACGCTCTACACGGCGTTCGGCGACAAGCCCGCGATCCTCCGAGCGGTCGTCCGGCGGCAGCACCCGTACGCCGCGCAGCCCGCCGCGGACCTCGTGTCCACGGCCACGGCGATCGGCAGCGCGTTGCTCTCGGACCGCGCCGTCGCCCTGCACCGGCTCGTCATCGCCGAGTCGGCGCGATCACCCGAGCTCGCCCGTGAGTTCCACGAGGCCGGCCCGCTCGCCGCGCAGCAGGCCCTGGTCCGCGCCGGAGCCACTCCGGAGACCGCCGCCGAGCTCTTCACCCTGCTGCTCGGGGAGCTCCACCGCGAGCGCCTGCTCGGCCTGGCTCCGGCCCCGACGGCGGCCGCGGTCGCCGCACGCGCCGCGCGTGCCGTCGCGGTGCTCTCGACGTGACCCCAGGGCGGACGGGAGGCCCGTGGCCAGCTGGCACCGGGCCTCCCGTCCGCCACGGAGTGAGCAGAAGGCGACGGGTCACGCGCTCGGACTCGTCGCCTTCTGCTCACTCGATGCGGCGCGAACCGCGCTCAAGCGGGGTCGGGCAGCGCCTCCGCGTACGTGCGGAACTCGCCGCGCTCCGAGTGGATCGCCCACAGACGATCCGCGATGGACTCGCCGGAGTGCTCCGGCTGCCCGTCGTCGATGCCGAACGGGATGATGAGCTGACCGACGTGGACCTGCTCGTCGCGCACGGCGTCGTGCAGGAGCTGGGCGTAGGCGCTCTCGGCAGCGAAGGCGACCGAGGTGCCGGTGACCCGAGCGCCGGGACGCACCGCACTGCCGCCGTTCACGAACAGGATCGTGCCGTGGCCGATCGCGCGCATGCCGGGCAGCACCTGGCGGACCGCGTTGACCGAGCCGTAGACCGAGAACTCGATCGGGCCGACCAGGTCCTCCGCGGTGGTCTCGAGCACCGGGCGCATGTACTCCTTGGCGGGGAGCGGGCTGTACTGCAGCACCTCGATGGGACCGAGCTGCTCGGTCGCACGCTCGAGGGCGCTGCGGAGCGAATCGCCGTCACGGACGTTCGCGGCGAACCCGGCGGCCGTGATGCCCTGCTCGCGCAGCGACGCGGCGAGGCCGTCCAGGCGGTCCTGGTTGCGGGAGACGAGGGCGATCGAGAAGCCCTCGCGGCCGAAGCGTTCGGCGACGGCGAGACCGAGGCCCTTGCCGGCCCCGATGATGGCGATGGTGGTCATGCGGAGTACTCCTCGTCGGTGACGTGCTCGAGCCAGGTGGTGGTGGTCGCCGGGTCGTCGGCGAGGTCGAGCATCGCGAGGTGCTCCATGTAGTCCGTCGGGGTCGCACCGTGCCAGTGCTCCTCACCCGCAGGCGTGTAGACGGTCTGGCCCGGCTGGACCTCGACCACGCCGCCGTCACGGGTGCCCATGCGCGCGACACCCTCGGTGACGTGCAGGGTCTGGCCGTTGGCGTGCGAGTGCCAGGCGGTGCGGGCGCCGGGCAGGAACCGGACCTTCGCGACGGTCATCGACTGGCCGGCTTCCTTCGGGCTGGCGATGGCGTCGAGGTACACGTCGCCGGTGAACTGCGCGGCCGGGTTCTTGACGGTCGGCTGCTTCGGTTGGATCTCCATGGCCCCGACGGTAGGCCGATGTGCGCACCGGAGGGAGGTGCCGGCCGTACCCCTCAGCCGTTTCCCGAACACGACGTGTGTGATCGACGCACGATCCGGGAGGACCACCGTGGACAGCAGCGAACACCCGAACCCGCACCCGAGCCCGAACCCCACCCGAGCCCGACGCGGCTGGTCCGCTGCGGGCATCGCCGCGGTGGCCGCCCTCGCCCTGGGCGGCTGCGCCGATGCCGCACCGGACGACGACCGCGGCTCGTCGGCGAGCGCCCGCGCCACCGCCCCCGCCGACCTGCCCACCGGGCAGATCGCGCTCGACGGCGACACCAGCGACGTGGTCACCGGACTCGAAGCACCGTGGTCGGTCGTCCGCACCGGCGACGACGGCGACGCCCTGGTCAGCGAACGCGACTCCGCGAAGGTCCTCGAGCTGCAGGACGACGGCACGACGCGCGAGGTCGGCACCGTCGACGGCGTCAGCCACGGCGGCGAGGGCGGGCTGCTCGGGCTGGCCCTGCACGACGACGACCTGTTCGTGTACTCGACGGCCGAAGACGGCAACCGGATCCAGCGGTTCGAACTGACGGGCAGCGCCGGGTCGTGGGCGCTCGGCGACGCCACGACGATCATCGACGGACTGCCGTCGAACACGTTCCACGACGGCGGCCGCATCGCGTTCGGCCCCGACGACATGCTCTACGCCAGCGTCGGGGACGCCGGCACGAGCAGTGACGCGCAGGACGAGGACTCGCTCGCGGGCAAGATCCTGCGGCTCACCCCGGACGGCGACGTGCCGGACGACAACCCGTTCGACGGGTCACCCGTCTGGAGCCTCGGGCACCGCAACGTGCAGGGCCTGGGGTGGTCCTCCGACGGCACGATGTTCGCGTCGGAGTTCGGCGAGAACACCCTCGACGAGCTGAACGTGATCGAGGCGGGCGAGAACTACGGCTGGCCCGAGGTCGAGGGTGAGGGCGGCGAGGACCAGGGCTTCGTCGACCCGGTGCAGCAGTGGTCGACGGACGAGGCGTCCCCGAGCGGCCTGACGGTCGTCGACGACACCGTGTTCGTGGCCAACCTGCGCGGCGAGGTGCTCCGGGCGATCCCGGCGGACGACCCGGGGACGTCGACCGAGTACTTCCAGGGCGACTTCGGCCGGATCCGGACCGTGCTCGAGGGGCCGTCGGACACGCTGTGGTTCGTCACGAACAACACCGACGGCCGTGGTGACCCTGCGGAGGGCGACGACCGCATCGTGTCCGTGCCGCTGACCCGCGCCGAGGGGTGAGCCGACGGAGCGCTGCCACAGGGGTTCCGGCAGCCCCTCGCTCGCACGCTGTCCAGCGGGTTACCGTGACGGCATGAACCACCGCGACGAAGCCCGCGACTTCCTGTCCAGCCGTCGCGCCCGCATCACCCCCGAGCAGGCCGGGGTCGAGACGTTCGGAACCCGCCGTCGGGTCACGGGGCTCCGGCGCGAAGAGGTCGCACGGCTGGCAGGCGTCAGCATCGACTACTACACGCGGCTGGAGCGGGGGAACCTGCAGGGCGTCTCGGACAGCGTGCTCGAGGCCGTCGCCGGCGCACTGCAGCTCGACGCCGCCGAGCTCGAGCACCTGCGCGACCTGTCCCGGCACCAGAACGCGACACCGCGGCGCGCGGGCAAGGTGGTGCCGGTGGCCGCCGTCCGCCCGGAGCTGCAGTACCTGCTCGACGTCATCACCGATGCGCCGGCGATGATCATCAACAACCGGCAGGACATCGTCGCCGCCAACGCGCTCGGCTACGCGATGCACTCGGACCTGGTCTCGGCACCGGCCCGGCCGATGAACTTCTCGCGCTTCATCTTCCTCGACCCGCAGGCCCGGAACTTCTACCAGGACTGGCAGCGGGCGGCGCACACGAACGTCGCGATCCTGCGGCGCGAGGCCGGCCGTACACCGAACGACCGCGACCTCGCAGCACTCATCGGCGAGCTGTCGATGCGGAGCGACGACTTCCGCGCCCTGTGGGCCGCGCACGACGTCCGCCGCCACTACGCCGGCGTGAAATCCTTCCGGCACGCCGTCGTCGGTCCGCTCGAGCTGCACTTCCAGACGCTCGAACTCGCCGAGGACCCCGGGCTCGCGCTCACGATCTACCCGGCGACCCCGGGCAGCCCGACCGCCGACGCGCTCCGCCTGCTCGCATCGTGGGCGGCGACGGAGCAGATCGCGGAACGTGCGCGCAGCGCGGTCAGCCCCGGATGAGCGGTGCCCCGCGGAGCGTCAGCCCCGGATGATGTCGTCCGCGATCCGTGCGGCGTCGTCGATGGGCACCGCGAAGCCGATGCCGATGTTGCCGGAGGAGTAGCCGAGCGTCGCGATCGACGTGTTCACCCCCACGACGCGGCCGTCGAGCCCGACGAGCGGCCCGCCGGAGTTGCCGGGGTTGATCGACGCGTCGGTCTGCACGAGCGGCTGCGCGGATCGCTGCGAGGTCCGTTCGAGGGCGCTGATGATGCCCGAGGTGACGGTGCCGTTCAGGCCGAGCGGGGACCCGACCGCGATGACGGACTCGCCGATCCGCAGGTCGGCGCTGCGTCCGAGGTCGGCTGCGGGCACGGTCAGGCCGGTCGCCTCGATGACCGCGATGTCGCTGTCCTCGTCGCTGCCGACGACCCGGCCGTCGGTGCTGGTGCCGTCGGGCAGTACGAGCCGGACGGCCGACGAACCGTCGACGACGTGGTGGTTCGTCATGACGTGTCCGGCATCGTCGATGACGAAGCCGGAGCCGCTCCCGCCGGTCGTGCGGACCTGCACGACGCTCTGCAGCATCCGCTGGGCGGCGTCCTCGGCGTCGGTCGCAGTACCGCCGGACGAGCCGGACGTCCCCGACGAGCCGGACGTGCCGGACTGCTGCCGCCCGGCCACCGGGGCGCTGACCGGGGAGTCCGGGGTGACGAGCAGGGCGCCGGTGACCCCCGCGGTGCCGCCGAGGACGAGCGCGGCGACGAGGACGGTCGCGGTCCGGCCGCCGCCCCGCCGCTCGCGGCGCGGTGCCGGCTCGTCGAACTCGGACCGGCGGGTGGCCGGGTCCGGTGGGGGGCCCTGGACGGGCGTGGGGACGGACGGGAGGCCCGTTGCGAGCTGGTCCCGGGCCTCCCGTCCGCCGTCTGGTCGCGCAGATCGCTCGGGCGGTGCGCCGGTGGACCAGTGCTGTGGACCTGCGGGCCGGCCGATGCCGGGAGGGGTGTCACTCATGGTCGTGTCCTCGTGTTCAGACGATGCGGGCGAACCAGCGGAGGGAGAGCGCGCCGGCGGTGAGGGCGAGGAGCATGCCGAGCAGGGCGAGCCATGGTGTGATCTCGACGGGTTCCTCGTGCCAACCGATCGACGAGCCGATGTCCTGGTAGACCTCGCGGAGTTCGTCGGTGCTGGACGCCCGGTAGAACCGTCCGTCGGTCTCGTCCGCGAGCTGGCGGAGGGAGGTCTCGTCGACGGGGACGGCCTGCTGCGTCCCCCACAGGTTCGCGACCCCGGAATCGGTGCCGTAGGCGATGGTGGAGACGGGCATGCCGGCTTCGCGAGCTGCTTCGGCGGCCGCGGCGGGTTCGCGCCCGGTGGTGTTCGCGCCGTCGGAGAGCAGCACGAGTCGCGCCGGGATGCGCTCCGGTTCCCCGGACCCGCCGGGGGTCGGGGACGGCGACGCCGAGCCGGTGGCACCCTCGTCACTGAGGCGGTCGACCTCGCCGACCGCCTCGAAGACGGCCTCGCCGATCGCCGTCCCACCGCCGCCGTCGTCCATCCCGGCGATGGCCTCCCGGACCGCTTCGTGGTCGCGGGTGGCCGGAGCCAGGACGTCCGCGCCGCCGGCGAAGGCGATCGCCCCGACGTTGAACGTCTCCGGCATCTCGGCGACGAAGGACTCGGCGGCGGACTTGGCGGCCTCGAGCCGGTTCGGGTCGACGTCGTCGGCCTGCATCGAGCCGGACGTGTCGATCGCGACGATCACCGTGGCACGCTCGTAGGGCACCCGGACGTCGATCTCGGGGCGCGCACCGGCGAAGCCGAGGGCGGTCAGGCCGACCAGGACGAGCGCCGCGGGCAGGTGCCGACGCCACCGGGGCTGCTTCGGGACGAGCTTGTCGAGCATCGGCAGGGTCGCGAAGCGCACGGCGTACCGCCGGCGTCGGCGCTGGACGAGCAGGTGCGCGACGGCGAGCGCCGCCACCGGCACCAGGGCGAGCAGGAACCAGGGTGTGAGGAAGGTCATCGGGTCCTCCGTGCCGATCGGGCGGGCGTGCGGTGCCGGCGGTGGATGAAGCGGGTGAGTTCGCGGCCGAGGTCATCGTCGGTGCGCAGGACCAGGTGGTCGGCCCCGGCGGCGCGGACGGCGGTGGCGGTGGCCGCGCGGTGGGCGGCTGCTCCGGCGGCGTAAGCGGTGCGGAGTGCCCGGTCCGAGGTGGCGACGACGCGCTGGGCGCCGGACTCCGGGTCGACGAAGACGACGTCGCCGACGTCGGGCAGGTCGAGTTCGCGGGGGTCGAGCACCTCGACGACGATGACCTCGTGGCGTGCCGACAGCCGACGCAGGGCGGGCTCCCACGGCAGCCGCGCGCTGTCGGTCGCCGGCTGGTCGAGCAGGTCACTGATGACGACCCGCAGACCGCGGCGGGGCGCCTGGGCGGCGAACACGCGGAGCGCTGCGGACAGGTCGGTCGTCGGGACGCCGTCGCGGGGGCCTGGATCGGCACGGAGCACGCGGCGGGCGGTGGTGCGACCGGCGCGCGGAGGGGTCCAGCGGATCCCCTCGGTGCCGACGACGCCGAGTCCCACCCGGTCACCCGCGCCGGTGGTGAGCAGGCCGATCGCCGCCGCCGTCCAGGTGGCGACGTCGGCCTTCTCACGGTCGGTGGTGCCGAAGGCCATGCTCGGCGAACGGTCGACCAGCACCCACGTCTCGAGGGCGTGCTCAGCGCGGGTGAGCCAGACGTACGGTTCGCCGGCGCGAGCCGTGGCGTTCCAGTCGATCCGGCGGACGTCGTGCCCGGGCTGGTAGCGCACGAGTTCCTCGGGGTCGCTGCCCGTGCCGAGGGACAGGCCCTGGTGGTCGCCGTGCACCGTGCCGTCGACACGGCGCCGGACGGTGAGCTCGAGGCGGCGGAGCCGTGCGTCGTCGCTCACGGCGTCGCCTCGTACGGGGTGGAAGCGGCCGCGGCGGGGGTCGGTGCGGCTGGGGGGTACCGCACGTCACCGCCCGCCGCGACCGCGCTCGGGTCCTCGGACGCCGCGATCCGAGGCTGCGGGACGGCCGCGAGCACGGCCTCCACAGCGGTCCTGGGGTCGACCCCGTCGGCGACGGCGTCGAAGGTGAGCACGAGGCGGTGCGCGAGCACGTCGGAGGCGACGTCCGCGATGTCACCGGGCAGCACGTAGTCGCGGCCCCGGAGGAGCGCGAGCGCACGGGCCGCGGCGACCAGGCCGAGCGACCCGCGAGCACTGACGCCGTACTCGAGTACTCCGTCGAAGGTGTGCACGCCGTACCGGTGCGGGTGGCGGGTCGCCATCACGAGCTGCACGGCGTACATGGCGACCGCGTGGTGCACGAAGACCTGCTCGGCTTCGGCCTGCAGCCGGACGATGTCCGGCACCGTCAGGATCTGCTGCGCGCGTGGCCGGTCGGCGCTCATCCGCTGCACGATGGTCAGCTCCCCGAGCTCGTCGGCATGGTCGACGTCGACCTTGAGCAGGAAGCGGTCGCGCTGCGCTTCGGGGAGCGCGTACACGCCGTCGTTCTCGATCGGGTTCTGGGTGGCGAGCACGATGAAGGGGTCGGGGAGCCGGTGGGTCTGCCCACCGATCGAGACCTGCTGCTCGGCCATCGCCTCGAGCAGCGCCGACTGCACCTTGGCGGGAGCGCGGTTGATCTCGTCCGCGAGCACGAGGTTGGCGAACACCGGTCCGGGTTCGACGTCGAAGGTCTCGGTGGACGGCCGCCAGACCCGCGTGCCGACGATGTCGGACGGCATCAGGTCGGGGGTGAACTGCAGGCGGACGAAGTCCCCGCCGACGACGGTGGCCAGGGTGCGCACCGCGAGGGTCTTCGCGACGCCGGGGACGCCCTCGAGCAGCACGTGGCCCCGGGCGAGCAGCCCGATCATCATCCGTTCGACCATGGCGTCCTGGCCGACGACCACGTGCTTGACCTCGAACAGTGCGCGTTCGAGGACGGCTGACGCGGACGGCGTCGTGTACGGGTCGGCGTGGGCGGCTTCGGTCATGGTGTCCTCCTGTCGTTCGGGTGCGTCCCACTCCAGTCGCCAGGGGCGAAAACGACGGGAAGCCGGATCGAAACCGGACCGAAAAGGGGGAACGGACAGTACCTGTCAGTCGCCCAGCCGCCCTGGTTACCGTGAGGCATGCGCGTGCTGATGGTGGAGGACGAAGCCGGTCTGGTGACCGCGTTGCGCGTCGCCCTGCAGCGTGAGGGGTACGCGGTCGACGCCGCCGGCACGCTCGGGGACGCCCGCGGGAAGCTCGCCGTCACGGACTACGACATCGTCCTGCTCGACGTGAACCTGCCGGACGGGGACGGCTTCGAGCTCGCCGGCGAACTCCGGTCGACCGGCGAACCCGGTGGGTCCGGTGGCCCCGGCCCACGGATCCTCATGCTCACCGCCCGCGGCCAGCTGCGCGATCGGGTCCGCGGGCTCGACCTCGGTGCCGACGACTACCTGGTGAAACCGTTCGCGCTCGTCGAGCTCACCGCCCGGATGCGCGCACTCACCCGGCGCTCGGGCGAGGCCGCGTCCTCCGTGCTCGTCGACGGCCCGATCGTCGTCGACACCGCGCGGCAGCTCGCGCGCCGTGGCGACCGCGAACTCGCGCTGACCCTGAAGGAGTTCGGGGTGCTCCGGTACCTGCTCGGCCGTGTCGGCTACGTGGTGTCGGCAGAGGAACTGCTCGAGCACGTGTGGGACGAGAACGCCGACCCGTTCACGCAGACCGTCCGGGTCACGGTGGGCACGCTCCGCCGGAAGCTCAGCGTCGCGGACGAAGAGCCGGCGATCGAGACCGTCGTCGGCCGCGGGTACCGGCTCCGGGAACTCACCGAGGACGGCACCGGGGACTCGTCGACGCTCGGAGCGCCAGCCGCGCCGGTACGGGCGGTCGGCGCGGCCGGCGCTGCCGGCGCTGCGTCGTGAGCGCGCTCGACCGCGCCAGGCGCGAGGTCGGCCACCGCCGGTTCCTCCGCCTGCCGGCCTGGGCACGCACGATCCGGATGCGCCTGACCCTGACGTACAGCGCCGTCCTGTTCGGGATCACCGCACTCGCCCTCGCCGCCGTCTACGTCGCCCTGTCGAGCACGGTCAGCGCCGAGCCCCTCAACCCCGTCACGGTGAAGAAGTTCTACAAGGCCGCCGACGGCACGATCGTCTACAAGCCCGGCGAGCAGTTCCAGGTCGCCGACCTCGAGACGGTGCAGCGCGCCGTCAACTACACGTCCCTGCAGTCGCTGCAGCAGTACTCGATCATCGCCCTCGTCGTGATGTTCGTCCTGAGCCTGGCGATCGGCTGGTGGGTCGCCGGCCGCGCGCTCCGCCCCGTCGGTGCGATCACCCGGGCGACGCAGGAGATCACCGCGACCGACCTGTCACGCCGCATCGACGCGTCAGGACCTCCCGACGAGCTGCACACCCTCGCCGACACCATCGACGGGATGCTCGACCGGCTCGACCGCGCGTTCCGGGCCGAACGGATGCTCGTCGAGGACGTCTCCCACGAACTGCGGAACCCCGTCGCCGTCGTGCAGTCGAACGTCGAGGCCGTCCTCGCGGACGACGCCGCTACCCCGGCCGAACGGCAGGCGTCAGCCGACGTCGTGCTGCAGTCCACCCGGCGGATGAGCCGCCTGCTCGAGGACCTGCTCGCGACCGCCCGCACCCGGTCCGAGGCCTTCACCGACCGCGACGTCGACGTCGCGCGGCTGGCCGCGTCCGCTGCTGCGGAGTACGGGATCCTGGCGAGCCGCCGCGACCTCACGATCCGCGAGCGGATCCACGGCGGCCCGGTGGTGTTCGCCGATCCCGACGCCCTGTCGCGCGCACTCGGCAACCTGCTCTCGAACGCCGTCCGGCTCGCACCCGTCGGCTCCACCGTGACGATCGGCGTCGGGAGCGTCCGCGGGTGGGCGTGGCTCGCGGTGCGTGACGAGGGCCCCGGCATCGGCGACGATGCCCGGCCACGGGTGTTCGACCGCTTCTACCGGGAGTCCTCGGACGCCTCCACCGGCAGCGGCCTCGGGCTGTCGATCGCGCGCCAGATCGTGGAGAGCCACGAGGGCCGCCTCCGCCTCGAGAGTCGCGGCTCCGACGGGTCGACCTTCGTCATCTGGTTGCCGGAGCGCGCCGTGCCGGGCGCGCCGACGAGGACGGACGAGCCGCCGGACGGCGACCCGCTCGCCTGAGTGCCGACCCCGTGACGGCCAGGAGGCCCGTGGCGGCGCCGCCACGGGCCTCCTGGCCGTCTCCTGGTCCGCGTCAGGCCTCCGGGATCACCCGCTCGAAGCGGCTCGTGTCCGCACCGTCGGGGTCCGGGCCGTTCCGGCGGCCCGTGTCGAGCTCGTCCAAGGCCCTGAGGTCGTCGTCGGACAGTACGAAGTCGAAGACGTCGAAGTTCTCCGCGATCCGTCCGGGGTTCGTCGACTTCGGGATCGCGTTCCGCCCCTGCTGCACGTGCCAGCGGAGCATCACCTGCGCCGGCGTCTTGCCGTGCGTCTGGGCGATGGTCCGGATCGTCGGGTCGTCCATCACGCTGACCCGCTCGTCACCCCAGCCCGGGTAGAAGGTGATCCCGCCGATGGGGGACCACGCCTGGTCGAGGACCCCGTGCTCCGCGTCGGCGCGCTGCACGTCCGGCTGCGTGAAGTACGGGTGCAGCTCGACCTGGTTGAGCGCCGGGATGACGTCGGTCGCGTCGAGCAGCGACTGCAGGTGGTGCGGCATGAAGTTGCTCACGCCGATCGCTCCGACCCGACCGTCGGCGTACAGCGTCTCGAGCGCCTTGTACGCCTGCACCGTCCGTTCGAAGCGGTCCGGCGCGGGCTGGTGCAGGATCAGCACGTCGACGCGGTCGAACCCGAGCTTGCCGGTGGCCTTCTCGAACGCGTGCAGGGTCTCGTCGTAGCCGTAGTCGGAGACCCAGATCTTCGTCTCGACCACGATCTCGTCGCGGTCGACGCCGGAGGCGCGGATGCCCTCGCCGACCTCGCGTTCGTTGCCGTACGCGGCGGCGGTGTCGATGTGGCGGTACCCGGTCTCCAGTGCCGTGCGGACCGCGTCCACGGTCTCGTCGGGTGCGCTCTGGAACACGCCGAAGCCGATCGCGGGGATCTCGAGTCCGTTGTTGAGGGTGAGTGTGTCCATGCCCACGACGCTAGGCCGGTGCCCCTGACCCTGACGGGTACCAGCAGCCCCTTCTTCCCCGCCCGGCACCGTCCTACCGTGGACGCATGGACACCAAGAGCGAAGTGCGCGACTTCCTCCGCACCCGCCGCGAACGCGTCACGCCGCAGCAGGTCGGGCTGCCCGACTTCGGTGGCGCCCGACGGGTCAAGGGTCTCCGCCGCGAGGAGCTCGCGCTCGTCGCCGGCATGAGCGTCGACTACTACATCCGCCTCGAGCGCGGGAACCTCACCGGCGTCTCGGAGAGCGTGCTCGAGTCGCTGTCGCGCGCGTTGCGCCTCGACGACGCCGAGCACGCGCACCTGTTCGACCTGGCCCGCGTGCAGAACGCCTCGGCGACCACGCGGCGGAAGCCCCCGACGTCGAAGGTCCGACCGAACGTGCAGCGCATGCTCGACGGCATGACGATGCCCGCGTGGGTCCGGAACGGCCGCTCGGACTTCCTGGCCGGCAACGCCTTGGCACGTGCGCTCTACTCGCCGCTCTTCCTCGACCCCGCCGGCACCCCGAACACCGCCCGCTTCGCGTTCCTCGACCCGCGCGGTCAGGAGTTCTGGCGCGACTGGGACGTCGTCGCGAGCGACATGGTGGCCGTGCTCCGTGCCGAGGCCGCCCGGTCGCCGTACGACAAGGGGCTGACCGACCTGATCGGCGAGCTCTCCACCCGCAGCGAGGAGTTCCGGCAGCGCTGGGCCGCGCACGGCGTCATGCGGCACCTGAACGGCTCGAAGCGGGTGCACCACCCCGAGGTCGGCGACCTCGACCTGACGTACGAGACGATGGAGCTCGCGACCGACACCGGTCTGACGCTCATCGCCTACGGCACCGAGCCGGGCTCACCGTCCGAGGAGCGCCTGCAGCTGCTCGCGAACCTCGTCGCCACGACGGCCGCAGCCGTCCCGGAACCGGAGGACGCATGAGCGAGACCGAGTCCGTCCCGACGACCGCAGCCGCCGCGCCGCTCGGGTTCCTGGGCCGGTTGCGGTTCCGCTGGCGCGCGGAGCAGGAGATCCACGACCTGACCCGCGACCGTGCGCTCGAGGAGCGCGTGCGTGCCGAGGCCGCTGTGCGGCTCGCGCCCGGCCCGTGGCACCTCGGCGAGCTGTTCCGACGTCGCTGACGTTGCGCGCGTGCCCAGATGGCGGACGGGAGGCCCGTGGCCAGCTGGCCGCGGGCCTCCCGTCCGTCAGTCGGTCGCGTTCACCGGCGACGTGCGGCGGGCACCAGGGTGTGCTGCCCGTAGCTGTTGTCGTCGGGGTTGATCGTGACGCCCGGTGCGACGAGCTCGTCGATGCGGTCCAGGACCTCGTCGCTGAGCACGCGGTCGGCGGCAGGGAGCTGCGACTCGAGCTGCTCCATGGTGCGCGGGCCGATGATCGCGCTCGTGACGCCGGGGTGCCGGATCGCCCACGCCAGCGACATCTCGATGAGGGACATGTCCTGCGACTCGGCCAGGAGTGCGAGTTCCTCGACGATGTCGAGCTTCCGCTGGTTCGCGGGCGTCGACATGTCGAACCGGGCCGCGGGGCGGTGCTTCGCCGTCGGGGTGCCGGGAGCGTCCTTGCGCCAGCGGCCACTGAGCCAGCCGCCGCCGAGCGGGCTGTAGACGAGGGTGCCCATGCCGTAGCGCTGCGTGGTCGGCAGGACGTCCTCCTCGATGCCACGCACCAGGATCGAGTACGGCGGCTGCTCGGTGCGGAAGCGCTCCAGGCCACGGCGCTCCGAGGTCCACTGGGCCTCGACGATCTCGGCGCCCGAGTACGACGACGATCCGATGTTCCGGACCTTGCCCTGGCGGACCAGGTCGGTCAGGGCGCCCAGGGTCTCCTCGACGTCCGTCGTCGGGGACGGGCGGTGCACCTGGTACAGGTCGATGTGGTCCGTGCCGAGGCGGCGCAGGGAGTTCTCGACCTCCTGCATGATCCAGCGGCGCGAGCCCCCGGAGCGGTTCGGGCCCTCACCCATCGGCATGAAGAACTTGGTGGCGAGCACGACGTCGTCACGGCGGTCCTTGATGGCCTTGCCGACGATCTCCTCGGAGACGCCGTCCGAGTAGGCGTCGGCGGTGTCGACGAAGTTGATGCCCGCGTCGAGGGCGCGGTGGATGATCCGGATCGAGTCGTCGACGTCGGCGTTCGCCCACGGACCGAACATCATGGTGCCCAGAGCGAGCGGGCTCACCTCGACGCCGGTGCGTCCGAGCTGGCGGTACTCCATGGTTTCCTCTCCGTGCCCGCGGGTCTCGCCGGGCACGGCTGCCACGCTAGGCCGGTCACCCACGGCGAAAGGGGGGAGGCCCTTACCTCCCTCGGCCGGCGGAGCGGTCGTAGCGTCGGGGACATGACGTTCGCCGAGACCGACCCCGAGTTCGCCCAGTACCACGCCGACTTCGTGGACGAGACGCTGCAGCACGCGTCGCTCAGCAGCCACGACCGCGCGGTCGTGCAGCTCGGCGCGATGATCGCCGCCGGCGCGCAGACCGCCTTCCGACAGCTGCTCGGCGCCGCGCTCGACGAATCACTGACCCCGGTCGAGGCGAAGGAGATCGGGTACCAGGCCGTCGCCTACGTCGGGTCCGCACGCGCCTCGGACTTCCTCACGATCACCAACGACGTGCTGATCGCGCGCGGTGTCGAGTTGCCGCTCCCGGGCCAGTCGACGACCACCCCCGACGACCGACTCGAACGGGGCCGTGCGGTCCAGAGCGCCGTCGTCGGCGCCGGACGTGTCGACGCGATGTACGAGAACGCGGCCGACGACACCGTGCACCTCCAGCGGTTCCTGTCCGGCAACTGCTTCGGCGACACCGTCGGACGGGACGGGCTCGACCTGCCGACGCGTGAGCTGCTGACGTTCGCGGTCCTCGTCGCGCTCGGTGGTGCGGACGCGCAGGTCACGGGACACGTCGCGGGCAACCTGCACGTCGGGAACACCCGGCAGCAGCTGCTCGACGTGCTCACCGTCCTGGTGCCGGTGATCGGCTACCCGCGGACGCTCAACGGGCTCGCCGCCGTGAACGAGGGTGCGCCCGCCGCTTGAGGTCGCGGCCGGTCCCTCAGGCGACGAGGGGGCCGGCGACCTCGATCTGGTCGTGGTCGACCTGCCAGCGGACGGCGTCGAGCACCGTCTGTTCGGCGGTGAAGCCCGGCGTGTAGCCGAGCAGACGGCGGGCCTTCTCGACGCTGAACACCTGACTGCGTGACAGGTGCTCCCAGCTGGCGCCAGCGTGCTCGGGAGTCGTGGTCTCGCGGAACCGGTCCCAGCTGACGGACTCGAGCCGGGCCTCCTGGCCGAACCACGACGCTGCCAGGTGGGCGTACCCACGCGCGGTGAGCGCCGTCGGCGCCGTGATGAAGAAGTCCTCGCCGACCGCCGCCTCGCGGCGTTCGACGGCGAGCTGGAAGGCCTGCGCGACGTCGTCCGCGTGCACGTGGGCCATGGCCTCGGCGCCGAGCCCGGGGAACTCGATCGCCTCACCGGCGGACAGCCTCGTCAGCACCGACGGGTCGAGGTTGCCGAGCGGACCGATCGGCATCCAGCCCGGACCGCTGATGTGCCCCGGGTGCAGCGTCGTCGTCGCCAAACCCTCTGACACGGTTTCTTGCATGAGCATCCGCGCGATCGCGTCCTTCTGCACGCCGTAGTCGCCGAAGGGCGGCGTGAAGTCGTCCTCGGTGATCGGCAGCACACGGGATGCACCCGCGCGCCAGATCGAGCCGCAGTGCACGAGGTGCGTGCCCGTGCCGCGGAGCGCTTCGACGAGGGCGGCGGCGGACGGCTCGGTGAAGCAGACCAGGTCGACAACGGCATCGGCGCCGAGCGCAGCGATCCGCGTTCCGAACGTGCCGCCGCGATCCTCCTGCTCACGGTCCGCGGTGACGCGTTCGACCCGCTGCCACTCGGGGGAGTCGGCGTAGGGGGTGCTGGTGCCGCGACTGATGGCGACGACCTCGTGACCGGCGCGGACGAGGCGGGGGACGAGGAACGTGCCGATGTGGCCGGTGGCTCCGATGACGACGATGCGCATCAGTCGGCGGTGATGACCTTCACGGAGCCGGCGATGGTCGCGGCGTCCTCGGCGAGCGCCACGACCGGGTCGGGCAGGCGGGTGGTGGCACCGACGAGCTTGCGGGCACCCCACCCGACGAACGACCCGACGATCGCACCGACGCCGCCGAGGATCGCGCCCTCGATGCGCAGGTCGCGCTTGCCGGTCGTGCCGAGTGCCGCGCCGACGAGCGCACCGGACCCGATGCGGCCGATCAGGCCGGCGGGGGAGATGCGGTTCGGGGTCATCGGCAGCTTGTCGCCGATGAGTTCGCCGACGGCCGAGGCGACGAGCAGCCCGCGGCCGAGCGGGGTGCTGAAGACCTTCCAGTCCTGCCACGACCCCTTCAGCGAGGACCGGTCGTGGTTCAGCGCCAGCACCGCGAGCGGGGTGGCGCTGCGGCCGCCGCTCAGGATGCCGAGCACCAGGGTGCGGACCAGGGTGTGCTGCTCGTGCTGCGTGCTCATCGTGTCTCCAGTCGTGATCAGGTCCGACCGTACGCACGCGGGCCGCGAGCGCTCCGAGGGTCCTCACGGACTGCGGGTACTGAGCCGGCCCGAGTAGCGTCCGCCGCATGAGCAACGTCATCGTCTTCGGCGGCCACGGCAAGGTCGCACTCCTCACCACCCGCATCCTCAGCGACCGCGGCCACTCGGTCACCTCGGTCATCCGCGACGCGGACCAGTCCGACGAGATCCGTGCCCACGGCGGCGAACCCCGTGTCGCGGACATCCAGCAGCAGTCCCTGACCGACTTCGCGGAGCTCGTCCACGGGCACGACGCCGTCGTGTGGTCGGCCGGTGCCGGCGGCGGGTCCGTCGACCGCACCTGGGCGATCGACCGCGACGCCGCGATCCTGTCGGTGCAGGGCGCGAAGCAGGCTGGCGTCGACCGCTACGTCATGGTGTCGTGGTCCGGGTCGCAGCTCGACCACGGGGTACCGCAGGACAACGACTTCTTCGCCTACGCGCAGTCGAAGGCGATCGCCGACGCCGTGGTGCGCGACTCCGGTCTGCAGTGGACCATCGTGGCGCCGAGCACCCTGACGGACGACGACGCCACCGGTTCGGTCGACTGGGCGGGCTCGTCGAGCGACGTGCCGCGCGGCGACGTCGCACACGTGATCGCCGACGTGCTCGAGACCCCCGGCACGGCGGGCAACACCATCCGGTTCAACTCGGGATCGACCCCGATCGCGGACTTCCTGCGCGCCGACGCGGTCTGAGGACCCCGACGGGGTCTGACGACGGCCCGCGGCCCGCAGCCGCGCTTCAGTAGATCGCTGCGATGCCGGTCATGTCGCCGAGCCCGAGCGTGCGTGAGCCGGTGTCGCAGTACCCGCCGGACGGCTCCATGACCTGACCGGTTCCGGTCTTGACGTGGCCGAGTCCGTACAGGTGTCCCCACTCGTGGGTGGCGACGGCCTGGGTGTCGAACCGTGCGCCCGAGCAGGTGGTCGTCGAGCTCCACTTGTAGCTGGTGGCGTACCGCTGGTCGGACTCCTTCGCGACGCCGTTGCCGTCGTACCAGACGCACGTCACGCCGAGGGTGCCGGAGGGCAGCTTGCCCCATCCGACGACGCTGTAGCCGTTGCTCTTCGAGCAGCCGCCCTTGTCGGTGAGCCCGGGCACCTGGGTCGCCAGGCGCACGTAGGAGTTCCGGGCCGACGAGGTCACGGTGCGGTCGCACGACGCGATCGTGCCGGTCCACGCGTTCGCCGCCTTGCGCAGGGCGTCCTTGGCGTACGACGACTTCTGGCCGGACTCGTTGTAGTACCACTGCACCGTGCTCGACCAGCGGTACTTGTTCCGTACGTTGGCCGTGCTGGTGCACTTGGTGGTGGCCGCGGTCGTGGCGGCCGGCGCTGCGGGTGCGCCGGCGGCACCGCTGGCTGCCGCGCTCCTCGCCTGCTCGCGGCGCACGGCGGGCGCCGAACCGCTCCAGGTCTCGTCGATGCGGACCGCGACACCGCCGGTGCCGGTGTTCGCGATGACGACCTCCGCAAGCTCCGGAGCACCCGGCGCCGCGGAGCTGCTCGCCATCACGCTCTCACCGGGCGCCGGCACGGCGAAGGTGCGGCCGTCGGGCAGCGCGACCGTGCCCGACGAGACCGTGCACCCCGACCGGAGCGTCTGCACCGAGAGCGTCCCCGTGGCGCAGCGGGTTCCGGCGGCCGGCGTCGATGCCCCCGGCGTCGCCGCCTGCGCGGGTGCCGCCGTCGCGGTGAGGCCGACGACGAGTGCGATGACCGCCCCGGTGGTGAGCGTGTTCCTGACAGGACGCATGGTTGCCCTTCCCGCGGTGGGCCCCTGTGCCCGCCGTCCCTGATCGGGTCCATGCTCGCCGATGAGCCCCGTCAGGTCCAGGGCTGCGCCAACAGGACAGGAAGCGCCCAGCCGTCGCGGTCGGTCAGCGCAGCCGCTCGACCATCGGACACGCGAACGGGTCGCGAGCCGCCAGACCGACCTCGTTGAGGTAGCGGACCACGATGACGTAGGAGTGCACCAGCGTCGTCTCGGTGTACGGCACGCCCTGGTCCGCGCAGTACTTCCGGACCATGTCCCGGGCGGCCCGCAGGTTCGGTCGGGCCATGCTCGGGAACAGGTGGTGCTCGACCTGGTGGTTCAGGCCGCCCATGAAGTACTCGACCCAGGCGCCGCCACCGATGTCGCGCGAGGTCAGGACCTGGCGCGAGAAGAAGTCCACGCGGCGGCCGGGTTCGATGACGGGCATGCCCTTGTGGTTCGGCGCGAACGCGATCCCCATGAGGAACCCGAACACGGCGAGCTGGACACCGAGGAACGCGAAGGCCAGGCCGACCGGCAGGAACCAGAACACGACACCCAGGTAGAGCACGAACCGGCCGACGAAGACCGATCCCTCGGCCCACCGTCGCTTCACCGGGCCACGGCTCGTGTACGTGCGGATCGACTGCCAGTGCAGGTTCACGCCCTCGACCAGGAGCATCGGGAAGAACGCGTAGCCCTGCACGCGGACGAGCACACGCAGGAACCCGGTCCGGCTGGCAGCGTCCTCGGGTCGGAACGAGATCGCGTCGAACGAGATGTCGGGGTCCTTGCCGACGGTGTTCGGGTTGGCGTGGTGCCGGGTGTGCTTGTTCATCCACCACGCGTAGCTGATGCCGGTCAGGAACGTGCCGGCGTACCGGGCCGCTCGGTCGTTCCAGTGGTGCGACGCGAAAACCTGTCGGTGGGCAGCCTCGTGCGACAGGAACGCGAACTGCGTGAACAGTGCGCCCAGCACCCCCGCGACGATCAACTGGTACCAGGAGCCGCCGAGCACGGCGAACGCCCCGCCGGTGATGCCGAGCAGCGCGGCGAGCACTGCGATGAGGCCCCAGTACCAGCCCGTGCGGCGACCGAGGAGCCCAGCGGTGCGGACCTGCGCGAGCAGCGCGGTGTACGTGGAGGTGGTGTCGGTCCGAGGCGACCGTCGTTCGGTCTTCCGGTAGCCCGTCGGTACGACCAGTTCGTCGCCCATGCTTTCCTCCTGGATCCAGTGCTGCGCCTGCAACCGGGGTCCGGGGCTACGACTTGCTCGTGATCGTACGCCGGCCCGGACCGGGGACACACGGGATCAGGCGGGGAGGACCAGGCGGCGTTCGACGATGGCCCGGGCGACGTCGGCGAGGCGCTCCTGGTTCGACCGCGCGTACTGCCGCAGCAGTTCGAACGCCGCCTCGGTGTCGACCGAGTGCGTGTACGCCACGAATCCCTTGGCCTGCTCGATCACGACCCGGCTGTCGAGGGCTCGCTGCAACTGCGCCTGCGTCAGCGCCGCGTGTTGCAGGGTCCGCTGCTGCAGGATGCTGATGGTCGCGACGTCGGTCAGGGCCTGAGCAGCCAAGGCATCGTCGCGGTTCAGCGCACCCTCGGTCTCGCGGAACAGGTTGAGCGACCCGAGCGTGGTGTCCCGCAACCGCATCGGGATCGCGTGCACCGACGCGTACCCCGACTCGGCGGACGCGGCGGCGAACGTCGGCCACCGGCGTTGCATCTCCGCCTGGTCACTGACGGACACCGGACGCCCGGTCGCGAAGCACTCCACGCACGGCCCTTCGCCGGCGTCGAGCTGGAGGAGTCCGACGAAGCTGGACCGCTCACTGGTCGACGCCACGACCTCGAGTTCCTGGTGCTGGTTGGCCAGCAGGATGCCGGCCGCCGAGGCGTCGAAGATGTCGACGACGCTGTCGACCAGGTTCTGCAGCAGGTCGACGACGTCGTACTCGTCGACGAGGGTGTCGGTCAGCGTGACGAAGGTGTCGATGAGCCGGCGCTCGCGGGTCGGTGCCATGGTGCGTGCTCCTCAGTTCTCGGAACCGTACGGCCGGGCGAGGTCGATGCGGCGAGCGATGACGTCGGTGGCGACGTCGCGGACGGTGCGTTCGGTGGCGAAGGCGTGCGCCTGCAGCACGAGGAGGGCGTCGGTGACGTCCACCCCGAGCTGTGCTGCGACCATGCCGGTCGCCTGGTGCACCTCTCGTCGGGAGTAGCGGCTGGTGCCCATGTCGGCACGACCGTCGGCGGCCGCAGCGAGCAGGGCACCACGGAGCACCCGACGGGCTGCGACCTCGGTGAGCTCCACGGCGCCGCGGATCTGCCCCACGGTCAGGGTGCGCTCGCTGTCCACGGACAGGTCGACGGCGCCGACGGGGATCGTCCCGATGCGCATCGGGAACGAGAACACCGCCCCGACCCCGGCGCGCAGGAGTTCCTCGAGCGCGAGGGGCCAGTCGGTGTTCGTCGTGCCGGACAGGTCGGACTCCAGGACCGGGCGGCGGGTCGTCAACGCCTGCCAGCACGGGCCCTCGCCGAGGTCGAACTGGATCTCGTCGATCCGCGCGGCGCGCGCGTCGCTCGCGCACACCGTCGCCGACCCGAGTGGGTTGCCGAGGGTGGAGATGCCGACCCCGGTCACGGGCAGCGTCGTCAGGAACGGCGGGCACATGTCGGTGCCGTCGGGTGCGGCCTGCAGTGCGGAGACTGCCGTCGTGAAGTCGTTCATCGCGAGGAAACCATCCGGGTCCGTGAACACGGGGCTGATCCGGTCCCCGCGTGCTGCAACGCTAGCGCAGTGCCCCGCTGGCGTCGCCCGCCGGGCACGTCGACCCGCGCGGACACGGTCAGCCCGCGCTGACGCGCGACGGCTCCGGCACGAAGTGGATCCGCTCCGCCGCTCGCGTGACCTCGCGGGCCCGGGCCGTGCGGTCGTCGAACTCGATGCGCGCTGCGTCACGGACCTGCTCCTTGTCGAACAACGACGCCCGGCTCACGACGTCGACGATCGTCGCCACCACCGTGGCGAGACCGCGTTCGAGCTGTCCGAGGTTCGTGTTGCCGATGACGAGACGACGGTCCTGCACGTCGAGCGTGACGTCGGGGTAGCCGGCCGTCACGAGCTGCGCGTGTCCGTCGGCACCGCGGAGGCCGGCCATCTCGGCTGCGTCGGGTCGGCGGTTGAACACCGCCGGGACGTCGTAGTACTTCGCCGCCGTGGGCTTGCCGAGCTCGGTGGGCAGGCCGGAGGCCACCACACTCGTGAGCGCGAGCGGCGTCGAGGCCGCCTCGGACTGGTCCGTCATGATGACTCCCTTGGCGGATCCCCGCGGGAGCTCGAGAGGATCTCGGACTCGGTACGGCGACACCGTGGCGTCAGTGTGGGACCCGCGGATGTGAGCACTCCCAGCCGCGGCCCGACGCCGGGGCTCCACCACGCCCAGGCGTCACCCTGCTCAGGCGAACTGCGCGTAGAACGCCGACGGGTCCTGCGACAGCGACGCCTTCACCGCGCTGCTCCACTCGTCGACGACGACCTCGGCCGCGCCCCGCTCGACGCCGTCCAGCGCGGCCCGCGCCACGTCGGCCGGGTCGACCTTCGGCCCCTCGTAGCCGTCCATCATGTCCGTGTCCGCCGCCCCGAGGTGCAGCCCTTGCACGCTGATCCCCTTGCCGGCGAGCTCCAACCGGACGGCGTTCGTCAGGTTCCACTCGGCGGCCTTCGCCGCCGCGTACGCGCCGGATCCCGGGTAGACGAACCAGGACAGTGCGGACAGGACGTTCACGATGCCGCCGCCGCCGTTCCGCTCGATCACCGGTGCGAACGCCCGGATCATCGCGAGGTTCCCCCAGTAGTGCGTGTCCATCTCGCGGCGCGCATCGGTCAGGTCGTCGGTGAGCAGCGAGCCCGTCGTCGAGATGCCCGCGTTGTTCACGAGCAGGGTGACGTCGCCGGCGGCTGCGGCCGCCGCCTCGACCGACGCCGGGTCGGTGATGTCGAGCGGCAGCGCCACGACGCCCTCGATGTCCACGAGCTCGGGTCGGCGTGCGGTCGCGTAGACCTTGGTGGCGCCGCGCTCCAGCAGCTGCAGGGCGAAGCGGCGTCCGATGCCCCGGTTCGAGCCGGTGACGAGTGCGACCGATCCAGCGATGTCCATGGTGTCTCCTCCTGCCGCGCGGGTGTCTCCCGCAGCGGCTCGGTTACGCTAAGACCTCACATCCATGTCAGGGGCAAGCCCCGGATCGGAGTCCGCATGCGGATCGGCGACCTCGCCGCGGAGACGGGTGCCAGCGTGCGCTCGCTGCGGTACTACGAGGAGCAGGGACTGCTCGCCGCGTCGCGGACCACCAGCGGGCAGCGCGTCTACGACGCCCCGGCGGTCGAGCGCGTCCAGCTCGTGCAGCAGCTGTTCGCCGCCGGCCTGCCGAGCCGCACCATCGTGCAGCTGTTGCCGTGCGTGGACAGCGGCCACGCGACACCGGAGTCGTTCGCGCTGCTCGTCGCCGAGCGCGACCGGATCACGGCGCAGATGGCGGAGCTCGAGGCCGCGCGTGGCCGGCTCGACGAGGTCATCGCCATCAGCGAGCACCCGACTGCCGAGCACTGCCCGGCCCTGCGTGAGCCGACAGACGGAGCGGTCGCGGCCTGAGACGTGGTGTGGGGCGGACGGGAGGCGCGGGACCGACCCGACCCGCGCCTCCCGTCCTCAGGTGGTCGCCGACAGGGCCGCTGCCACGGCTCGTTCCTGCCGCGCATGCGCGGCGAAGGCGTCGGCGACCGGGGTGCGACGGCGGTCGAGCCCGCCGTCGCCGTCTTCGACGAGGTCGAAGAGGCCCATCGTGAGCAGGTGCTCCTGGCGGGGTGCGTCCGTGTGCCGCCAGGTCCACTCGTACATGTCGAACAGCGGCCACCAGGTGTACCCGACCACCGGGACGCCCTCGGCACGGAGCTCGTGCACGGCGGCCACGGAGGCGTCGAGCCAGCCGATGCGTTCGTCGACGGACCCGGTGACGCACGTCTCGGTCAGCATGACCGGGGCGCCGTACCGCTCGGCGTACGTCGTCAGCACGTCGCGGAGTCCCTCGGCCCCCGTGTCCCGGTACGGACGCGGGTCGGCGAAGCCGCCGCCGTGGTGGACGCCGGCCTCGAAGACCTCGGTGGAGTGCAGGGGGTAGTAGTTGACGCCCATCACGTCCGGCCGGACCGCGTGCTGGCGGAACCAGTCCAGGTCCGCGTCGGTGACCCCGCCGGAGCGGAGCCGTCCGACGAGCGGGTGGTGGTCGTCGACCCCGCCGGTCACGAGGTCCTCGACCAGGAACGTCTGGGCGCGGAGCCGCGCCACGGTGTCGCGGTGCTCGGGGGCATCGACGTCGCCGACGTACCGGATGCCGGCGTCGACGTGCACGAAGGTGGCGGCGTCACCGAGTTCACGGGCGATCGCGTGCTGGGTGGAGACGAACCCCTTCGCCAGCGCCGAGGCGATCCGGGCAGAACCCTCGGCACCGGTCAGGTACGGGGGCCAGTACCCGTACTCACCCGAGAACAGGGCGTGGATGACGGGCTCGTTGACGGGCGTGTAGTCGGTCGCGACGTCGCCGTACCGGGCGGCGAACCGGGCGGCGTACTCCGTGACGTGCGCCGGGTAGTCGGGGTTCGCGAACTGACCGTCGAGCCAGAGCGGTGTGCCGTAGTGCAGCAGGTCGATGACGGGCCGCAGGCCGGTCTCACGGAAGCGCTGCATGACATCGTCGACCCACGACCAGTCCCACAGACCGGGCTCGGGGGCGACCCGGTACCAGGGCACGCCCCAGCGGAGCAGCTCGGCGCCGACGTCGACGGCCAGGCCGAGGTCGGCGGCGTACTGCCGGTAGTGGTCGGTGAGTTCGTACTCGTCGATGGGGCGCTCGCCCGGACGGGCCTGCGGGACGAAGGTGTCCTCGATGCCCAGGGCGAAGTGCAGCCGTCCGTCGTCGGACCAGTGCATGGTGTCTCGTTTCGTGGTGGGCGCGTCCCCGAGGGGACCGCGCGGGGTCGTCGTCACTTGAGCCCGGTGCTGGCGACGCTCTCGATGAAGCGGCGTTGCACGAGCAGGAACATGACGGCGAGGGGCAGCACGGCGATCAGGGCGCCGGCCATCATCACGCCCTGCGGGATGATGCCGCCGGGTCCGGTCAGCAGGGTCAGCCCCGAGGTGATGGTCCCCATGTCCTGGTCCGTGGTGAACACCAGCGGCCAGAGCAGGTCGTTCCAGTTGTTGACGAAGGTGAAGATGCCGAGGGTGAGCAGTGCCGGTACGGCGTTCGGCAGGATGATGCTCCGGAAGATCCGCCACTCGGACGCACCGTCGATGCGCGCCGCGTTGTCGAGGTCGCGGGGGAGCGACACGAAGAACTGCCGGAGGAAGAAGATGCCGAAGGCGTCCGCCGCCCGCGGTGCGATGAGGCCGGCGAAGGTGTTCACCCACCCGAGGTCGGACACGAGCTGGTAGATCGGGATCAGGGTGGCCTGGAACGGGATCATCAGGCTGGCGATGATCACGATGAGCAGGACCTTGCTGCCCCGGAAGTCGAGCCGGGCCAGCGCGTAGGCGGCGAGCGCGTCGAACGCCAGCGCGAAGACGGTCACCCCGCCGGCGAAGGCGAAGCTGTTCAGGATGAGCCGGCCGAACGGCAGCTGTGTGAAGATCGCTCGGAAGTTGTCGAGCGTCCACGTGTGCGGGAACAGCGTCGGCGGGTAGGCGTTCACCTCGCTCGCCGGCTTGAACGCCGTGAACACGATGACGAGCACGGGGAGCAGCACCGCGAGGGTGACGATGAGCACCGCGGCGAAGCCGAGCCAGCGCATCGACGGTGCGCGACGGGCGACGGTCCTGCGCCGGACCGCGGTGGCCGGACGGGGGAGTGCGGTCATGATGCGGTGTCCTCTCCGCGCTTGCCGAAGAACAGGAACTGCACGAGGCTCAGCAGCAGGGTCGCGATCAGCAGCACGTACGCCAGTGCGGATGCGAAGCCGAGGTCGAGGTCCTTGAACCCGGACTGGTAGATCTGCATGACGATCGTCTCGGTGGACCGGTACGGCCCGCCGCCGGTCAGGACGTAGATCTGGTCGAACGCCTGCAGTGCGGCGATGAGCGCGACGATGACGACGAACGCCATGGTGTTGCTGAGCATCGGGAACGTCACGTTCGCGAACCGCTGGCGGCCGTTCGCGCCGTCCAGCTGCGCCGCCTCGTACAGGCTGGTCGGGATCTCCTGCAGCCCCGCCAGGAAGATGACCATGTAGAAGCCGAAGTTCTTCCAGACCGCGACGAGCACCACGGTCGGCATCGCCAGGGCCGGGTCCTGCAGGACGTTGCCGAGCCGGATGCCGCCCACCTGGAGCCAGTGGTTCAGCAGGCCGATCTGCGGGTCGAGCAGGTACGACCACGCGAACGCGGCGACCGCCAGGGACACGATGAACGGCAGGAACAGCGCCGAGCGGAAGAAGCCGCGGAACGGCAACGCCGGGTGGTTGAGCGCCAGGGCCAGCACCAGCGCCACGGCGATCGCGACCGGGGTGAACAGCACCGAGTACAGCGCCGTGTTGCCGATCGAGCGGACCACGTCCGGGTCGGTGAAGACCCGGACGTAGTTCGCGAAGCCGACCCAGCTCGGGTCACCGAAGCCGCTGGCGTCCGTGAAGGACAGCCGCAGTGCCGAGAGCATCGGCCACAGGACGAACGCCCCGAGGATGACGATCGCGGGTGCGAGGAAGCCGACGACGGTCGCACGGCGGCGGAAGGTCCCGTTCAGGGGCGTCCGGCCGCCGAGCTGTCCCGGGGGTCGGTACCGACGGCGTCGGCCGAGTTGCTGCGTGGTCATCGTGGTCCTCTACTTCAGGGCTGACTGCACGTCGGTGTCTGCGGTGCCGAGGAGCGACTCCGGGTCGCCGCCCGCGATCGACTTCTGCGTCGCGGTGTCGAGCGCGGTGAGCACGTCACCGCTGTTCACGACGCCCGGGAGGAGCGGGATCGTCGTGCCGGGCAGACCGGTCAGCGCCGCGACGGTGGGGTTCGCGTCGACGTCGGCGGCGGTCACGTCGGTGCGCAGGGACGGCCAACCCGACCCGAGCGCCCACTTGGTCGCGACGTTCTTCTCGTTGAAGTACCGCAGGAAGTCCTCGGCAGCGGCCTGCTTCGGGTCGTCGGTCTGTGCGGTCACGCCGAGCGAGATGCCGATGGCGGAGGCCACCTGCGCCTTCGGCCCGGCCGGGATCGCGGCGATCCCGTAGTCGATGTCGGACGACTTCGCGACGCCGGCCATCCACGGGCCGCCGATCTCCATGGCGGTCTTGCCGGCGGTGAAGAGCTTGTCGGCCGCGATGCCGTCGACACCGGTCGGCGAGATCTTGTCCTGCCGGATCGCCTTCGCCCAGTACTCGAGCGTCTCGACGTTCGCAGCGGAGTCGATGGTCGACTTGGTCCCGGCGTCGTTCGTGATCGAGCCGCCGTTGCCGGCGAACAGGCTCGGCCAGATGCCGTTGCCGACCGTCTGGTGGTCCGGCAGCACGAGCCCGTACTGCTCCGGGGTGCCGTCGCCGTTCTCGTCCTTCGTCAGCTTCTTCGCGTCGGCGACCCACTCGTCCCACGTCGTCGGGAACGCGTCGATGCCGGCCTCGGCGAAGAGCTTCTTGTTGTAGATCACGGACAGGGGCACGAAGCCACTCGGGACGCCGTACTCCTTGCCGTCGACCTGCTCCATCGCGACGGCCTGCTCCTTGAGCTCGCCGGTGTTGCTGGTGTCGTCGTCGTAGAAGTCGCTCAGGTCGACGAGGGCCTTCTTCTCGGCGTAGACGGGCAGTCGGTCCGAGGTCATCGCGACGATGTCCGGGCCCTTCTTCGCCGTCAGCGCGGGGAGCATCGTGTCGTCGATGACCGCCCACGTCTTCGTCTGGGTCGTGATCGTGACCTTGTCCTGCGACTCGTTGAAGTCCTTGACGATGCCGTCCAGGACCTTGCCGTCAGCCTCGGTGTACCCGTGCCAGAACCTCAGGTCGACGTGGGCGTTCGCGGACGATCCGGGGGAGCCGGCGCACCCGGCCAGGGAGATCGCCGCCGCTGTTGCGAGCGCGACGACCGCGATGTGCTTCTTCATCGAAAACCTGCCATCCGTCCCGCACTTCGGTGTGCGGGACCTCGTCCATGCCGGATTTACACCGGTGTAAATCTGGACAGTAGTCGGTGCTCGACGGGCAGGTCAAGACCTCAGGCGGAGACCGTGCGTTCCACGGCGACGGGCGCCGAAGACGCCCGCACGACCAGCGCATGCGGCGAGCGCAGCACGCCCGGACCGACGGCCGCGTCCTCCTCGAGCTGCTCGACGAGGACCCCGACCGCCGTCGCCGCGACCCGGTCCAGGTCGGCCGACACCGTGGTCAGCGCGGGCGTCGCGTACGCCGACTCCTCGATGTCGTCGAAGCCGACGACCGCGACGTCGTCCGGCACGGTCCGACCGGCGAGCTGCAACGCGCTCATCGCCCCGAGCGCCAGGGCGTCGTTGCAGCAGACGATCCCGTCGACCTCGACGCCGGAGTCGAGCAGCGCCCGCGCCGCCGCTGCCCCCTCGGCCCGGTGCCAGAGCGCCGTGGGGACGACGAGTTCGGGTCGGAACGCCACGCCCTGCTCGGCGAGCGCCTCGCGGTACCCGCGGAGCCGCTCCTGCGCCGTCCGTACCGGCCCCGACGGTTCGGAACCGATGAAGGCGATCGAACGACG
This sequence comes from Curtobacterium sp. PhB190, assembly GCF_004365385.1. Lineage (NCBI taxonomy): Bacteria > Bacillati > Actinomycetota > Actinomycetes > Micrococcales > Microbacteriaceae > Curtobacterium > Curtobacterium sp. PhB190. Next base: position 290,801 of record NZ_SODN01000005.1, on the reverse strand, counting down.
GCCCGCGTCGAGCAGGTGCGCCGTCGCGTCGTGCAGCGCGTCCGCGTTCGACATCGTGATGAACGTGACCGGGCTGTCCGGGATCGGCTCGCCGAGCACCACGAGGGGGAACTTCACCTCGAGCGCAGGAGCATCGCTCGACCGCACCGTCAGCGGGCTGTAGATGATGCCGTCGATCGAGTGTTCGCGCATCCGGGTGATCGCGTCCGCCTCGCGCACGCCGCTCGCGGTCTGCTCGATGAGCACCGTGTAGCCCACGGCACCGGCGGCGCGGATGACGGCGTCGGCGAGCTCGGCGAAGTACGCCTGCCGTAGCTCCGGCACCGCCAGGCCGATGACCTTCGACCGGCCGGCGCGGAAGTTCCGGGCCGAAACGTTGAGCTCGTAGCCGAGTTCGTCCACCGCGGCCATCACCCGGTCGTGGGTGCGGGCGGAGACGTGCTCGTAGCCGGAGAGGACGTTCGAGACGGTCTTCTTCGAGACGCCGGCGACGGCTGCGACGTCACTCATCGTGGGGGGCGAGCGGTGTCCCTGGGCCATCCGCGCTCCCCTCTCGCGTCCGGAATGCGTTGGGCAGGAACCTACCGCACCAGCGTGGTGCGGCCCGGACGTGTCGGTCCGGTCACGGCTGGCGGGCCCTGGGCGGCGTCCACGCCGGAGCTGCGTCCACTGCGTCGCCGATGCTCCGCGCGATGACCCCGAGCTGCCGCGTCTGGGTTTCGGTGAGCGTGTCGAACACCAGGCGCTCGACCAGGGCATGGTGCGCGGGCGTCGACTCGAGGACCTTGCCGTGCCCGTCATCCGTCAAGACCGCGAGGGTGAAGCGGCCGTCCGTCGGGTCGACCACACGGCGCACCCACCCCTTCGCCTCGAGCCGAGTCACCGCGCGGGACAGTCGTGAGAGCGTCGAGCTCGCGTACCCGGCGAGCGTGCTCATCCGCAGGGTCCTGTCCGGCGCGGCGTCGAGGGCGGTGAGGACCCCGAGTTCGAAGTGCGTGAGGCCACTGTCTCGTTGGAGTTGGGCGTCCAGGGCGACCGGGAGCCGTTCGAGCATCGTCGCCACGGCTGCCCAGATCTCGAGTCGTTCGCCGCGCAGGCCGTGTGGTTCATCGGGCGGTGCCATCACGGCATCGTACGTCCGGTGACTTGCCTGAGCAAGTAAACGGACGTACGGTGACTTGCTCAGGCAAGTCACCGGGTCGAGTGACGCGAGACGACGAAGGAGGATCCATGGACCTGCAACTCCGAGGCAGAACGGCGTTCATCAGCGGATCGACGCAGGGCATCGGGTACGCGATCGCCTCCGCACTCGCGGCCGAGGGCATGCGCGTGATCGTCAACGGCCGGGAGGACGCCCGGGTCGAAGCAACCGTCGATCGCCTGCGGCGTGACCAGCCGGGAACCACGGTGTCCGGCATCGCGGCCGACTTCGGAGACCCGGGCGACGTCACCCGACTGCTCGGGTCCCTCGACGACGTCGACGTCCTCGTCAACAACGTCGGACTCTTCGGCCTCGCCGCCTTCGAGTCGATCGCCGACGAGGACTGGTCCCGGTACTTCGAGGTCAACGTGATGAGCGGGGTCCGCCTGTCGCGGCACCTGCTCGGCGGGATGCTCGAACGCGGGTGGGGTCGCATCGTGTTCATCGGGAGCGAGTCCGGCGTGAACGTCCCCGCGGACATGGTGCACTACGGCGTGACCAAGGCCGCGGTGATCGCGCTCGCGAACGGACTCGCGAAGCAGACACGTGGGACCTCGGTCACGATCAACACCGTCCTCGGCGGTCCCACGTACTCCGACGGTGTCGCGACGACGGTCGAGGCGATCGCCGAGGCGCAGGCTCTTCCGGTCGAGGCGATGCAGGCCGCGATCATCGGTCAGAACCGGACCAGCCTGCTCGAGCGCTTCATCGACCCTGCCGAGATCGCGGCGCTCGTCACCTACCTCGCGAGCCCGCTGTCCTCCGCGACGAACGGCGCCGCGATCCGGGCTGACGGCGGCGTCCTGACCGGGCTCCTGTAGGTGGCACGTCAGCCGAGGTGTGCGTAGTCCGGCAGGTCGATCGCGTCGGCCGGTGGCGTGAAGAACCGGTCGCCGAGCCGACCGATGAACGGGGTGGAGGCGACCCGAACCGCAGCACCGAACGCGGCGATCCCGAGCCGGCTCTTCGGGTTCGCGACCCGCGGCACCCCCGGCGGCAGCTGCTGCGCCTGGGTGACGTACGGCCGCATGATGCGCTCGTAGCCCCGGAATGCATCGCGGTGGTCGACGTGGGCGGCGAGTTCACCGGCCAACACGTACGCCCCGGTGAGCGACAGGCTCGTACCCATGCCACTGACCGGTGAGGCGCAGTAGGCGGCGTCGCCGACGAGCGCGACCCGACCCTCGGACCACCGCGGCGCACGGACCTGCCCGATCGACTCGGAGTACAGGTCGTCAGCGGCGTCGATGCCCGCGAGCACACGACGTGCTTCCCAGCCGGCATCGGCGAAGACCTCGTGTAGTCGCCGGCGCTGCTCCTCGATCGACCGTCGCTCGGAGCCGGCGCGCTCCCGTGTCCGGTCGGTCACGAACGACAGCGTCGCCCGGATCGTGCCGTGCGGGTCCGGACGGAGGGTGACCGACCGACCACCCGGTGCGTTGTACCAGCGCCACCAGTCGTCGTCGGCATCGGTGCGGGGGATCGTCGCGTAGGAGGTCTCGAGGCCGAGGGACCGGATCTCGGGCTCGTCGCCGAAGACCAGTCGCCGGGTGCTCGACCCGATGCCGTCCGCCGCCACCACCAGGTCGAACCGCTCGTCGGCGGCGTGCTCGAACTGCACGGTCACGCCGTCGCCGGCGCCGTCGTTGTCCGCGATGCCGGTGATGCGGTCGCCGAACCAGTACTCGGTGGTGTCGGTGGTCCGGCCGACCAGCAGCTGCGCGAGGTCACCGCGCAGGATCTCGAGCTCCGCGGTGGCGCCGCCCGAGTCCGTGGTTCCGGCCGGGAACTCCGCGATGACCGAACCGGAGCGGCCGATGAACCGCGTGCCGACCTCACCGGTCGTGGCGGCACGGATGTCGTCCTCGATCCCCATCCGCCGCGAGACCTCGCGCCCGGCGCCCCGCACGTCGACGTTCTGGCCGCCGGTCCGGAGCTCCGGCGCGCGCTCGACGATCGTCGTGTCGTAGCCGTACCGGTGCAGCCAGTAGGCCAGGGCGGGTCCGGCGATGCTCGCACCGGAGATGAGGACGCGCTTGCGGTCGGTCGACATGTTGCCTCGAATCTTGATTACCAATGAGATTGGCAATCTACACGACTACCATCGACCTCGTGCCGCACGACGAACCGACAGCGCCCACCGACGGACGACGAGACCGCGACGCCCGGAGCGACCGCGACGATCGACGCGACCGCGAAGCCGCCCGTCGCGACGGACGACCGCTGCCCGACGACGACATCCGCGCCCGGGTCCAACAGGTCGGGGTCCGCCAGCAGCGCTTCGAGCGACACCTGGCCCGGGCACTCGACGTCGACGCGGCCGGGCTCGAGGCGATGGACCACCTCATCACCCACGGACGGTCCACCCCGACCGAGCTCGCGCGGCGACTGGAGATCTCCACCGCCGCCATGACCCTCGTGCTCAACCGACTCGAGTCCGCCGGCCACGTCACGCGCGAGCGGCACCCCAGCGACGGCCGGAAGCTCGTGGTCACCGCAGCCGAGCGGTCGTCCGATCGTGCGTACGACCTGGTGCTGCCGCTGATCGAGGGGATCGAGGACGTCGTCGCCGACATGGACGACAGCGAGCGCGCCACGGTGCAGGCGTTCCTCGACCGCCTGATCGGGATCTACGACGACGCGATGGACTGATCAGTCGACTCCGTCGGGTGACCACGGTCGCTCACCGAGGCTCCACCGCGCCATCGCCTCGACCTGTGCCTTCGCGCTCTCCAGGCTCGTGTGGTCGCCGAAGACCTCGCCCGACCACCCACGGACCTCGTACCGGTTCGTGAAGACGACTGTTCCGATGTGGGACCGGCCGGAGCGGGCTTCCCACCGGCCGACCTCGAGCGCGGTCCAGCTCGTCGGGTCGTGCTGGTGTGGGAGATCGGTCTGCGAGGAGGACATGGCGTTTCCGGTCGGCATCGGACGAAGAGATCGTGCCGGCAGCCGGGGGCCTGGGTCACCTGCGGTCGACGGTAGTCCCTCCTCGTGCGGGTGGCCCAACGTCGACCGATTGACATCGGTTACTGAGTGCACTCAGAATTGAGTCTTCTCATCGACCCTCAGGAGCACCACCATGCGCGCCTTCGCGTTCGACCAGTACAAGCAGCCCCTCCGCGAGACCGACGTCCCCGAACCGGTCGTCGGCGACCACGACGTCCTCGTGGCCGTCGCCGCCGCCGGCCTGAACCAGCTCGACGAGAAGATCCGCCAGGGCGAGTTCAAGCTGATCCTGCCGTACAAGACCCCGCTCGTCCTCGGCCACGACGTCGCCGGCACCGTGATCGCGGTCGGCGCAGGCGTCCGACGGATCAAGCCCGGCGACGAGGTCTTCGCCCGCCCCCGTGACCACCGCATCGGCACGTTCGCCGAGCGCATCGCCGTCGACGAAGCCGACGTCGCCCGCGCGCCGTCGAACGTGAGCGCAGCCGAGGCTGCCTCGATGCCGCTCGTCGCCCTGACCGCGTGGCAGGCGCTCGTCGAGAAGGGCAGGGTCGGACCGGGCACGAAGGTGCTCGTCCACGCGGGCTCCGGTGGCGTGGGGACGATCGCGATCCAGCTCGCCAAGCACCTCGGTGCCCACGTCGCCACCACGGTGTCGGCCGCCAACGCCGACTTCGTCCGCGAGCTCGGTGCCGACGTGGTGATCGACTACCGCACCCAGGACTTCGAGCAGGAACTGTCCGACTACGACTTCGTCCTCGACAGTCTGGGCGGCGAGAACCTCGAGAAGTCCCTGCGCGTGCTGCGCCCCGGCGGCAAGGTCGTGAGCATCAACGGCACCCCTGACCCCGCCTTCGCGAAGGAGGCCGGGCTGGGCCCGGTGATCCGACTGGTCATCGCCGGCATCAGCCGCGGGGTCCGCGCGCAGGCGAAGCGACTCGGGGTCACGTACGAGTTCCTGTTCATGCGAGCGGACGGCGCGCAGCTCCAGCAGATCGCCGACCTCGTGCAGGCCGGCGCGATCCGCCCGGTGGTCGGCGCCACGTTCGCCTTCGACCAGACCCCCGAAGCGCTCGCGTCGATCGGGACGAGCCGCGTGCGCGGCAAGACCGTCGTCACCGTCGCCTGACGGGAGTCCGGCTCAGCGCGGCAGGACCGCCCCGAGCTGCGCCCGGATCGACTCGACGACGCTCGCCACGCTGGTCTCGGGGTCGACGTGCGACACCATGGTGACGAACACCACCGCCGAGACCACGTGCGCGAGCGTCGCGGCCCGTGCGTCGTCGAGACCACCGCGGTCGATCAGGATCTCCGCGACCGCCTGCTCGGTCATCCCCGAGATCGCGAGCGCTCGCGCATGGTGCGGCTCGCCAGGGTCCCCGAAGGCCATCTCCCGCAGGTAGGTCCGCCCGTTGGACACCTGCACCCGGTTGCAGGCGACGATCGGCGTCACGAGCGCGAGCACCGCATCGAGCGCGTCGTCGGTCGCCTCAGCAGCTCGACGGCCCTGTTCGAGCGCTTCGTCGTACTTCGCGTTCTGCACCAGCAGCAGCAACTCGCCCTTGGTCTTCGCGTACAGGAAGAGCGTGCCGGCTCCGATGTCCGCGCGCTCCGCGATCTGCTGCGTCGTCACGTCGTCGACGCCGTGCTCGGCGAACAACTCGCCGGCAGCAGCCGTGATCCGGTCGAGCTTGTCCTGCCGGTTCCGCTCACGCCGACCTGGGACCTGTGTCACGTGCACACTCCGGATCTGATCGGCGATGGGGTCGACCCATCCTGCCATCCGCAGGAGAACCCCGGGACCGCCGTCGGTCGTCGACGTGGCGCGCAGTGCGGACGGGAGGCCCGTGGCGGGCCCGCACCGTTCCTCCCGTCCGCCGCCCCCTGCGTTCAGTGCCCCCGGCGGTCAGCGCGCCGCCCGCGTGAACGTGCGGTGCACGACGCCCGACGGCGACGCGACCGTCTCGACGTCGAAGCGCTCCTCGATCCCCTCGAGTCCGTCCCAGAGCCGCTCGCCGCGGCCGAGCACGATCGGCACCTCGACCAGGTGCAGGTGGTCGACGAGGTCGGCCTGCAGGAACTCGCGGACGGTCTCGACCCCGCCGCCGATCCGGACGTCCCGGCCCGGTGCGGCCTGGCGGGCGAGCTCGAGCGCTTCCGCCGGGGTCGCGTCGACGAAGTGGAAGGTCGTCCCGCCCGCCATCTCGAGGGGCTCGCGCGGGTGGTGGGTGAGCACGAACACGGGCGTGTGGAACGGCGGTTCGTCGCCCCACCACCCGGTCCAGCCGTCGTCGGGCCACGGTCCGCGCTGGGGTCCGAACTTGTTCCGCCCCATGATCTCGACACCGATCTCCGGTCCCCAGGCGCGAGCGAACTCGTCGTCGACATCGGTGGTCCCGCCGGACGCTCCTTGCATCGCGCGGAAGGTGGCCGTGGCGGCGAACCACCCCATGAGTCGGCCGTCGGCGTGCCCGAACGGCCGGTCGATCGACTGGTCGGCTCCGGCACCGTACCCGTCGAGCGAGATTGCGAAGTTGTGGACCCTGACCGTCGACATGGTGCTCCTGTCCTGCTTCAGAGGGTGATGCCCGTCGCCGTCGCCAGGGCGCCGACGAGTTGGCGGCGGAACTGCGGGTCAGCGACCGCCTGGTGCGGCTCCTGCCGCTGTCCGTGGAACCAGTAACCGCCGCTGAGGGTTGCGTCGGGGTCGGTCACGAGGGCCTCTTGGGTGCGGTGCCCGAGCTCGAGGTCGTCCGACGCCCCCGCGCCGCCCATCTTGGTCGGGACCCAACCCGGGTCGACGGCGTTGCTCAGGACGCCGGGCCGGCGCTCGGCGACCTCGGCGGCGAGCGCGGTCACGAAGAGCTTGGTGTCCGAGTAGGTGTTGGTCTCCGCGGTGCCGTCCCAGTCGACGCCGTCCAGTCGGGGCCGGCCGCCGCGGTGCATCCCGCTGCTCAGGTACACGTGCCGGGTCGGCGCGTGGAGCAGCGCGGTGAACAGGTACGGCGCGACGACGTTGACCGGGATCAGCGCACGGCCGGAGATCACGCCGGCGTTGTGCACGACCGCGTCGATCGGGTCGCCGGCGTCGAGGTCGCGCGCAGCGGCGATCACGGCGTCGCGGTCGGACAGGTCGGCGACGACGAGCGTGGCACCACGGTCGAGCAGGTCGGCGACTGCCTCCGCCCGTGCCGTGCTCCGGGCGTGCACGACGACGTCGTGCCCGTCGCGGAGCAGGGTGTCGGCGGTCGCCCACCCGAGGCCGTCGGTCGATCCGGTGACGAGGATGCGGGACATGCGTTCATCATGCGCCGGGTGGCGCGGGCGCGTGCGGCGCGACACCGCGGCCTCAGCCGATGACGCCCGTGTGCTCGAGCACGATGTTCACGCCGATCAGGATGAGCACCACACCGCCGGCGATCTCGGCCGGCTTGCCGAACCGGGCTCCGACACGGCGCCCGACGACCACGCCGGCGAAGGACAGCACCGCCGTCGTCACACCGATGAGCAGCACCGCGCCGCCGATCGACACCGGCAGGAACGCCAACGTGACACCGACGGCCAGGGCGTCGATGCTCGTCGCGATCGCCAGGACCAGGAGTTCGCGGACCGGCAGACGGTCGGTGTCCTGCTCGGTGTCCTCGTGCTTCGAGAACGCCTCCCACAGCATCTTGCCGCCGATCAGCGCGAGCAGCCCGAACGCGATCCAGTGGTCGAAGGCGGCGATGTACTGCGCGAACGCCGAACCGAGCAGCCATCCGAGCAGGGGCATGAGCGCCTGGAACGCACCGAACGTCAGCGCGATGACGAGCGCGTGCCGCACGTCGAAGCGCTTCATGTGCAGGCCCTTGCCGAGGGCGACGGCGAAGGCGTCTGCGGAGACGCCGAGCGCGATGAGGAAGAGGGCCCAGAACGACATGGGGGCGGCGCCTTTCGAGACGGTCGGACGGAGACGCCGACGTCTCAGGACCTGACGATCCTGGCATGGTTCCGAGGACGAAAAGGCCTGATCAGCGGTATTCGTCGTGCCGAATCCGGGGGTTGGTGCGCCCGCCCCGGACCCCCGTGGTCGCCGCCGGTCGCGCCTCCGGTCCTCAGCGAGCGACGGACAGAGCGAAGGGCGCGAAACCGATTGCGCCGAGCAGGCTCGGCACCATCAGCGCCATCGACTCCGGGCCGGACGCGGTGGCGATCGGGCCGAGGTCCACGACCCACCCGTCCTGCCAACCCAGGCTGCGAAGCAGGTCGCCCACCGTGGCCTTCGCCGCGGCGTCGTCCCCGGAAACGAAGGCGGTCGGCGGGGTGGCGAGTGCCGCCGGCGCGGTCATGACCGAGAACAGCATCGTGTTGAGGCTCTTCACCACCCGGGTCTCCGGCAGGGCGGCCTGCAGCCGCTCGCCGAGGCTGCCGTCGAGGTAGGCGAGTCCACCCGGCAACCCGTCGGCGGTCCGCGTGGTCGCGTTCGAGACATCGAGCAGGGTCCGTCCGGCGAGTCCGGGCCGCAGTGCGGTCATCCGCTCCAGGGTTGTGTCGCCCGGTGTGGCGTTGACCACGACCGCGGCGGTCCGGATGGCGGTCGCGACGTCGGCGACCTCGACCCCGGTGTCGGCCCAGTGCGGCCGGACGGACTCGGGGTCGCGGACGCCGATGGTGACGGGGTGGCCGGCGGCGACGAGGCCGCGCGCGAGCGTGCTCCCGACACGTCCGGATCCGAGGACGGAGATGGTCGTGGTCGTGGTCATGGGGGTGTCCTTCGTGGTCAGGTGCGACGGGTGGGTCAAGGGGTTGGGGTCAGCGGCTCAGCGGCTCAACGGGTGAGCACTGCTGCGATCTGGCGGGCGAGGTCCGGGGCCGCCGCGATGCAGTCCTCGCTCGCCAGCGTCCAGGGGGCACCGCTCGTGTCGGTGACGGCACCGCCCGCCTCGTGCACCAGGAGCGCTCCTGCAGCCAGGCCGGACCGCACCTGCCCGAACTGCCAGAAGCCGTCGACGTGCCCGGTGGCGACCTGCACGAGCTGCACCGTCGCGGGGACCGAGGCCGACACGAGCAGGGCTGCGTCGAGCATCCGGTCGATCGAGTCGCTCATCCGGCCACGGATCTCGGATGCCTCGCCCGGCTTCGCCTGACCGGTACCGACCAGGGCGGCTCCGAGCTCCGTCTTCCGTGAGGTACTGATCGGGGTGCCGTTCAACCGCGCACCGGCCCCGCGGACGGCCGTGAACACCTGGTCGAGTGCGGGCAGGACCACGGCGGTCAGGACGGGGACGTCGTCGCGCACGAGCGTCGCGGTCACGCCCCAGTTCGCGGATCCGTGGACCAGGTTGACGTTGCCCTCGGCGGCGTCGGTCACCCACCATTCGCCCGGGCCGAGCGTGCCGGCGCCCTCTTCGTCGTCGTCCCACTGCGCATCGGGCCGGAGGCGCTCGAGCGCCGGTCGGAGCACCGCCGTCGAGGCCGCGTCGTTCGCGTCGATCGCGGCGAGTAGCGAGCGCCCGTCGTCGACCCGGTTCGCGGTCGAGAAGCGCTCGAGGAGCACCTGCGCGGCCGCGGTCACCGCCTCCGTCGCGCCGGCGAGCAGCTGGTGGTCGTCCATGGTCGTCTCCTGTCCCGGCCGACGCGGTCCGTCGATCCGGGAGCAACGCTACGAACGTCGATCATTGCGCGCCAGTACATTCCGCGCACCGGTAGATTGCGTCTTGTGCAACTGGATCTGAACCTGCTCACCGCGCTCGACGCCCTGCTCGAAGAGGAGAGTGTGACGGGCGCCGCCGACCGACTGCACCTGTCGGCACCGGCCATGAGCCGCGCGCTCGGCCGCATCCGGATCGCCGTCGGAGACGAGGTCCTGGTGCGCAGCGGCCGGGTCATGCGGCCCACGCCACGCGCCCTCGCGATGCGCGAGGAGGTCCGGTCGCTCGTGCTGCGCAGCCGGCAGGTCCTGACACCCGAGACGACCTTCGACGCCGGCGCCCTGCACCGGACCTTCACGATCCGTGCGCACGACGCCCTGGTCTCCGTGCTCGCCCCGTGGCTCGTCGAGCACACGCACCGGGCCGCCCCCGGCGTCGGCCTGCGGTTCCTCGGCGAACCGGACGACGACACCACGGACCTGCGGCGGGGCGTCGTGGACCTGGAGATCGGTTCCGCCGAGCCCGCGACCGCCGAGATCGACCACCGGCACATCGCGACCGACCCCCTGGTCGGGCTGGCACGCCGCGGGCACCCGCTCCTGGCCTCGGGCACCGCCGACGTCGACCTGGCTGCGTGGGCAGGTGTGCCGCACGTCGTCGTCTCCCGCCGCGGCCGGTTCGGCGATCGGATCGACGAGCTGCTCGCCGCGACCGGGCGGTCACGGTCGGTGGTCGCGTCGGTCGCGTCCACGAGCGCCGCCGTCGAGATCGTGCGCGAGACGGACGCGGTCGTCGTCATCCCGGCGTCGGTGGCGTCACGTGCCGTCCGCGCGGACGACACCGTGGTCTTCACGCCGCCCGTCGAGCTGCCGGCGGTGTCGGTCGTCCTGACCTGGCACCAGCGCTCCACGTCCGACCAGGGGCACCGGTGGCTGCGCAGCCTCGTCGAGCAGGCGCTCGTCGGCACGCTGGAACCCTGACCGGCTTCGGCGACCCGGCTCACGTCTTCGACGTCAGCCGGATCGGACGGGAGGCCCGTGGCGGGCCCGCCACGGGCCTCCCGTCCGGTCTGCGGCGCGTCAGCGACCGGCTGCTGCGTGGGCGGCGACCTGGGCGGCGGACAGTTCCGTCCCGTAGACGGCCGCGTACCGCATGGACCCGGTGAAGTAGGCGTTGGCGGGCGAACCCGGCCATCCGCCGATGGTGTCGTAGCCGATCCGGAACCAGCCGGTGTAGTTCTCCGGCGTCTTGTACGCCGCGTTCGACGCGACCAGCGTGCCGTCGACGTACAGGCGCATGCCGTTGGCCGGTGACATCGTCGTCACGGCGTGGTGCCATGCGCCGTCGGTGTAGGCCTTCGGCGACGAGACGACCTGGGTCGTGCCGCTGTACGTCCCGAACGCGAGCTGCCCGCTCGTGTTGAGGTAGAGCTTGCGGTCGTGCTGCCCGGACCCGCCGGTCTGGCTGCTGCCGAAGCCGATGAGCTGTCCACCGGCGACCGTCGTCTTGAACCAGACCTCCTCGCTGAAGGTGGTCGGGTTGGCGTACGAGCGCGAGGTGGAGACGTAGCTCGTGGAGCCGTTCAGCACGTAGGCACTGCCGGTGTCGCGCGGGCAGGCGTTCGGGTCGGGCGTGACCGCCGTCATCGATCCCTGGTAGGTGCCGTTCACGCCGCGGCCCGACCAGTCCGTGGCGGTCTTCGCGTTCGTCGACTCGGTGAGCCGGTACGCGAACAGGGCGTTCGCGGTGTCGGCTCCGACGGCGCCCGTGCAGGTGAAGTACGGGGCGGTCGCGGCGGTGTTCGTGTCGTTCCGGACGGTGGCGCTGTAGGCGGAGCGCGTCGGCGCGAACTGGTTCAGCAGGACGACGACAGCCAGGGCGACCACGAGCAGGAGGGCGACGACGCGGCCGTCACGCAGGCGACGGAGGATCACGAGGGACGCACCGCCTCGACGCGGCCGACGGCCAGGCAGGCCACGAGCGGCACCAGGCACATGGCGATGAGCGCCACCCACCCGAGCGGGTCGAGGTCGATGTTCGAGGTCAGCTGGTAGTGCCCGTTCTTCGTGAGTTCGTGGATGACCACGCGGCCGACCTCACCGTCGACCAGGTGCACGGTGTTGCCGCCGTGGGCGTCGACGCGCACCGGGAAGATGCCGGACGAGATGACGGTGGCCTCGACGCCCGTGGGGCTCGAGGTGTTCGTGATGGTCGTCACGTTGACGAACGGCTTGAGCACGAACGCGGCGTACGAGACCGTCAGGGCGGAGCCGGCGATCCGGAGGCAGGTGCGGGTCACCCGGTCCGTGAAGGCACTGGTCAGGGTCAGGATCAGGAGCGTGCCGATGAGCAGGATCGGGGCGGCGCGGAACAGCCAGCCGAGGTGCGGGACCAGGAGCGCCGGGGTGCCGATCACGTCGGCCTGCGACAGCGTCCACGGGTCGACCGCGCCGTTCACGTCGCCGCGGGTGTGCAGGCCGCCGTCGGCGTCGATCGCGATGATGCGGTGCGTGTAGACGACGTCGGGGTTGGCGGAGGTCTCGAACGAGACGACGTCGCCGACGCGCAGGGTCGTGACGTCGACCGGCAGGTCGAGCACGAGGGTCCCCACCGGGGCTGCTTCACCCATCGAGGGCGTCTCGACGACGAACCAGCGGCCACCGGCGGACAGGAACAGCACCGCGGCGGTGAGCAGCAGTGCGGCGACCAGGGCGAGCAACCAGGCGAGGACGGTCTCGGACCGGGTGACCGCGCGACCGCGGAGGACCGGACGGTCGAGCGTGCCGCTGAGCGGGATCGCTGCGGTCTGGCTCATGTCGTGCTCCTGCGGCTCGGTGGGGTGCGGCTACTGCGCGTGGTGGAACGGGGGTGGCGACGCTCGGCCGGAGGGGGGTCGGTCGAGCGTCGCCGGTCTGGGGTCACGGGACGTCCCGGGACGGCTGGGGGAGCCGGCCCGGAGCGGGATCAGGCCGTGAACGTCCAGGTCATGGGGACCGAGGCTGCGAGGCCCTGGTAGGTGTTGCCCGCCGAGGAGTCGAGGGTCACCGCGAAGTTGAACGGCGTCGAGGCGCCGGCGGCCGGAGCTGCGGGCATCGTGAAGGCCGACGCTGCGGCGCCCTTGAAGCTGGCGAGCGTGCCGCTGAAGACCGTGGTCGAGCCCGAGGTGATGACGAGGTTCATCTTGGCGCAGAGGTCGGTCGCGGTCCCGTTCGAGGAGCCGTTGTTCGACTGGGTGCACGTGCTGCCCGGCGTCAGGGTGAAGGTGCTCGCGGCAGCGGTGCCGGTGTTCTTGATCGAGATCGCCGTGTTGACCGTGTTGCCCGGCGTCATCGTCGTGCTGCCGCCGAACTTGTTGATCGTCGAGCAGGTCGCGGAGTTCGTCGAGACCGAGCCGCCGTCGGTGCTGAGGCAGGTGACGGTCGCGCCGGCGTTCTGCTCCTGCATGATCAGCGTGCCACTGGCGGCGGTGTTGCTGCTGTTCGTGATGCTCGCCGCGAACCCGGACAGGGTGCCGGTGAGCGAGAGGGAGAGGAGCACGGCGGCGAAGATGCCGGCGAGGAGCGCCACGGGGGCGAAACGGATCCGCTTCAGCGCGGAGGTGCGGAGCTTGGTGGACACGGTGTACCTCATCGGTTCGGTGGTTCGCAGTGGTTGGGGGAAGCAAGTCACTCGGGCGGATTTGCTTCAATCATTAAGATAGTCACCGCTTGACCAAGTTGGCCACTCGCACACCTACCCCAGTGCGGGGGACGCTCCCGTCCCCCGGGTTCCCGACATGGAAGGATTCCCCCCGTGACCCCCGCCGCACCCGATGACGACGCCGCCGACCTGATGGCCGCGTTCACCGCTGTCGTGCGCGCGAACGCGAGCCTGGTGAACCAGCTCAGTGCCCGAGCCGGGGTGCACGAGAACGCCCTGCGAGCACTCGTGCTCATCAGCGACACCGGGTACTCCACGCCGACGGAGGTCGCTGGCTACCTCGGCCTGACCTCGGGCGCGGTGACGAACATGATCGACCGGATGAGCACCGCCGGACTCCTCGAGCGCGCGCCGAACCCGAACGACCGTCGTGGGTCGTTGCTGCGGCTGCTGCCGAGTGGCGACGACGTCGTCGCGGACTACCGGCAGCGCTACGCCGCCATGCTCCGGGCGGTCGACGGCGCGCACGGCGGCGAGCTGCACGAGGTGCTCAACGACCTGGCGACGAGTTTGTACCAGCAGGCCGCGGCAACGGGGGAGTAGGGGCTCGTCAGACCGGCTGGAGCGCCTGCTGCTCGCCGGCGGGGAGCTCGACACGGATGCGGTCACCCGTCCGGACGACACCGCCGGTCACGACGACGCTCATCACGCCGCCCTTCCGCACCACCGCACCGTCCTCGTCCCGCCCGAGCACCTCACGCAACAGACCCGGTTCGAACCCGTTGATCTGCTGGCACGGGTTCCGCAGGCCCGTCACCCGGACGCACGCCTCGTCGCCGAGGTGCAGCACGGTGCCGGTCGGCAGGCCGAGCAGGTCGACGCCGCGGGTCGTGACGTTCTCGCCCATCTGGCCCGGCTCGAGGTGGTACCCGGCGTCGGCGACCTCGTCGAACACCTCGGCGTGGAGCAGGTGGACCTGCCGCAGGTTCGGCTGGGAGGGGTCACGTGCCACGCGGGAACGATGTTGGACGGTCGTCCCGGCGTGGGCGTCGCCCTCGATGCCCCAGCCCTCGACCAGGGTCACCTCGTCGACGACGGGCTTGCTGAACCGATGGACGTCGTCCCGGCTCACGGCGATCACACGCGGATGGTCGTCACGGTTGTCGGTCATGGTGCGATTCTGGCGCAGGTCGGGGTCCGGCGCAGCACAGATCTGGTCACGCGCTCACGCGCTCACGCGCTCACGCGCTCAGCTTCGCGAACGCGGATCGGTGCCAGACCAGCGGGCTGTGCGAGAAGTCCGACATCAGACCGTTCACCCGGAGGACCACGATGTAGTGGTCACCCGCCGGGTAGGTGTGCTCGACCGAGCACTCCAGCCAGATCGGGGCTCCTTCGAGGAACACCGCGCCGGTGTCGGAGACCATCGTCTCGATGCCGACGAACCGGACGGACTTGTCGCGCGACGCGAGCTGCCGCGTGACGGGTTCGTGGCGCTCCCCGAGGACCGAGACGCCGATCGTCCGTGCGCCCGCGAGCGCGGGCCAGGTGGTCGAGGTGTGCTGCACGGCGAACATCACCAGCGGCGGGTCCTGGGAGACACCCACCGTGAACGAGGACGCGACGAGGACGGTCGGCTCGTCGTCGACGACGGCGGACAGCGCGGCGACGCCGCACGGGAAGCCGGAGAACGCCTGGCGGAGCAGGGCCGGATCGGCGGTGGACGGTGCGGTGAACATCGGGACTCCTTCGAGGGTGGGCGGGCAGAGGGTCAGGCAGCGTCCGCGTGTGCGGTGAGTCCGGACCGGTCGAGGGCGGTGGTCACGGCGCGGACGAACTCGTCCGTCGCGAGGGCCGGGAACTGACCGGTCGAGGGCATCGCCACGACGTCGGTGCCCGGGACCACACCGAACGTGATCGGGTCGTCCGAGGTGAACTGCGCGGTCGGCGGCTCGAGGACGGTGAGGTGCACGCCGGCCGCCACGAGCGCGTGCATGTCCTCCCACGTCTGCCGGTGCCCGCGGAACACCGCGGGGTAGACCGAGGCGTACCGATCGGCGTTCGCGATCGTGTCCGCGACGGCTTCGTAGAGCACCCGTGGGTTGTCGCTGCCGTACAGGCCGACGTTCTTCGCGTAGAGCTTCGTCAGCGTCGACCCGTCCGCCGGGAACGCGATCGGTGGCGCCCAGTCGTTGGCCCAGTGCTCGAACGCTGCGTCGTCCGGCTCCTCCTGCGCGTAGAGCACGGCGCCGGGGACCCGGTCCGCCCCGGCCGCGACCGCCATCGCGGTGACGAGTGCCGACCCGGTCTTCATCCCGACCGGCAGGAACCGTCCGACCCCGAGCCCGTCGAGGGCCTGCAGCAGCACGGTCGCGTAGTCACCCAGGGGTCGGTCTGCCGGTGCGTCGTCGGACTGTCCGAACCCCGGGGTGTCGAAGGCGAGCACGGCGACGCCGTCCGGGAACGCCTCGAGGACGGGGTCGTAGACCGCCGAGGTGCGAGGTGACTCGTGGTACATCGCGATGACGCGCTCGGCGTCCCCCGGGGTCGGTCCGCCGGCGCGGAAGTGCACCTGGCCCCAGTCGGTGTCGACGTAACCGCGCATGATGGTTCCTCTCGTCGGGCCGATGCCCGGTCAGAACGCCCGCAGGTTGTCCCGCAGGTGCTCGTGGTCGTACTCGGTGCGGGTCAGCCCGCGAGCCTGGAGCTCCGGGACGAGCCCGTCGCACACCTCGGCGATGAACCGCCGGGTGACACCGTTCGTCCCGATCAGGAAGCCGTCCCCACCGGACACGTCCGCGAACGCCTCGAGCTGGTCCGCGACCTGCTCGACGGACCCGACGAGCGCCGGACCGGCGCCACCGGCCTCCTTCGCGACCGCCTGCCGCAGCGTCAGCGTGGCGTTGCGGTCCCGGTAGAGCGCGAAGTTCTGGGTACCGTTCGTCGCCAGGTCGAGTTCGCCGAGCGGGGTGTCGAGCGGCACGGTCGAGAAGTCGATGTCGGTGGACTTCGACATCGTTGCGAGCGGGATGTCGATGTTGTCCATCGCGAGCTGGACGCGGTCGTCGGCACGTTGCCGCGCCTCCGCCTCGCTGGACCCGACGATCGGCCAGACCCCGAACAGCACCTTGACGTCGTCCGGGTCGCGCCCGACCGCCGCGGCGGCGTCACGGACGCGGTTCCGGTAGTCGCGCGCCTTCTCGGGGGACGAGTGGATGGCGACGATGGTGTCCGCGTACTGCGCTGCGAACGCGATGCCGCGCGGCGAACCACCGGCCTGCGAGATCACCGGGCGGCCCTGTGGCGAGGGCCCGGAGTTCAGCGGCCCCCGGGTCGAGAAGTGGCTTCCCCGGTGGTCGGCGTACCGGACCTTCGTGTGGTCGGCGAAGGTCGCCGTGCGACGATCCGCCACCACCGCCCCGGGCTCCCACGTGTCGAACAGCGCGGTCATCGAGCGGACGAAGTCCTCGGCCACGTCGTACCGGGAGTCGTGCTCGTCCATCCCGTCGTGGCCGTAGTTCTGCAGCGCACGGTCGCTCGTGCCGGTCACCACGTTGACGCCGAACCGGCCCTTCGACAACTGGTCGAGCGTGCCCGCCATCCGCGCGAGCAGGTAGGGGTGGTACGCGAAGGTCCCGGCCGTCGCGATGATCCCGAGCCGTTCGGTCGCCTGCGCGAGCAGTGTCGCGACGATCATCGGGTCTTGCCGCGGCGCCTGCATGGCGTACTTCAGGTAGACCTCCATCGAGTCGCCGTAGCGGTCGCCGACGAAGGTGTTGTCCTCGATGAGCACGTAGTCGAACTTCGCGCGCTCCATGGCCCGGGCCAGGTCGACGAAGATCTGCGCGTCCTGCCAGTCGTCGCCGATCGAACCGGAGAACGGCTGTGCCCAAGCGGGTACCGAGGTCCCGTTGCAGAACCACCCGAGGTGGAATGGTGAGGCGGTCATGAGTGCTCCAGTCCCGACGCTCAGAACGCGGCGAGGTTCGCTTTGAACGTGGACTCGGGGTAGTCGCTGCGGATGAGCCCGCGCTTGCGGAGCTCCGGCGCCAGACCCGATGCGATCTCGTCGATGTACCGGCGCGAGTGCGTCCGCACCGGTTCGCCGCGGATCAGGAACCCGTCACCGCCGACGGCCTCCATGACCTCGTCCATCTGCTCCGCGACCGACGCCGGTGTGCCGACGAGCTCGACGGCCTCGGTCTGCTGCCCCATCAGCGCCTCGCGGATGGTCTTGCCCTGCGTGCGCTTCCGGAACTGCTCGAGCCCGGACTGGTGCCCGTTCGTCGAGACGTCGTCGGGCAGCGGGGCGTCCAGGTCGAACTGCTTGAAGTCGACCTCGGTGGTGATCGACATGATGCCGAGGATGGTCTCGATCTGGTCCTGGGTCAGCTCGTTCCGGCGGCGCGCGATCTCCTCGGCGTCGGCCAGCGTCTCGCCGAGGACGGGCTGGATGATGTACATGACCTTGACGTCGTCGGCGTCCCGCCCGTGACCGACGGCACGCGAACGGATGTCGTCGCGGTACTCGCGCATCTGGTCGACGCCCTTGGGCGCCGAGAGCAGCACGTTGGCGTGCCGCGAGGCGAAGTCACGCCCCTTCGGCGAACCACCGGCCTGGCAGATGACGGGGTGGCCCTGCGGCCCGGCCGGCAGGTTGAGCGGTCCGCGGACCTTGAAGTACTTGCCGTCGTGGTGGATGGGGTGCACCTTCGTGTGGTCGGCGAGGTACCCGGACTCGCGGTCGGCGACGATCGCGCCCGGTTCCCAGGAGTCCCAGAGGTCCTTCACCACGGTGATGAACTCGTCCGCCATCACGTAGCGCTCGTCGTGTGGCAGCAGGTGGTCGAGGCCGTAGTTCTTGCCGGCGAGGTCCTCGGAACTCGTCACGACGTTCCAGCCGACGCGCCCCTTGGTCAGGTGGTCCATCGTCGCCATCACCCGTGCGACGAGGAACGGCGGGTAGAACGAGGTCGACATCGTGGCGATGAAGCCCATGTGCTGGGTGACCTGCGCCAGCATCGGCAGCAGCGGCACCGGGTCACCCTTGGGGGAGTGCAGCCCGTGCTTCAGGTCGTTCTCGGTGCTGCCGCCGTAGGTGTCACTGACGAGCGTGGAGTCCTCGAACATCATGAAGTCGAAGCCGGCGCGCTCGAGCGAGCGGGCCATGTCCATGTAGTACTCGCCGTTGAGCCAGGTGAGCGGGGTGTCGGCCGCCCAAGGGGACTTCCACGCGGGCGTCTTGAACGGGGTGAACCACGCGAGGTGGAAGGGTTCGGCTGCCATTCGTGCTCCAGAGGGGGACTGAGGTGGTGGTGCGACCAGTCGATCAGTGCGCGATTTCGCCGCGGCTGCGCCACCGTGAGGATTCGATTACGCGTGCACCCGATCGCTCGGACCACCCGCTGATCGGGGGTTTCAGGCGGACGCGGAGATTTCCGCCTGCGGTTCGGGCGTGCCGGTGGTCCGGTCCGCCACCGCGCCCGCCAATACGCCGGAGCGGTGGCCGGCGAGCACGGCGTCGGCGGACGGCACCGGGATCCGGTAGGCCGACGTGATGGTCGTGTAGAGCGCGCCGCCGAGGCGGCCGACGGGGCGGTAGCGCTCGATGTCGATGCGCCCACGGTCGTCGAGGACCCCGTCGTCGGTGTGCACACCGACCACCTCGGCGAAGACGAGCGTCGCGCCGGGCATCTCCTTCTCCTCGGTCGCACGACACTCCAGGGCGACCTTGGCACCCGCCAGGCGTGGCGGCGTGACGACGGTGCTCGGGGTGGTGTCGAGTCCGAGCAGGGCCGCTTCGTCGACGTCGGCGTCGAACAGCGCGGCCGTGTCCGTCTGGTCGGCCTCGAAGCCCTCCGTGACCAGGTTGACAACGAAGTCGCCGGTGTGCCGGATGTTGTCGAGCGTGTCCTTGCTGCCGGTGAAGGACACCATGAGCATCGGTGGGTCCATCGTGACGAGCTGGAAGTAGCTGTACGGGGCCAGGTTGTACCCGCCGGCGAGCGAGACCGAACCGATCCAGGCGATCGGCCGCGGCACGACCGCGTTCTTGATCATCCAGATGAAGTCGACGTGTTCGGACGAGGTGTCGAGGTACATGCGGTGGCCTCCTGGCGCGCGTTCGTGGGTCGAGATCTGACGGGAGGCTCGGTGCAGGTCCGGTGGGTCGGCGCGCCTCCCGGGGCAGCCGGTCGCAGGGCCCGGCTCAGGCCGCGCGGTCGTCGTCCAGCACGCGGGCTCCGGGGATCGCCCGGAGGAGCGTCCGGGTGTACTCGTGCTGCGGGGCACCGAAGATCTGGTCGGGGGTGCCGGACTCGACGATCTGCCCGTGGTCCATGACGTGCACGCGGTGCGACACCATCCGGACGACGGCGAGGTCGTGGCTGATGAACAGGTACGCCAGACCGAGTTCCTGCTGCAGCTCGACGAGGAGCTCGAGGATCTGCTCCTGCACCACGACGTCGAGCGCGGAGACGGCCTCGTCGAGGACGACCAGGTCGGTCTGGAGTGCGAGGGCGCGGGCGATGGCGACGCGCTGGAGCTGCCCGCCGGACATCTCGTTCGGCAGCTTGTCCGCGGTCGCCGCCGGCAGAGCGACCCGGTCGAGCAGGTCGAGGGCGCGGGCCTTCCGCGTTGCGGCGTCGCCGATGTCGTGCAGCACCATCGGTTCCTCGATGCTCCGACGGACGGTCCAGCGGGCGTCGAGCGAGCCGTACGGGTTCTGGAACACCGGCTGCACGCGACTGCGGAACCGCATCAGGTCGCCGCCGCGCAGCCCGGAGAGCTCGGCGCCGTCGAAGGTGATCGAGCCGCTCGTCTGGTGCTCGAGCGCGAGGACCATCTTCGCCGTCGTGGACTTGCCGGACCCCGAGCCGCCCACGACCGCGACCGTCTCACCGCGTGCGATGTCGAAGGTCGAGCCGGTCACTGCGACGAAGGGGTCCTGCCGCCGCCAGCCGCTCGAGCGGATCGGGTACTCCTTGCGGACGTCGGTGAGCCGGACGAGCGGTTCGGCCGCCGCCACCGCGAGGTCGGGGCCGGTCGGACGGTGAACCGTCGTCGCAGGGCCGTCCCCGACGAGGCGGACGGATCCGAAGTCCGGGGCGGCCGCGAGGAGCCGCTGCGTGTACTCGTGCTGCGGACGCGCCAGGATCCCGGCGGCGCGGCCCTGCTCGACGACGTCCCCGCGGTACATGACGAGGATCGTGTCGGCACGTTCGGCGGCGAGCGGCAGGTCGTGGGTGATCAGGAGCACGGCGGTGCCGAGTTCACTGGTCAGCCGGTCGAGCTCGTCGAGGATGGTCCGCTGCACGGTGACGTCGAGGGCACTCGTCGGCTCGTCGGCGATGAGGAGCTTGGGACGACAGGCGAGCCCCATCGCGATGAGCACCCGCTGCCGCATGCCGCCGGAGAGCTCGTGGGGGTACTGGCGTGCACGGCGCTCCGGCTCGGGGATCCCGACCATCTCGAGCAGCTCGACGACACGGGTCCGTGCCGCCGCGCCCTTGGCGATGCCGTGCACCTCGAGTGCCTCGCGGATCTGCGTGCCGACACGGTGGATCGGGTCGAGGTTCGACATCGGGTCCTGTGGCACCAGGCCGACGCCCTTGCCCCGGATACCGACCATCGTGCGCTCGGGGGCATCGTGGATCGACACCCCGTCGAAGGTGATGCTGCCGTCCGAGATCCGGCCGTTCTCGGCGAGCAGGCGGTTCACGCTGGCCGCCGTCGTCGACTTGCCGGAGCCGGACTCGCCGACGATCGCCAGGGTCTCCCCGGCGGCGAGGTCGAACGACACCCGGCGGATCGCCTCGAACTCACCGGACGGGGTCGTGAACGTCACGGCCAGGTCGCGGACGGACAGGAGCGGCTGCTGCGTCATGGGGGCTGCCTTCGGGACAGGAGCGGAGCGTGCGAGGAGAGGGGCGCGGGCCGGCCGTTGCGGCCGGCCCGCGCTGGGGTGGTGACTAGACCGCGACGGTGGGGAGCGGGGTCTCCACACGCGGCTGGGGCGTGCCTGCGAAGGACGGTGTGCCGCCCCACGAGGTCTCGACGTCGGCGAGCTCGACGACCTCGCCGAACGACCAGCCCATGCCGAACAGGGCGAAGTGGTTGCGCTCCGGCGTGAACTCGGCGACCGCGTCCCGCACGACGTACGTGGCGTAGTCACGCTGTCCCGCGTCGCGGACGGTGGTCTCGACGCAGATGTTCGTCGTCACACCGCAGACCACGAGGTTGCGGACACCCATGCCGGTCAGGACGGGTTCGAGCCGGGTGCCGTAGAACGCACTCGGGCGGGACTTGTCGATCACGACCTCGTCGGGTCGGGCTCCGAGCTCGGGGATGAGCTCGATCTCGTCGGTGCCGTACCCGAGCGAGTTCGCGGCGATCCGGTCGGTTGCCTTCGCACCCTTCGTGACACCGAAGTCGACCATGCCAGGGCTGTAGACGTAGCGGGTGAAGATCACCGGCACGCCGGCAGCACGTGCGGCGTCGACGAGGGCGACGGTGCCGGGGATCGCGTGCCGCAGCGGGGTGACGTCGATGCCGGCGCGGCCGAGCGAGTCGTCGTTGTCGAAGAACGCGCGCTGCATGTCGACGACGATGACGGCGGTGTTCTCGGTGGGGATGGTGGTGGTCATCGTGCGACTCCTAGTTGAAGAGGATCATGCCGTTGGGACGGGGCGTCCAGTCGAGCCCCTTGGTGACGCCGTACGTGTAGGTGTCGGCGATGAGCGGTGCGTAGTACGTGTTCTCGTCGACGATCGCCGAGACCTGCCCGAGGTCGGCGTTCCGGGCGTCCTCGTCGGGTTCTGCGAGCTCCTTCTCGAGCAGCGCGTCGATCTCTGCGTTCTTCGCGTAGCCCTGGCCGCCGGACTTGGTGAGCATGGTCAGGGGAAGGTCGGCGTCGAGCACCGACGGGGCGAACGCGTAGATGTACAGACCGGAGAACTTGTTCGAGAACCAGTTCGACGAGAACGTCGAGAACTCCTGGCCGTCGAGCTCCACCGTGATGCCGACCGCTTCGAGGTACTGCTGGATCGACTGTGCGAGCTGCTGGATCTGCGGCAGGGTCGTCGTCGGGTAGCTCAGCGTGATGGCGGACCCGTCGTACCCGGAGGCCTCGACGAGCTGCTTCGCCTTCGCGACGTCCTGCTCCGTCGGCTCGATGGAGTCGTCGTAGCCCTGGGTCACCGAGGCGACGAGCTGGCTGGCCGGCTCGGTGGTCCCGGCCATCAGCTTCTCGGAGATCGCGTCGCGGTCGACAGCCAGGCTGACGGCCTTGCGGAAGTCGGCGTCGTCGAGCCACTTCGCGGTCGCGTTGAAGCCGGTGTAGATGACCCGGTTCGACTTCGTGTCGACGACGTCGATCGCGTCGGACGACTCCGCGGTGTCGACGCTGGCCGGTCCGAGCAGCGCGATGTCCAGGTCGCCGGACTGCACCGAGTTCGCGCGGGTGGTCTCGTCCGGCACGAACTGGAAGACGACGTTCTCGTAGGTGCCCTGCTTGCCCCAGTAGTCCGGGTTCCGCTTCAGGGTGATGGAGTCGCCGCGGGTCCACTTCACCACCTCGTAGGGACCGGAGCCGACCGGCTTCTGCCCGAACGCCTTCGCACCCTCGGCGTAGATCGCCTCCGGCAGGATCGACACGAGTGTGACCTGGCGGTCGAACGGCGCGTACGCGGTGTTGAGGTGGAACACGACGGTGGTGTCGTCGGTCGCTTCGAGGGAGTCGATCGCGGTCATGTAGCCGCCGAGGTTCGACTCGGGGTCCTTCATCGCCGTCTCGTAGGTGTACACGACGTCGTCGGCGGTGACGGGGGAGCCGTCGGAGAACTCGGCGTCGTCACGGAGCGTGAACGTCCACGTCGTCAGGGCGTCGTCGTGGGTCCACTCGGTCGCCAGGCCCGGCTCGACGCTGCCGTCCGCCCCGATGGTCGTCAGCTGGTCGAAGACGTTCTCGAAGACGTTGAGCGACTGCAGGTTCGTGTCGAACACCGGGTCGAGGGTCGACGGTTCGGCGGTCAGGGCGGCGGTGACGGTGTCCTTGGTGGTCGAGCCGCTGCCGGTGTCGGCGGACGAGAAGCCCGAGCAGCCGGTGAGCACGAGTGCTGCGGTGCCGGTGAGGCCGACCGCAGCGAGGAGTCGGTGGATCCGGGGTGATGCCATGAGGGGGTGGTCCCTTCCGGGTCAGGGGTGCGGGGGTGGGACGAGCGGTCAGCGACGCGAACGGCGCGCGGACAGGCCCTGCGAGACGAACTGGACCCCACCGATGACCATCAGGATCATCAGGGCGGGCAGGACGACGAGCGCTGGGTTGGTCTGCAGGTAGTTCTGGCCGTCGGCGATGAGTCCGCCGAGGCTGGGGGTCGGCGGCTGGATGCCGAGGCCGAGGAAGGACAGGGACGACTCGATCGTGATCACGGTGCCGACCTCGAACGCCGCGAGGATCGCGATCTGCGGGAGCACGTTCGGCAGCAGGTGGCGGCTGATGACCCACCATCCGGACCCGCCGGCCGCGGTCACGGCGGTGACGAACTCGCGTTCCCGCAGCGACACCGCGATGGAGCGCGAGACGCGGCCGTAGCCGACCCAGTTCGTCAGGCCGAGCATCACCACCAGCAGGGTGGTGCTCGAACCGAGCGCGGCGACCAGCACGATGAGGAGCAGGACGACCGGGATCGACAGCTGCACGTCGGCAACGCCCATCAGGAACGCGTCGAGACGACCGCGGCGCCACCCGGCGACGAGCCCGATCGCCAGCCCGAGGACCATCGAGATGAGCACGGCGCCGAAGGCCACGACGAGCGACGTCCGGGTCGCCACGGACAGCCGGCTGAGCAGGTCACGGCCCAGTGCGTCCGTCCCCATCAGGTGGGCACCACTCGTGAAGGGCGTCTGCTGCGCACTCGCGAGGTCCTGCGTGTACGGGTTGAAGCCGGGCAGGAACGGCACCACCACCACGACGAGTGCGACGATCACGAGCATGACGGTCGCGACGACGAGCGAGGGCGCCGCGCCGACGAGTCCCGCGGTGAGGGACCTTGCCTGGGTGCGGGAACGGAGCCGGTTCGTTGCCTGGGTCATGAGAGCCTCACTCGCGGGTCGAGCACCGCGTAGAGCATGTCGACGATGAAGTTGATGCCGACGAAGAGCACGGCGATCAGCACGACGCCGGCCTGCACGATCGGGTAGTCGCGCTCCGTCACGCCCTGCACGATCAGCCGGCCGAGGCCCGGCCAGTTGAAGACCATCTCGAGCACGACCGTGCCGCCCATCAGCACCCCGAGGTTGATGCCGGCGATCGTGATGACGGGCAGCAGGGCGTTCGGGAGCATGTGCCGCGCGACGATCCGGCCTCGGGGGACGCCCTTCGCGCGGGCGGTCCGGACGTAGTCCAGGGTCCGTGACTCGTCGAACGAGGACGAGATCAGCCGCAGGTACAGCGCCACTTCGAACGTCGCCATCGTCGCGACGGGGAGCACGAAGCTCGCGTAGCTCGTGCGGCCGATCGCGGGGAGCAGCCCCAGGGAGACCGAGAACACGAGCACCAGCAGGATGCCGAACAGGTACGGCGGGATCGCCTGCCGGACCGTCGCGAGCCACATCAGCGTCGACCGGAGCCGCTTGCTGCCGGTCGTCTCGGCGACGACCGCCAGGGCCACCGCGAGCGCGAACCCGATGACGAACGAGGTCAGGGCGAGCTCGACGGTGTTCGGCAGCCGCTCGAGCACGAGGCCGAGTGCTGACTGACCCTGCCGGATCGAGTCGCCCAGGTCGCCCCGGAACGCACCCGCCATGAAGTCGACGTACTGCACGAGCAGCGGCCGGTCGAGCCCGAGGCTGTGCCGGGCGGCGTCCACGTCGGCCTGCGTCGCCTGGTCCGGCAGCATGAGCCGGACCGGGTCCCCGGTCAGCCGGGCGAGCACGAACGCGAACGTGAGCACCGCGAGGACCGTGACGACGATCCGCGCGACGCGGGAGCCGATGAACCGCACCATGTGACGGTCCTTCCTTGAGCGGGTACGAGGTGGTCACCTCGGTGTGCAGGTGACGCTACGGACCGATTGATTCCGCACCGTGACCTGTCGGTAACGGTTGATTGCGCGCCGTCGATCCGCATGGGCAAGCCGATCGAGGGCGTTTCCGCCGCTGTCGGCGGTCTTGGTTCGTACCGCGTTGCTCAGCGCGGAGGCGTCGGTGTCTTGAGCATCGCGGGAACGTCGTCGTGCTTCGCCCACAGCGCCACACGGTCGCCGCGGTAGTGGCCGTAGGCGAGCATGCCGACGCGACCGTCCGCACCGCGCACGAGCGTCTCGCGCACCAGGATCGCGGCACCGACCGCGACCTTCAGGACCTTGGCGGTGCGCTCGTCGCAGTTCACCGCCTCCACGGTCGCCTCGACGTGCGACAACGCGACCTGCCGCATCGCGTTGAGCCGGGCGTCCCGGTCGTCGTCGTCGACGAGCAGGTCCGGCGCGTCCATCGGGTAGTACCCGACGAGCACGCCGAGCGGTTCGCCACCGCGGGTGACGAGGTCCTCGCGCATGAGCACGTACTCATCGTCGATCTCCAGCCGGCTCCGGATGTGCTCGTCGGCCAGCACGGGCGCGCGCTCCAGCTCGGTCAGTTCGAGGGACACGGAGGGCCGGTCCGGGTCCTCCTCGGCGCGGGTCCATCCGCCGATCGGCAGGAGTTCCAGCAGCGGCAGCTCGGAGATCGAGGCCACGACGCTCGTCCCGATGCGCTGTCGTCGTTCGATGAGCCCCTCGGCACCGAGCATCGACAGCGCCGACCGGATGCTGCTCCGGCTCATCATCATCGACATGGTGAGGCTCTGCTCCTCGACCGGACGCCCGGCCGCGAGCACGCCGCGCCGGATGCTCGCCCGCAGGAGCACGTGGGCCCGTCGCGGGGAGGACTGCAGGAGTTCGCGGATCCGCTGGCCACTGCCGCTCCGGGCTCGGGCGATGGCCTCGGTGAGTTCGGTCTGCGTGTACACGTCGATCCTCCGGTCCGGAGCCGACAGTGCCAGCGGCCCCTCGGTGGAGGCGAGCTTATGGACGACGCGTGTCGTGCAACTACCCCGGAGCGTTACGTGTTGATTACGCCGTGCAGCCGGCCGAGCGCAGGGGTCAGTGTCCGAGCTCGACCAGGAACACCCCGGCGATGATCAGCGCGATGCCGCCCAGCATGAGCAACGTCAAGGGTTCGCGGAAGAGCACCCGGCCCAGGATCGCCGTCAGTGCGACACCGGTCGCGGCCCAGATCCCGTAGGCGACACCGATCGGCAGGCCGAGCGTCAGGGCCACGGCGAGCAGGCTGAAGGCGACGAGGTACCCCAGGACGACGGGCACGAAGAACAGCTTCTTGCCGTCGGTGGCGAGCTTGAGGCTGATCGTGGCACCGACCTCGGAGACGATCGCGACGGCGAGCAGGACCCAGGCCATCAGAACGCCTCGCGCTCTGGCGTCTGGCGCTTCCGTGCGGCGAGGGCTCGCTGCGAGCCGATCTCGACCAGCAGCACGCCGGCAGCGATCAGCACGATGCCGACGACCATGGTGAGCGTGAGTGCCTGCCCGAACAGCACGGCCGCGAGCACGGCGGTCAGGGCGACGCCGGAGGCTCCCCAGATGCCGTAGGCGACCCCGACCGCCATCCCCGCGCGGAGCACCAGGATCAGCATCGCGAACGCGGCGACGTAGCCCACGGCGACGAGCGCGTACCACCCGGGCTGGTCGACGGCAGCCTGCATCGAGAGCGCTCCAGTGACCTCGGCGACGATCGCAGTCCCGAGGAACAGCCACCTCATGCGCCGGTCCCGTCCGCCAGGGCCGCGATCGCCCGTGCCGCGACCCGGACGGTGGCCTGTGCGGCCCTGTCGTCCCGGTCGGCGAGCCACGTCGAGCTGATGCCGTCGGCCGTCGCGATGAGCAGCCGGACGACGTGCTCGACCGGCACTGCCCAGCGGATGCCGTCCTCCGCGGTCCACTCGTCGACCTGCTCGCGGACCGCATCGAGGTACGCGTGCTGCTCCCAGGCGGCGAGGTCCTGCAGGTCGGGGTCGCGTCGCGAGTAGGTGACCAGCTCGACGACGGCGAGTGCGGTCGCTGGGTCGTCGCGCGTCTGCGCGAGGTGGGCCGACAGGCCGGAGGTGATCCGGGCCTCCAGGTCGAGCCGCGTGACCGGTGGTGCGAACGCGACCGCCATGGCCGTGCGGAGCTGGCGTTCGAGCACGGCACGGAAGAGCGGCGCCTTCGATGCGAAGCAGTAGTGGAAGGCGCCGTGCGGCAGGCCCGCGCGGGCGGTGACCGCGCGGGTGGTCACCGCGCTGATGCCGCCGTCGCGCAGGACGGCGATCGCGGCGTCGACGAGCTGCTCGCGTCGTTCCTCGACGCTGCGGTGCTCTTGCTGGAGGGTCATGGTCCGACCGTAACGCCGAACTTGGCCATGTGGCCAAGTCGGGCGGTGAACTCTCAGCGTGGGATGGGTGGGCCCCAGCACCCCGGTCCACAGCAGAAGGACCCTCGGCCAACCGGCTGAGGGTCGTTCTGTGGTGAGACGTACCTACTTGCGGAGCAAGAGGCTGGCCACGCCGAGGACGGCGAGGGTGGTCTTGTAGCTGCGAGGAGACATCAGACCGTCCTTACTTGCACTGGCTGGCACTCGTTGCACTGGCTGGCACTCTTGTCAGCTGGCGGGCGGCAACCGCCTTACTGCGGCATGTCCACGAACCGCGAGAACATCCCGTGGAACGCCACGGTGATGGTGTCCGTCGGCCCGTTACGGTGCTTCGCCACGATCAGGTCGGCCTCACCCTGCCGCGGGTTGTCCTTCTCGTACGCCGACTCGCGGTGCAGCAGGATGACCATGTCGGCGTCCTGCTCGATCGACCCGGACTCTCGCAGGTCGGAGATCGCCGGCTTCTTGTCGGCACGCTGCTCGGGACCACGGTTCAGCTGGGACAGCGCGATGACGGGGACCTGGAGCTCCTTCGCCATCAGCTTCAGTGCACGCGAGAACTCGGAGACCTCTTGCTGGCGGCTCTCGACCTTCTTGCCCGAGGTCATCAGCTGCAGGTAGTCGATGACGACGAGCTTGAGGTTGTGCTGCTGCTTGAGTCGACGGCACTTGGCGCGGATCTCGACCAGCGTCATGTTGGGGGAGTCGTCGATGAAGAACGGCGCGTCGTTGATGCGCCCGCGGGTCTGCGCGATGGTGGTCCAGTCGCGGGAGTCCACGGTGCCCTTGCGCATGTTCTGCAGCGGCACGCTGGTCTCGGCGGACAGCAGACGCATGGCGATCTCGGCGCGACCCATCTCGAGCGAGAAGAACGCGGCGGTCTGGTCGTGCTTGATCGCCGCGGCGCGGCACAGGTCGAGCGCGAGCGTCGACTTACCGAGGGCGGGTCGAGCGGCGACGATGATCAGCTGTCCGGGGTGGAAGCCGTTCGTCAGGCCGTCGAGCTGCGCGAACCCGGTCGGCACGCCGGTCATCTGGCCGTCACGGCCCTTGGCGGCCTCGATCTCGTCGAGGGCGGCGGAGATGGCGTCGGTCAGGGGGACGTAGTCCTCGGTCTGCACGCCACCAGCGACGTTGTAGACCTCGGCCTGCGCGCTGTTGACGAGGTCGGTGACCTCGCCTTCGGAGGCGTAGCCCATCTGCACGATGCGGGTACCGGCGTCGACGAGGCGACGGAGGACGGCCTTCTCGGCGACGATCCCGGCGTAGTACCCCGCGTTGGCCGCGGTCGGCACCATGCTCGTCACGCTGTGCAGGTACTCGGCGCCACCACCACGGGACAGCAGACCGGTCTTGGTCAGCTCGTCGGTGACCGCGATGACGTCGGTGGGCTCGCCGTGCGAGTAGAGCGACAGGATCGCGTCGAAGATGACCTCGTGCTTGGGGACGTAGAAGTCAACGCCACGAGCGGTCTCGATGACGTCGGCGACGGCGTCCTTCGACAGGAGCATGCCGCCGATGGTCGACTGTTCGGCCAACAGGTCGTGCGGCGGGGTGCGTTCCATGCCGCGCTCCGCGTACTCCTGCGGTGCGGGCTCAAGATGCGCGATCGACACACTCTCTCCTCTGTTGAACGACGCAGGGCTGGACACAGTGGTCCGACGCCTGCAACGACTTTCTACCCCCAGCGACCGACATCCCCGAGTCGCTGGGCCAAGCTACGGCCGCAGAGTTATCCCCAACAAACGGCCCTGTGGATAACTCTGTGGAGGGATTGCGGAACACGCCGGGATGCTGTGTGGAGAACTGTGGACGAGCCTGTGGAAACATGGCCATGGGAACACACTTTCGACCACTTGACCGGGGGTTTTCATGTTCACACGGTGTGTGGAAAAGTGGGCTTCAAGTACGCCTTGAAGGTTCCGATTTGACACGTTTCTGCTGTGTAAAACGACTTGACAAGCACCCCTCCTGTGGGAAGTGTTCTCGGGCCGTTCCCAGCAAGCCGGGCCGTGCCTGAGAGGTAACCAGCCAGCCAAGCCGAACCCGCCCGTGCAAGCCGAGCCGGGCCTCCCGGCCGTTCTGGACGACCGTGCGTTGTTGGTGAGCAGAAGATGTCGAGTGGGGGATCGGGACCCGACCTTTTCTGCTCACCAAGTGAACCCCGCATGCCGCACGCCCCGCGCCCCGCGCCCCGCGGAGAGCCCGCCAACGCAACGACGGGCGGGCCTCCCGAAGGAGACCCGCCCGTCGTGGAACGGAACGTCAGTGCTACTTGGCAGCGACGACCTTGAGCGAGATCACGGCAGTGATGTCCTCGCGCAGACGCACGGTGGCCTCGTGGTCACCGACGGTCTTGATGGTCGCGGGGACCTCGACCTTGCGCTTGTCGAGCGAGCCGACGCCCTGCGCCTGGACGGCGTCAGCGACGTCGCCCGGACGGACGGAGCCGAACAGACGACCGTCCTTGCCGGCCTTGACCGCCAGGGAGATGGTCGCGTTCTCGAGCTTCATCTTGAGGTCCTGTGCCTCTTCGATGGTGGCGAGCTCACGCGCGGTGCGCGCGGCACGGATCGACTCGACCTGCTTCTCGCCGCCCTTGGACCACGCGACAGCGAAGCCCTGGGGGATGAGGTAGTTGCGGGCGTAGCCGTTCTTGACGTCGACGACGTCACCAGCGGAACCGAGGCCGGAGACCTCGTGGGTGAGGATGAGCTTCGACATGTGTCGACCTCCGATCAGCGGCCGGAGCCGGCGTAGGGGAGGAGCGCCATCTCACGGGCGTTCTTCACGGCACGGGCGATGAGGCGCTGCTCCTGGACGGAGACGCCGGTGATGCGACGGGCGCGGATCTTTCCACGCTCCGAGATGAACTTGCGAAGGGTCGCAACGTCCTTGTAGTCGATGACGCCGACCTTGATCGACTTCGCGGGAGCGGCGTTCTTGCCGCCCTTGCCGCGAGGCTTCCGGCGGTCGCCGGTGCTCTTTCCAGCCATAGTGATTTGTCCTTAGAAGAAAAGTTGTGTGTCCGTCGGAACGCGGAGGATCAGAACGGGGTCTCGTCGTCGAAGTTGCCGCCGGGGGTGCTCCACACGTCGTTCGACTGTGCGTTGCCGCCGCCCTGCTGGCCACCCTGCGGGGACCACGGCTCGTCCGACTGGCCACCAGCGGCGGCGTTGCCGCCACCGTTGTTGTTCCAGCCGCCGTTGCCGCCGCCCTGCTGACCGCCGCCGACCTGGCCACGACCGCCGCCGCCACCCGCTGCGCGGGTGATCTGTGCGGTCGCGTACCGGAGCGACGGGCCGATCTCGTCGACCTCGAGCTCGATGCTCGTGCGCTGCTGACCCTCACGGTCCTGGTAGGAACGCTGACGCAGACGACCCTGCGCGATGACGCGAGAGCCCTTCGTCAGCGACCCCGCCACGTGCTCGGCGAACTCCCGCCACACACTCGCGCGGAGGAACAGCGCGTCGCCGTCCTTCCACTCGTTCGCCTGACGGTCGAACGTGCGAGGTGTGGAGGCGATGGTGAAGTTCGCCACTGCGAGCCCGTTCTGCGTGTAGCGCAGCTCGGGGTCCGCGGTGAGGTTGCCCACCACCGTGATGACGGTTTCGCCGGCCACGGGTTACTCGGCGCTCGCGGTCGCGGTTGCGGAGGCGTTGGCAGCCTTGCGGGCTGCGCGTGCCTCGTCGCGCTGCTTCTGGGCGGCGACCTGCGCGATGCCCTCTTCGGCGCGGAGGACCTTCGTGCGGAGCACGGCCTCGGAGAGACCGAGCTGACGGTCGAGCTCCTTGGCGGCCTCGGGCGAGGACGTGAAGTCGACGACGGCGTAGATGCCCTCGGACTTCTTGGCGATCTCGTAAGCGAGCCGGCGACGGCCCCAGACGTCCACGTTGTCGACGGTGCCACCGTCGTTGCGGATGACAGCGAGGAACTTGTCCAGGCTGGGAGCGACGGTGCGCTCATCGATCTCGGGGTCGAGGATCGCCATCAGTTCGTACTGGTGCATGCGGAACCCACCTCCTCTGGTCTCAGCGGCCCCGGGCAGTTCCCGGGGCAGGAGGGTTGATGCATGTGCCACGGCACGCAGACACGCGCCGGGCAACCTGCACAGACTACCCGACGGCCTGGAGGCGCGCCACCGGTCTGTGGAGAACCGTCGCGTCCGTCAGGCGGTCGCGTCCCGAGCGGCCCACCAGTCGCGCAGGCGCGCCTCGGCAGCGTCGGCACCGAGCGGCCCGTCGTCCATCCGCGCCTCGAGCAGGAAGCGGTAGGCCTCGCCCACGGCACGCCCCGGCGGGATGTCGAGGATCCGCATGATGTCGTCGCCGGTCAGGTCGGGCCGGATCGAGTCCAGTTCCTCTTGGTCGGCCAGGACGCGGATCCGCTCCTCGAGGTCGTCGTACGCGAACGCCAGGCGATCGGCCTTGCGACGGTTCCGCGTGGTGACGTCCGAGCGGGTGAGCTCGTGCAGCCGTTCGAGCTGCGGGCCGGCGTCGCGGACGTAGCGCCGGACGGCCGAGTCGGTCCAGGCACCGTCGGTGTACCCGAAGAACCGCAGGTGCAGCTCGATCAGGCGGGACACCGCGGCGATCGTGTCGTTGTCGAAGCGCAGGGCCCGGAGCCGCTTCTTCGCGAGCTTCGAGCCGACCAGGTCGTGGTGGTGGAAGCTGACGGCGCCGCCCGGCTCGAGCTTGCGGGTGGCGGGCTTGCCGATGTCGTGCAGCAGCGCCGCGAGCCGCAGCACGGTGTCCGGGGGGTCGCCCGCGTGCCGCTCGGCCTCGTAGCCGATCGCCTGTTCGAGCACGGTCAGGGAGTGCTCGTAGACGTCCTTGTGGTGGTGGTGCTCGTCGATCTCGAGCTGCATCTCGGGCAGCTCGGGCAGGAACCGCTGCGCCAGCCCGGTGTCCACGAGCAGGCGGATGCCGCGCACGGGGTCGCCCGTGCCGAGCAGCTTGACGAGTTCGTCGCGTACCCGCTCGGCGGACACGATGTCGATGGAGTCGACCAGGTCCTGCATGGCGGCACGGACGTCGTCGTCGACGGTGAACCCGAGCTGCGACGTGAACCGCGCTGCCCGCATCATCCGGAGCGGGTCGTCGCGGAACGACACCACGGCGGCCTGCGGGGTGCGGAGTCGTGCGGCCAGCAGGTCCTCGACGCCGCCGTGGACGTCGACGAGCTCGCGCGCCGGCAGCCGGAGCGCCATCGCGTTGACGGTGAAGTCGCGGCGGAGCAGGTCGTCCTCGATGGTGTCGCCGAACGCGACCTCGGGCTTGCGGGTCTCGCCGTCGTACACGTCGCTGCGGTAGGTGGTGATCTCGACCTGTTCGCCGCGGACCAGAGCGGCGATCGTGCCGAACTGCCGCCCGACGTCCCACGTGGTGCTCGCGATCGGCTCCACGATCGCCAGGATCTCGTCCGGACGGGCGCTCGTCGTGAAGTCGAGGTCGGTGACGGGGCGACCGAGGAAGGCGTCCCGCACGGGTCCACCGACCAGGGCCAGCTCGTGTCCGGCGTCGGCGAAGGCCCGAGCGAGGAGGTCGACGGGCTCGGTGGTGGCGAGTGCGTCGAGTCGTTCGACGGCCTGGGCAACGGACTGCATGACGGTGCTCATCCTCCCAGATCGAGGCCCCGAGTTCTCCACAACCCCGCGCGCACGGGACCTGTTCATGGTCACGCCTCATACACTCGTGCTCGGCCCGAACCGACCCCGTGGCCCGCTTCCGTATGCACATCCTCCGCACCACGCTCGCCGCAGCCGCGTCGACCCTCGTCGCGCTCGGCCTGGTCGTCGCGCCCGTCAGCGCCCCGCACGCCGATGCTGCGACGGTGTCGTCGGCCAAGACCCACCTCGCCGATCCGGCTGCTGCCGATGCGGGCAAGGCCACGATCTCGGTCGCCCCCGCGCACCGTGGGATCGTCCAGCGCGACCAGGACCTCACCCTCTCGGTGACCGTCACGAACGACACCGACGCCGCGCTGCCCGCCGGCACCGCGGAGTTCGACATCTTCCGCTCCGTGAGCACGCGGGACGTCCTCGCCGACTGGCTCGCCGACACCACCACGACCGGTTACCTCGGCGCCCCGATGGACTCCGTGGACATCCCGGAGGTCCCGGCGCACCGATCGGTCACCATCGACTCGGTCGAGATCGTCTCGGGCAACGTGGCACTCGGCGGGTACTCCTCGTTCGGTGCGCGGCGCATCGCGGCGGAGTACACGGCCGGTGAGACCTTCGCCGTCGCCCGCTCCGCGATCACCTGGTACCCGGACTTCGAGCAGGTGCCGGTCAGCGTCTCCGTCGCGATGCCGGTGACGGTCCCGAAGTCCACGGACGGCATCCTCAGCGCGGCCGTCCTCGCCGCCGCGACCTCGGTGGACGGCACCCTCACCCAGCAGCTCGACGCCGCCGAGGACCACAACGTCGCCGTCGCGGTCGACCCCCGCATCATCGCCTCGATCCGGATCCTCGGCGAGAACGCGCCGTCCGCGGCGACCGCGTGGCTCCAGCGCCTCGAGTCCCTGCGCAACGAGACCTTCGCGTTGTCCTACGCCGACGCCGACGTCACCGGGCTGCGCCAAGCCGGGTCGGACGGCATCCTCGCCCCGATCTCGCTCGACCAGTCCGTGAAGACCGAGAACTTCCCCGGCGCCGAGACCCCCGCACCGACCCCGACCGCGACGCCCGGGCAGACGACGACCCCGAGCAGCACCGCGTCCCCGAGCGACGACGCCACCACCGACGCCGGCTCGGGCGAGACCGCGGAGACGCTGCCGACGACCGAGCAGCTGCTGGACTTCCCGTACTCGATGGACTCCATCGCGTGGCCGGCGGACGGCACCGTGACCGCGGCCGACCTCACGGCACTGCAGCGGGCCGACAAGGACACCACCATCGTGTCGAGCGGGAACACCTCCGCCGGCGCGAACGCCACGGTCTCGGCGTCGGAGAAGATCGGCGACGACCACGTCCTCGTGTCGGACCAGTCGATGTCGTCCCTGCTGCGCGACGCCGCGACCGCACCGGACCGCCAGAGCTGGTCGTCGGCGATGTCCGAGCTCACGGCGACGCTCGCCACCTCGGCGCGCGACGGCACCGCCACGGGGCCGATCTTGCTGACCCTCGGTCGCGACTGGCCCTCGGACTCCACACGCCTCAGCCAGACCCTCGACGCCCTCGAGAGCACCGCCTGGGTGGCACCGGCCGACCTCTCCACGGCGTCGGACGCCACGGCGGGGTCGCTCACGCTCAACAGTGCGTCCACCGGGGCCGACCGCATCGCACAACTCAAGCGCCTCGTGCAGGGCGAACAGGGGCTCTCCGCGTTCGCCACCATCCTCGACACCCCCGCTGAACTGACGGCTCCCGCACGCCTCCGGCTGCTCGCCATCGCCTCGAACGCGTGGCGCGGGGACGACGACGGGCTCCAGGCCGCGGTCGACGTCCGCACAGCGGCCTGGGCGAAGCAGACCACCGAGGTCGGGATCGTCGACTCGAGCAGCCTGACCCTGCTCGGCGACCGGTCCTCGCTGCCGGTGTCCATCCGCAACAGCTCGGACTACCCGGTGACGGTGCACCTGGCCGTCCAGCCGTCGAACTCCGCCCTCCGGATCGTCCGCAACGACATCGTCGTCGAGATCCAACCGGACTCCTCGACCCGAGCGACCGTCCCCGTGCAGTCCGTCGCGAACGGCAAGGTCGAGCTGACGATGTCCCTGTCGAGCCCGACCGGCGTCGCCATCGCGCAGCCGGCCACCGTCGAACTCAACGTCCAGGCGCAGTGGGAGACGGTCATCACCGCCGCCGCAGCGGTCGCCCTGATCGCGATCTTCGGCTTCGGGATCTTCCGCAGCATCCGGAAGCGCATCCGTCGTCGCAACGGCGAACTCGACGACGAGGACGACGACGACCCCAACCGCCCGCTCGCCGTGCAGCCGGGTGCGCCCGGCGCGGCTGCTCCGTCCGCGGGATCGGTCGCCGGACCGGGAGGCCCGGATCACCGCGCCGAGGCGCCCACCGCGTTCGCCGTGGCCGGCTCCGGAACGGCCGCTGTCGCGGCTCCTGGTGGCGACCGCCTGCAGGACGCGATCGCCCGTGCCGGGGCCGAGCCGGGCCTCCCGTCCGACGCCCGTACCAGCCGCGTCGCGGACGCCCGCGACCCCGAGGAGCCGACCATCAGCGCCACCCAGCCCCAGCCCGACGTCGACGCGGAACCGGTCGCGGAGCGAAGCCTGGGGCGTGCGAGTGCGATGCTCGCGGCGGGGACGATGGTGAGCCGGATCCTCGGCTTCGCGAAGACCTTCGTGCTCGCGTACGCCATCGGGCAGAACAAGAGCCCCTCGGCGAACGCGTTCGCCGTCGCGAACCAGCTGCCGAACAACATCTACGCGCTCATCGCGGGTGGCCTGCTGTCGGCCGTGCTCATCCCGCAGATCGTCCGCGCCATGAAGAACGGCACGGACGGCGGACAGGCGTACGTCAACAAGATCGTGACGCTCGGCGGGTCGGTCTTCATCGTCATCACGATCGTCGCGACGGCACTGGCGCCGCTCCTGGTCCGCCTGTACACGACGTCCTCGGACACCCGGAGTCCCGCTGCGACCGACCTCGCCATCGCCTTCGCGTTCTGGTGCCTGCCGCAGATCCTGTTCTACGCGATGTACTCGCTGCTCGGTGAGGTCCTCAACGCCAAGCAGGTGTTCGGTCCGTTCACCTGGGCACCGCTGCTCAACAACGTCATCGCGATCGCCGGGCTCGTGGTGTTCATCGCCCTGTACGGCACGAGCGGCAGCGCCCTCGACGATTGGACGCCGGCGAAGATCGCGCTCCTCGCCGGCAGCGCCTCGTTCGGTGTGTTCGCCCAGGCGGCGTTCCTCCCGCTGTTCTGGCGGCGAGCAGGGCTGTCCTTCCGGCCGGACTTCCGGTGGCGCGGCGTCGGCCTGAAGTCGACGGGAACCGCTGCCGGCTGGCTCTTCGCGATGATCCTGGTGACCCAGGTCGCCGGCATCGTGCAGTCCGCGGTCGCGTGGAAGGGTCAGGGCGACGGACCCGGCAACGCGGTACTCGGCAACGCGTGGCTCATCTTCATGCTGCCGCACTCGATCATCACGGTCTCCATCGCGACGGCGTACTTCACCCGGATGAGCCACGATGCTGCACGCGGCGACCTGGCATCAGTCCGACGGAACCTGTCGCTGTCCCTGCGCATCGTCGGACTCTTCACGGTCTTCGCGTCCGTGGCGCTGGTCGTCGTCGCGGTGCCGTTCGGCCGGCTCTACGAGGGCACGTTCGAGAGCGCCCTGCAGGTCGGTGCCGTCCTGGTCGCCTACATGCCGGGCCTGGTGCTGTTCAGCATGTTGTTCATCATCCAGCGCGTGTTCTGGGCCATGCACGACCACCGGACCCCGTTCCTGATGCAGTGCATCCAGTCCGTCCTGTTCGTCATCGGTGCCCTCGCGGTGTCGACGTTCCCGACCTCCGTGATCGGCATCGGTGTGGCCGCGTGCACGACGCTCGCCGGCACCGCGCAGACGATCGTCGCGCTCGTCCTGGTGCGTCGCAAGCTCGGCAGCATCGAAGGACCGGTCGTGACCCGCTCGCACGTGCAGTTCGTCATCGCCGCGCTGATCGCCGGGGTGGTCGGCCTGCTGGTCGTGAACTTCTTCGGGGCGTTCTCCGCGGCCGGGTTCGCGATGTCGGACCGCACCGGGGCACTCATCACCATCGTCCTGACCGGCGCCGTCATGGTCCTCGTGTACTTCGGGGCGCTCGTCGTCGCCAAGAACGGCGAGATCAAGAACGCCGTCGGCACGGTGAAGAGCAAGCTCGGTCGCTGACCGCACGCTTCCCGGACGTCGCGGAATGCCGCGCCGGTACCATGTGTTGACCCGGTCAGCACGCAACGGAAGGGCAGTCAGGCATGCGCCAGCTCATCATCATCGGTTCCGGTCCGGCCGGGTTCACCGCCGGCATCTACGCCGCGCGCGCAGAGCTCAAGCCGCTCATCGTCGCGTCCAGCGTCGAGACGGGCGGGGAACTCACCAAGACGACCGAGGTCGAGAACTTCCCGGGCTTCCCCGAGGGGATCCAGGGCCCCGACCTCATGATCAAGATGCAGGAACAGGCCGAGAAGTTCGGCGCTGAGGTCCTGTACGACGACGCCGTCTCCGTCGACCTCACCGGCGACGTGAAGAAGGTCACCGTCGGCTCCGGCGAGACGTACGAAGCCCTCGCGGTCATCTACGCGACCGGTTCGGCGTACCGCCACCTCGGCATCGCCGACGAAGAGCGCCTCTCGGGCCACGGTGTCTCGTGGTGCGCGACCTGCGACGGCTTCTTCTTCCGCCAGAAGAACATCGCCGTGGTCGGCGGTGGCGACTCCGCGATGGAAGAGGCGACGTTCCTCACGCGCTTCGCCGACAAGGTCACCGTGATCCACCGCAAGGACACCCTCCGCGCGTCGAAGATCATGCAGGACCGCGCCCACAACGACCCGAAGATCGAGTTCGCGTGGAACAAGGAGGTCATCGGCATCCAGGGTGACTCCGCCGTGACCGGCGTGACGCTCAAGGACACCGTGGACGGCACCGAGAGCGAACTCGCCCTCGACGGTCTGTTCATCGCGATCGGCAACGACCCCCGCGTGCACCTCGTGCACGGTCAGCTCGAGCTCGCTCCCGAGGGCACCATCGCCGTCGAGGGCCGCACGTCCAAGGCCGTCGGCGTCCCCGGGGTCTTCGTCGCGGGCGACGTGCTCGACCACACCTACCGCCAGGCCATCACGGCTGCTGGGTCCGGTGCCGTCGCTGCGCTCGACGCCGAGAAGTACCTCGCCGACCTCGAGGACTCGCTGACCGACGCTGCTGCGGGCGAGACCCCGGTCGAGCCGGTCACCATCTCCGCCTGACCCTTACGGCCCCCGGAATGCCGGGGGAGCGTCCGCGGTTCCACATCCAGTACCGACTTCTCACGAAAGGACACCCATGTCCAACGCAAAGGCTGTCACCGACGCCACCTTCTCGGACGAGGTCCTCAAGTCCGACAAGACGATCCTCGTCGACTTCTGGGCCGAGTGGTGCGGCCCGTGTCGCGCCGTCTCGCCGATCCTCGACCAGATCGCCGAAGAGCACGCCGGCAAGATCGAGATCGTGAAGCTCAACGTGGACGACAACCCCCAGTCGGCCATGAACTACCAGATCACGTCGATCCCGGCGATGAAGGTCTTCAAGGGCGGCGAGGTCGTCAAGACCGTCATCGGCGCCAAGCCGAAGCCCGCGCTCGAGGCCGACCTCGCCGAGTTCCTCGCGTAGGTCGCACCAGCTCCACCGAACGCCCCGTCCTCGTCCTGCTCAGCAGGCGCCGGCGGGGCGTTCGCATGTCACCCGTTGCGGATCGGCCCCCGCCGCGGAGCCCGGGTTTCCGGGGTCGATGTCGTAGTGTGGCGGGAATGTCTCACTGATCGGAGCACGGTATGACGAACGGCAACAGCCTCGACCCCTGGTACGACTCCTACGCCCAGCGCACCGCCGGGCTGAGCGCCTCCGAGGTCCGAGCCCTGTTCGCCGTCGCCTCGCGCCCCGAGGTGGTCTCGCTGGCCGGCGGCATGCCGTTCGTCTCCGCGCTGCCGAGGGAGCTCGTCACGGGCTCCCTGGACCGCGTGATGAACGAGCACGCAGCCATGGCACTGCAGTACGGCGGCGGACAGGGTCTGCGGTCCCTCCGCGAGCACATCGTGGACGTCATGAGCCTCGAGGGCATCCGTGCCAGTGCCGAGGACGTCGTCGTGACGACGGGCTCGCAGCACGCGCTCGACCTCGTCACGCGGCTGTTCATCGATCCGGGCGACGTCGTCCTCGCCGAGTCCCCGTCCTACGTCGGTGCGATCGGTGTGTTCCGGTCGTACCAGGCCGAGACCGTCCACGTGACGACCGACGAGCTCGGGCTGGTGCCCGAGGCACTGCGCGAGGCGATCGCGAACCTCCGGACGCAGGGCAAGCGGATCAAGTTCCTCTACACGATCCCGAACTTCCACAACCCGGCCGGCGTCACCATGAGCCGGGAGCGCCGCATCGAGGTGCTCGACATCTGCCGGTCGAACAACATCCTGGTGCTCGAGGACAACCCCTACGGACTCCTCTGGTTCGACGAGCCGGCACCGCAGGCGATCCGTTCCATCGACGAAGAGGGCGTCGTGTACCTGGGGTCCTTCTCCAAGACCCTCGCACCCGGTTTCCGCGTCGGCTGGGCGCTCGCACCGCACGCCATCCGCGAGAAGCTCGTGCTCGCCAACGAGTCCGCCGTCCTCGCCCCGAACTCCTTCGGTCAGTACGTCGTGAACGCCTACCTGGACGCCGCGGACTGGAAGGGTCAGGTCGACACCTTCCGGGGCATCTACGCAGCGCGCCGTGACGCCATGCTGTCCGCTCTGGGGGAGTTCCTGCCGGACCTGTCCTGGACGAAGCCGAACGGTGGCTTCTTCGTCTGGCTGACGCTCCCCGAGTCCCTCGACTCGAAGGGCATGCTTCCGCGCGCCGTGAAGGAGCTCGTCGCCTACACGCCGGGGACGGCCTTCTACGCCGACGGTCGTGGCGGCGGGCACATCCGTCTGTCGTTCTGCTACCCGACCCCCGAGCAGATCCGCGTCGGCGTGAAGCGGCTCGCCAACGTCGTCAACGACGAACTCGAGCTGATCGAGACGTTCGGTCCGACGACTCGGCCGAACAGCGTCGTCCGCGAGACGTCCTCGGTCAGCGCTCCGCCGCCGAACATCTCCTGATCAGCGCTTTTCCGCGGTGCGTGGCCCACCAGCACCGTCGTTCCACACCGGAGGACCCCCATGGCTGAGCTCACTCGTCGTCACGTCGTCGTCGTCGCCGGAGGGATCTCGCACGAGCGTGACGTCTCCCTGCGCTCCGGTCGGCGGGTCGCCGACTCGCTGACCGGGTACGGCTGGCAGGTCGATCTCCGCGACGCCGACGCGCTGCTGCTGCCGGCTCTCGCCGAGTCCCGCCCGGATGTCGTGTGGCCGGCTCTGCACGGCGCCTCCGGTGAAGACGGGGCCCTGCGGGGCATCCTGGAGGCGGTGGACATCCCGTTCGTCGGCTCACGTTCCACGTCGGCCCGGTTGGCATGGGACAAGCCCACGGCGTCAGCGCTGGTCGCGCGGGCAGGCGTCCGCACCCCTCGCTCCGTCACGCTGTCCCACGACGTGTTCCGCGAGCTCGGCGCCGTCGGGGTCCTCGAGGCCATCGCGGGGGAGCACCCGGTTCCGCTCGCCGTGAAGCCGGCACGCGGCGGCAGCGCGCAGGGAGTGACCCTCGTCGACGACGTCAACGACCTCCCGCGTGCCATGGTCACGGCCTACACGTACTGCGACGACGTCGTGGTCGAGCAGCTCATCCGC
Source organism: Curtobacterium sp. PhB190 (assembly GCF_004365385.1). Taxonomy (NCBI): domain Bacteria; kingdom Bacillati; phylum Actinomycetota; class Actinomycetes; order Micrococcales; family Microbacteriaceae; genus Curtobacterium; species Curtobacterium sp. PhB190. The sequence continues at coordinate 249,510 of NZ_SODN01000005.1, read as the reverse complement.
GGCACCGAGGTCGCAGTCGGCATCATCGACACGGGCGACGACCCGGTGGCGCTCTCCGCGGTGGAGATCGTCCCGCGGAACGGCATCTACGGCTTCGAGGCGCGGTACAACGCGGGGGAGACGACGTTCTACACCCCCGCCCGACTGTCTGACGAGTTCGCGACCGCTGCAGCCGATGCCGCCGTCGCGGCGCACACAGCCCTCGGCCTCCGCCACCTGTCCCGTGTGGACCTCATCATCGACGGCGCCGGAACGCCGTGGTTCCTCGAAGCCAACGTACTCCCGGGTCTGACCGAGACATCCCTGCTGCCGCAGGCACTCTCCGCATCGGGGTTCGATCTCGGGTGGACGTACGCCGAGCTCGCCGAGCAGGCGATCCGCGACCACCACGCCTGATCCTCAGCTCGACGTTCCACGTGGAACATCGGAGTGGGTGAGAGTCGATGTTCCACGTGGAACGTCGCACTCGTGGTTTGCTGCTGAGAGCTGATCCGCTCTGAGCAGCAACGGGTGCCTCGGGTCATCTGCGGGCGCACGGTGGACGCATGACTGATTCACCACCCCCCGCAGCCTTCACGACCGAGTACCGGCGTGCCCTCTTCGACCAACGCGTGCTCGTACTCGACGGTGCCCTCGACGACGACAACGGCACCGTCTTGATGACGCAGTTGGTACAGCTCGCGACGGCGGACCCCTGGAACGACATCGCGCTCTGGATCCATTCGCCCGGAGGATCGGTTCCAGCGATGCTCGCACTCCGGGACCTCATGCGGGTGATCCCCAACGACGTCAGCACGCTCGCGTTCGGGATCGCTTGCAGCGCGGGGCAGTTCCTGCTGTCCTCGGGTACCCCTGGCAAGCGACGAGCGCTGCCGCACAGCCGGATCCTGATGCACCAGGGATCCGCAGGGATCGGGGGGAGTGCGGTGGACGTGGCGCTACAGGCGGACCACCTCCGTGACACCCGCGACACCGTGCTCGGACTCATCGCAGCGGACACCGGGCAGACGGTCGACCGCATCTTCGAGGACTCGCTGCACGACCACTGGTACTCCGCGGAGGAGGCCCTCGACTACGGGTTCGTCGACCTGATCGTCGACGACTTCTCGGTGATCCGGCCCCAGCAGCCGCGTTCCACGGTGACAGGCTTCGGCGGGCCTGCCGCAGGGGAGGGAGACCGATGAGCGCGTACACGATCCCGAACGTCATCGCGCGGGACGCTCGCGGCGACCGGGTCTTGGACGTCTACTCGCACCTGCTCACCGAGCGGATCATCTACATCGGGACCGCGATCGATGCTGGCGTCGCCAATGCCCTCATCGCGCAACTCCTCTTCCTCGAGTCGGACAACCCGGACTCGGACGTGCAGCTCTACGTCAACTGCGACGGCGGCGATCCGAGTGCCATGCTCGCTGTCTACGACACCATGCGGTTCATCCGCCCCGCCGTCGCGACCACCTGCGTTGGGCAGGCAATCGGTGTCGGAGCCGTGCTGCTCGCCGCGGGCGCCGAAGGAAAGCGGTCGGCCCTGCCGCATGCTCGGGTCGTGCTCCACCAACCCGCGGCGCAAGGGCAGGGGGCCATTCCCGAGCTCATCTTGCAGGCCGACGAGGTCGTCCGGATCCGGGCCGAGATCGAGCACCTGCTCACCGAGCACAGCGGCCAGAGTGTCGACCAACTCCGAGCCGACACGGACCACGATCGGGTCTTCACGGCCCGTCAGGCCCAGCAGTACGGGCTCGTGGACCACGTGATCACTCGACGCTGACCGACGGCGCTCCCGGACGCCTCAGGCTGCGAGGAGGAAACTACTCCGCAGCTGTTCGCCACCAGTACCTGCGGAACGTGCTCGCTCGCGGAGCTGTTCTGCTGCCGCCGCCGTCAAGTCCAGCAAGGAGCTCTCGAGCGCGCCGGCCACTGCTGCCAACATCTCGCTCGAAGGCTCCTTCCGCCCCCGTTCCATCTCCGACAAGTACTGCGGCGACACCCCTGCGCGACGGGCGACATCTTGCAGGGTGTCCCCGCGGACGCGGCGACGAGCGCGGAGTTCTTGACCGACGACATCACGCCAGAGCGGCTCGGGATTGCGGGATCTCATGATGCGAGCCTGGCAGTGTTCCACGTGAAACGTACGGGCTTCCCGTTCGCTGCTCGTGAACTCGAACCAGCGGAACGGCTACGCGCCCCGTGTCGGGCCGAACGACCCGTCGCTGCTCCAGGCACCCGCGCCGGGCATGCGAGGCCCGCTACGGGGCGCACAGCGCCATTGACAAGCCGTCAGGACGAGACTTCGCTGATCCCCAGCTCCGACAGAATGCGATTGAGGTCGTCGCCGTTCGCGAAGTCGATCGTCACGGAGCTCTTCCGGGCACCGACGGCGATCTTGACCCGTGTGTTCAGCCGGTCACCGATGCGCTCAGCAAGGTCGTTGAAGTGCGCCTGGTTCTTGGAGGGCTGCGGCGTCGTCTTCGGAGGGGTCTTCGTCGCCAACTGCTGCGCGATCGCTTCGGCAGCGCGCACCGACAGGTCCTCGTTGACGATCTTCTCGGCGAGGTACTCCATCGCCTCCGCGTCCGGGGCAGCAAGGATCGCGCGGGCGTGACCGGCCGACAGCACGCCGGCAGCCACTCGACGCTGCACGGGGGAGGGGAGCCGCAGCAGACGGATGGTGTTGGTGATCTGCGGACGCGAGCGACCGATGCGCTGGCCGAGCTGTTCCTGCGTGATCCCGAAGTCCGCCAGGAGCTGCTGGTACGCCGAAGCCTCTTCGAGCGGGTTGAGCTGCGCCCGGTGCAGGTTCTCGAGCAGGGCATCCCGGAGCATCGCGTCGTCCGGCGTCTCCTTGACGATCGCCGGGATGGTCGTGAGCCCGAGTTCCTTGGTGGCGCGGAGGCGCCGCTCACCCATGATCAGCTCGTACTGCGGCTCCGTCCCCGCAGCCCCGGGGATCGGACGGACCACGATGGGCTGCAGCACCCCGATCTCACGGATGGAGTGGACGAGCTCCTGCAACTCCTCTTCGCGGAACTCCTTGCGCGGCTGCTGCCCGTTCGGGATCACGTCCAGCGGGTTGAGGTTCGCGAGTCGGGCTCCCGGAACAGCGACGAGCTCGTCCGCGGTGGGTGCCGACGCCGGCGACCCACCAGTCGGGAAGAACACGTCGACCGGGCGGTCCTGCTGGTCCGTCGCCGTCGGGATGAGCGCGCCGATGCCGCGGCCGAGTCCGGTTCGCTTGGGTGCCATCAGTCTTACGCTCCTCGTGCTGCGATCTCGGCGGCCGCTTCCAAGTAGGAGAGCGACCCGGTGGAGTTCACGTCGTACGCGACGACGCTCTGTCCGTAACTCGGCGCTTCACTCACCCGGACGGACCGGGGGATCATCGCCTTCAACACTTGACCACCGAAGTGCTCGCGGACGTCGTTCGCCACCTGGTTCGCCAGGTTGGTCCGACCGTCGTACATGGTGAGCAGGATCGTCGAGACCCTGAGGTTCGGGTTGAGGTGCCGCTCGATGAGCTCGATGTTGCGCAACAGCTGGCTGAGTCCCTCGAGCGCGTAGTACTCGCACTGGATCGGGATCAGGACTTCCTGGGCCGCCACGAACGCATTGATGGTGAGGAGACCGAGCGACGGCGGGCAGTCGATGAAGACGTAGTGGTACGGCTCGTCCAGCGACTGGAGGTACAGATCGAGCGCCGTGCGCAGCCGCTGCTCTCGAGCGACCAAGGAGACGAGCTCGATCTCAGCACCCGCGAGGTGGATCGTCGCCGGGACGCACCAGAGGGTGTCGGACTCGGGGGACCGCTGCACGGTGTCGGCCATCGCGGCCTCATCGACGATGACGTCGTAGATGCTCGCGACTTCAGCCTGGTGGTCGACGCCCAGGGCCGTCGACGCGTTGCCCTGCGGGTCGAGGTCGATCACGAGCACCCGTGCGCCACCGTGGGCGAGGCCGGCGGCCAAGTTGACGGTCGTCGTGGTCTTCCCGACGCCGCCCTTCTGGTTCGACACGGTGATGATCCGCGTCTTCGGGGGCAACGGGAACTGCTGCGTCGCGATCGCACGTCGCCGGCGGTTCAGGTCGGCGATCTCGCGAGCAAGCGGAGTCGACGCGTCGTAATCGGTCGATGAGCTCAACGAGTGCCTCTTCCCCGGTTCGATGTTTCACGTGAAACGTGGAGCAGCACGCGATCAGTTGTCCCGATCCGAGCCGCAGGGTCAGTCAACTGTAGCCCGGAAGACCCGCGTGGTCTCTGCGACCACACCGTCCCCGAGCTCGAGGACCTCGACGTCCGACAGGTGCTGGCGCAGGATGACCTTGCGTGCCTTCTCGATCTCGTCGTCGACGCGCGCACCCTTCATGAGGATGAGCTGCCCGCCCGAGCGGACGAGTGGAACCGTCATCGGGATGAGCTTCGACAACGCACTGACCGCGCGGGCCGTGACCTGGTCGACGACGATGTCGTCGGAGACGTCCTCGGCGCGGCCGCGGACCACCGTCACGTTGGACAGCCCGAGCCGGCTCGCCTCGTTGGTGAGCCAGTCCACTCGACGCTCCATCGGCTCGATGAGCGTGAAGTGCACGTCCGGACGGGCGATCGCGAGCACGAGACCGGGCAATCCCGCACCCGAGCCGACGTCGGCAACCCGACCACGGGCCTCCAGGAGGGGCGCCAGCAAGGCTGAGTTGAGGATGTGTCGTGTCCAGAGTCGAGGCAGTTCGAGCGGGCCGATCAGGCCCAGCTCCTCACCGCGACGAGCCAACTCGTTCGTGAACGACCGAGCCGTCTCGATCCGGTCGCCGAAGAGCGCGGACGCAGCCGCAGGCTCGGCCTCGAGCACCGGAGCAGCGTCCGGAGCTGTGGGAGCGGTGGCCGAGGACACCGACTCGTCCGTCATCGGGTGACGACCGTGTGGCGGTCCCGACCCTCACCCTCGGACTCCGAGTGGAAGCCCTTCTCAGCGACGAGGTCGTGGACCAGCTTGCGCTCGTACGACGACATCGGGGGGAGTGCTGCGGACGACGATCCGGCTTCGATGCGCTCGACGGCGGTGTCGACCAGTCGCTGCAGCTCGTCGGCACGAGCGTCACGGGAGCCGCCCACGTCGAGGATGAGCCGGCTGAACTCGCCCGTCTCGGCCTGGACGGCGATGCGGGTGAGTTCCTGCAGCGCGGTCACGGTGTCCGGCTTGGAGAGGACGCGGAGCGCCTCTCCGTCATCGGTGACCGACAGGTACACGCGACCGGCGCGCTCCTCGATCTCGATGTCCCCGTCGAGGTCGCAGATGTCGAGGAGTTCCTCGATGTAGTCCGCAGCGATGTCAGCCTCGTCACGGGCGTCCTCGTCCGGGACCTCGGTGGTGTCGACGGCTGCGGCGGTGTCCTGCTCGGTCACTTACTTCTTCCCGTTCTTCTTCGAGCGCTGCTTGCCGACCGGCTGCGAACGCTGGGTGGTGACGCGCACGGCCTCGATCTCGGCGGCGCCAGCACCGGCACCAGCCTCGGCGAGGACCGGGTTGGCGATCCCGCGACGCTGGGCCTTCTTGGCCAGACGCGCCTCACGTGCCAGGGCCGCCTCGGAACCGGGCGTCGGCATGCTGCGGATGACGAAGTACTGCTGCGCCATCGTCCAGACGTTCGAGGCGAGCCAGTAGAACATGACGCCGAGGGGGAAGCTCAGACCCGAGATCACGAAGACCAGCGGGAGGATGTACAGCATCATCTTCTGCTGGCGGTACATCGGCGACGCCTTGGTCTCCGGCGACATGTTCTTGGCGACGAGCTGCAGCTGCGTGATGAACTGCGACGCGGTCATGACGACGATCATGAAGCCGGCGATCGCACGGACTTCCCACCCGGAGGCGTTGGTGAACGTCTCGTGCAGGGGAGCACCGAACAGGGCCGCGTTGCCGAACGACGCCGCGAGGTCGTTCGTCAGCAGGCCGATGCCCGTCTTGTTGATCTGGGCTTCGTGCAGCACCGAGTACAGCGAGAAGAAGATCGGCATCTGCAGCAGCAGCGGCAGGCAGGAGCTCAGCGGGTTGGTGCCCGTCTCCTTGTACAGGGCCATGGTCTCGCGGCTCATGGCCTCACGCGAGAACTGGTCCTTCTTGCCCTTGTACTTGTCCTGGATCTTCTTCAGCTGCGGCGCGACCTCGAGCATGCGGCGCTGCGACTTGATCTGCCGCACGAAGATCGGGATCAGCGCGGCGCGGACCACGAAGGTCAGGAAGATGATGGAGAGGACCCAGGTGATACCCGCGCCCGGGTCCATGCCGATGCTCTCGAAGATCCAGTGGAAGCCGACGAGGATGGCGGAGACCACCCATTTGAGCGGCCAGAGGATCGTACCGATGATGTCCATGGGGACGGCTACGCCTTTCGAGTGCGCTGGGGGAGCAGGACCGGCCGGGCCGTTCCGACCGCGGGGTGCGGCTGCTGCGGGATCGGCGCGAGGACGAACCCGAACCGGTTGACGACGAACGGGCGACGACGTTCCGTGACGTCGTCGATCCCGCCTGCAGCCCAGGGGTTGCAGCGAGCGATGCGCCAGGCGCCCATCGCGGATCCGCGGACGACGCCGTACTGCTGGATCGCTTCGAGGGCGTACCGGGAGCACGACGGGTGGTACCGGCAGACGTTGCCGTACAACGGGGAGATCACTGCACGGTAGGCGCGGAGCACGACGACGCACGCGTTGCGTGGGAGCAACGCGGCGACCCAGGCCAGCCGGGTCCACAGGGTGCGGTTCATGCTGCCTTCTCCACCCCGCGCGCGAAGGAGCGCACGACGTCTTCGAGCAGGGTAGGCCATCCGGCCTGCGATGCGGCTGGCAGTGCGCGCACCACCACGTCGTACCCCACGGGGGAGTCGGCGAGGATGCCGTGCGCGATCGCCTTGAGCCGCCGCCTGATCAGGTTCCGGGTCACGGCGTTGCCCACCGTCTTCGCGACGATGAACCCGAACCGCGACGGTCCGGCAGGGTCCGTCGAGCGACGGACCACGGACACGACGACGTGCGCCGTGGCGCTCTTGCGACCACGACGCACGACGTTCCGGTAGTCGTCCCCGCGGACGATGCGGTTGGCGCTGGCCAACACTGCGATGCCGGGGTCAGACCGAGGACCGGATCAGGCGGTGAGCCTGATCAGGCCGAGAGCTCGGTGCGGCCCTTGGCGCGACGCGCCGACAGGATGGCGCGGCCGGCACGCGTCCGCATGCGGAGGCGGAAGCCGTGCTTCTTGGCGCGGCGACGGTTGTTCGGCTGGAAGGTGCGCTTGCTCATGATCTCTCCACACGGCTGCTCGCGGCGAGCCGTCACGTATGTATGTGTCATCGCTCGGTGTCGAACGACGCAGATGGGCGCGACCAATCGGCCGCAGTCAACTGGTTAACGGTACGTGACAGCAGCGAGCAGGTCAAACGCCGATCGGGCCGGCCTCGGTGCCGGAGGCGTCGAGGACACCGCTGCGGTCCATTCTCCACATTGGGGACAACTTCCGTTCGGTGCCACCCGGCCCGGTCCTTTACAGTGGGGTCATCGATCGGCCCCGCGCCCCGGTACGACAGGGAAGTACTCCTGTCCGACGGATCCGGGCGGTCGTGGACAACACTGTGGACAACCCTGTGGGAACACGCGCGGTACGAGGCGTCGACGAAGCCCCCGAGACCCCGACGAACCGCCGGCGCACGACACGGTCCGCTGAGCGCCACACCCCGCGGCACTCCGGCACGTCCGACCCAGCAGGACGCACCCCGGTCCGGCACCGAACGCACGACACACACCTGGAGACGAGCGCGACATGACGATGCCGGCCGACCCCGTCGAGGACCTCTGGTCATCCGTACTCGGAATCCTCAGCGAAGACCCCCGCATCACGCCGCAGCTCCACGGGTTCCTCAACCTGGTCGAACCGAAGGGCGTCCTCGCCGGCACCCTGTACCTCGAGGTCCCCAACGACCTGACCCGCGGCATGCTCGAGCAGCGGATCCGCATCCCGATCACCGAGGCCGTCGCCCGCATCGGTGACGACTCGGTCGCGAACTTCGCCATCACGGTGAACCCGGACATGGCGTCCGAGCCGCGCGTCGACCCGAACGTGCCGGAGTACGCCGAGCCCGTGCAGGAAGCGGTGGAGCAGAGCGCTGCACCCCGTCAGTACATCGAGGCACCCTTCGTGCCGAGCCAGATCGACTCCCCGGGCACGAGCGGCCGGCCGGAGTCGCGGCTGAACCCGAAGTACAACTTCGACAACTTCGTCATCGGCTCGTCGAACCGCTTCGCCCACGCCGCAGCGGTCGCGGTGGCCGAGGCTCCGGCGAAGGCCTACAACCCGCTCTTCATCTACGGCGACTCCGGGCTGGGCAAGACCCACCTGCTCCACGCCATCGGGCACTACGCCGAGAGCCTCTACCCGGGGATCCGCGTCCGGTACGTGTCGAGCGAGGAGTTCACCAACGACTTCATCAACTCGATCGCGAACAACCGCTCGAACCAGTTCCAGCAGCGCTACCGCGACATCGACATCCTGCTGATCGACGACATCCAGTTCCTGCAGGGGAAGGACTCCACGCAGGAGGCGTTCTTCCACACGTTCAACACGCTGCACGACCACAACAAGCAGGTCGTCATCACGTCCGACGTCGCACCGAAGCACCTCACCGGCTTCGAGGACCGCATGCGGTCGCGCTTCGAGTGGGGTCTGATCACGGACGTCCAGGCGCCCGAGCTCGAGACGCGCATCGCGATCCTCCGCAAGAAGGCGCAGTCCGACCACCTGCAGGTGCCGGACGACATCCTCGAGTTCATGGCCTCGAAGGTGTCGAGCAACATCCGGGAGCTCGAGGGGACGCTCATCCGCGTCACGGCGTTCGCGAGCCTGAACCGGACGGCCGTCGACATGGCCCTGGTGCAGACCGTCCTCAAGGACCTGATCACCCTCGACGAGGACAACGTCGTCGCGCCGACGGACATCATCAACCACACCGCCGAGTACTTCAAGCTCTCCGTCGACGACCTGTACGGCTCGTCCCGCTCGCAGGCGATCGCCACCGCGCGACAGATCGCGATGTACCTGTGCCGCGAGCTCACGAGCCTGTCGCTCCCGAAGATCGGGCAGCTGTTCGGCAACCGCGACCACACCACGGTCATGTACGCGAACAAGAAGATCACCGAGCTCATGAAGGAGCGGCGGTCGATCTACAACCAGGTCACCGAGCTCACGAGCCGCATCAAACAGGACCGCCGCTACCGCTGAGATCGGTACGTCTCCGGGCGTATCCACCATCTGAGACGGTTCCATGGGCCGGAGTTCTCACAGTGTGGATAGCCTGTGGATAACTGTGGAGGACACGCCGCCCGGTTGTTCACAGCGAGGGGGCCTCCTGTGGAAACTGGGGATGGAAGTGGATAGATGAGATTCATTCATCCCGACGTCGCCCACAGCTCGCCCACAAGTCACAACGGTGTAGTTCCCTACGGCCGAGCGGCATGCACAGGGTTATCCACAGTGTGCACAGGCGTTAACACCATTACTCCTGGTTAACGATCCATCTCCGCGGGACAACCTTGTGGACGGCGGGATGACAAGAAATCCGGCCCACGTCCGCCTGTGCCAGAATGGGGCGGCCGGACAGTCCAAGCCGATCGACAGGGGTTCCAGCTGTGAAGTTCGAGGTCAACCGGGACGTCTTCTCCGAAGCCGTCTCCTTCGCGGTGAAACTCCTCCCACAGCGCACGACCCTCCCGATCCTGTCGGGCGTCCTGATCCACGCCGACGGCGATCGTCTGACGCTCTCGTCGTTCGACTACGAGGTCTCGGCGCAGACGTCCATCTCGGCGCAGATCGACGACCCGGGCACGGTCCTGGTCAGCGGTCGCCTGCTGAACGACATCGCGAGCCGACTGCCGAACGCCCCGGTGACCTTCACGACCGAGGACTCCAAGATCTCGGTCTCCTGCGGATCGGCGCACTTCACGCTGCTGTCCATGCCGGTCGAGGAGTACCCGACGCTGCCCGAGATCGGTCCGCAGACCGGTGTCATCCCCGGCGATGCCTTCTCCGAGGCCGTGTCGCAGGTTGCCGTCGCCGCGAGCCGCGACGACGTCACCCCCGTCATCACTGGTGTCCAGCTCGAGGTCGGTGACAACGACCTGTCGCTCATCGCCACGGACCGGTACCGCGTGGCCGTCCGGACCATCGCGTGGGACTCCGGCCGCGTCGGCTCGGACCCGCTGCACGCCCTCGTCCCCGCGCGCACGCTGCAGGAGGTCGGTCGCACCTTCGGGTCGGCGTCCACCGTCTCGGTCTCGATCAGCGGCAACTCCGACCGTGAGCTCATCGCGTTCCACGCCGACGACAAGACCGTCACCTCGCTGCTGATCAAGGGCAACTACCCGCCGGTCCGCCGGCTCTTCCCCGAGAACGTCAACGACCACGCGGTGATCAACACCGCTGAGCTGGTCGAAGCCGTCCGACGGGTCTCACTCGTCCTGGAGCGCGAAGCAGCGCTCCGGTTCTCCTTCACGGTCGACGGGCTCACGCTCGAGGCGATCGGATCCGAACAAGCGCAGGCGTCAGAGTCGATCAGTGCGTTGCTGACCGGAGAGGAAACGGTGGTCTCGCTGAAGCCCGCCTTCCTCCTCGACGGACTGAACGCGGTGCACTCCGAGTTCGTCCGCATCTCCTTCACCAAGACGGAGAACCCCAACAAGCCGGGCCCGGTGCTGATCACCGGCCAGACTTCGCAAGAGGCTGCCGCGACCGATGGATACCGGTACCTGCTGCAGCCCAACCTGCTGCTGCGATAGGCGCAACAGGAACACTGCGCTGACGCACCAGCTGCGGCCTCAGCGCGACGACGAAACAGAAGAGGAAATCATGCACATCGGTCTTGTCGGCCTTGGTCGCATGGGCAACAACATGCGTGCCCGTCTCCGCAACGCAGGGATCGAGGTCACCGGTTACGACGCGAACCCCGCCGTCTCCGACGTCGCGAGCCTCGCAGACCTGGCGGGCGCCCTGCCCGAGGGTCAGCGACTCGTCTGGGTGATGGTGCCGCACGGCAAGATCACCGACGACGTCATCACCGAGCTCGCCGGTGTCCTGAACGAGGGCGACCTCGTCATCGACGGTGGCAACTCGAAGTGGCTCGACGACACCACGCACGCCGAGCAGCTCCGCGCGCGCGGCATCCGCTACATGGATGCCGGTGTCTCCGGCGGCGTGTGGGGCAAGGACAACGGCTACGGCCTCATGGTCGGCGGTGACGTCAAGGACGTCGAGTTCGCCATGCCGGTCTTCGACGCACTGCGCCCCGAGGGGCCGCGCGAAGAGGGCTTCTCGCACGCCGGTCCGATCGGCGCGGGGCACTACGCCAAGATGGTCCACAACGGCATCGAGTACGCGATCATGCAGGCCTACGGCGAGGGCTACGAGCTCCTCGAGGCCAAGGACCTGATCACCGACGTCCCCGCCGTGTTCGCCGGGTGGCAGCGCGGGACGGTCGTCCGTTCCTGGCTGCTCGACCTCATGGTCCTGGCCCTGAACGAAGACCCGAAGCTCGACGAGCTCGAGGGCTACGTCGAGGACTCGGGCGAGGGCCGCTGGACGCTGGAAGAGGGCATCGAGCTCGCCGTTCCGATGCCGGCGCTGTCGGCGTCGATCTTCGCGCGCTTCGTCTCGCGTCAGGGCAGCGCGTCCCCGACGATGAAGGCCGTCGCGGCGCTCCGCAACCAGTTCGGCGGTCACGCCGTCAAGAAGTCCTAGGACCACCCGGGGAAACCCGGACTCGGCCCGCGTGCACGTCGACCATCTCCAACTCACCGACTTCCGGAACTACCGGGAGGCGGACGTCGACCTCGCACGCGGGCCGAACCTGTTCGTCGGGCGGAACGGGCAGGGCAAGACCAACCTGGTCGAGGCGATCGGGTACCTGTCGACGCTCGGTTCTCACCGGGTCCCGACGGATGCAGCGCTCGTCCGCCAGGGTTGCGACGCCGCGATCGTCCGGGCCCGCCTGGCGCACGAGGACCGCAGCATCCTCGCCGAGGTGCAGATCAACCGCACGGGGGCGAACCGTGCGCAGGTGAACCGGTCGGCGATCAAGCCCCGTGAACTCCCGCGCTACTGCACCTCCGTCCTCTTCGCTCCCGAGGACCTCGCCCTGGTCCGTGGCGAACCGGCCGGTCGCCGACGCATGCTCGACGAACTGCTCGGCCAGATCGCGCCGCGGATGCAGGGGGTCCTGGCCGACTACGACCGCACGCTCCGCCAGCGGAACACCCTGCTCAAGTCGGCCCGTGCCACCGGCGCCAAGGCCAACGCGCTGTCGACGCTCGACGTCTGGGACGACCGCCTCGTCGGACTCGGTGCCGAGATCGTCGCCGCGCGCGACCACCTGACCCGCCGGCTCGCACCGTTCGTCGCCGAGGCGTACGCCACCGTCGCGGGCGAGGACCACGATGCCTCGATCGCCGGTGTGCTCTCGATCCGTGGCGGAGACCCGGAGGCCGCCGCCGCGACGGACCCGGTCCTCGGCACCCCCGACGAGCCGGTGAGCGTGACCGCCGCAGCCGAGGCGTTCGCGGCTGCCCTCGAGCGGCGTCGTCGTGACGAACTCGACCGCGGGTTGACCCTGGTCGGGCCGCACCGGGACGACGTCCTGTTCCAGCTCAACGGGTTACCTGCCCGCGGGTACGCCAGTCACGGGGAGTCCTGGTCGTTCGCGCTCGCGATCCAGCTGGCGAGCGCGTCGATCCTGCGGGCGGAGTCGAACCTCGGTGACCCGATCATCATCCTCGACGACGTGTTCGCCGAACTCGACGAATCCCGGCGCGAACGCCTCGGGAACGCCGTGGCCGACTACGAGCAGGTCCTCATCACGGCCGCGGTGTTCGGCGACGTCCCCTCGCAGCTGGCCGCGCACACGGTGCGGATCGAGGCGGGCACGATCGTGACCGACGCGACCCCGCCGGAAGCCGACGCCTGATGCCCCGCCCGTGGAAGCCGACCGAGCCGTCGCGGCTGTACCGGCACCTCCGTGCCGTCTTCGGTGACCCCTCGAAGCGCGGGGTCGACGCCCGCCGCCGTCGCTCCCGCGAGTTCGACGCCGACACCGTCCCGTACGGCCGTGGCCGCGAACCCCGTGGGCTCGGTGACGTGGTCGGATCCCTGGCCAACGAGCTCGGCTGGACCGAACCCCTGGCCCGCTCGGAGCTGTTCGTGGACTGGCCGAGCGTCGTCGGTGAGGAACTCGCGAAGCACTCCACGCCGGTCACCATCGACGACGGTGCGCTGGTCATCCGGTGTGACTCGACGGCCTGGGCGACGCAGCTCCGTCTCATGCGGGCCAGCGTCACGACGACCATCGCCGAGCGGCACCCGGAAGCCGGGGTCGAGTCGATCCGGGTTTCGGGGCCGGACGTCCCCACCTGGAAACGCGGCCCCAGGACGGTCCAGGGGCGCGGTCCTCGCGACACCTACGGTTGAGCCGACGAAATCATCCTGTGGTGCCAAAAAAGCCCGCCTGTGGGCCGGATGAGCCCTCGAAAGAGGGGCCTCTGCGGTAGACTGGGAGGTGCAGTGCGCGGGCGTTCCGCGCGCAGGCAGGAGCACGCTCGACATGGCATCAGAATCTGAAGACGACCCGCAGAACCCGCTCGACGCGGAGACCCCGCAGAGCGAACCGTCCTACGGAGCAGACCAGATTCAGGTGCTCGAGGGGCTCGAGGCGGTCCGCAAGCGTCCCGGTATGTACATCGGTTCGACGGGGCCCCGCGGTCTGCACCACCTGGTCCAGGAGATCGTCGACAACTCCGTCGACGAAGCCCTCGCCGGGTACTGCGACACCATCGACGTCACCATCCGTGAAGACGGCGGTGTCCGCGTGGTCGACAACGGCCGTGGCATCCCGGTCGGCATCCACGCGGCCGAAGGCGTCTCGACCGTCCAGGTCGTCCTGACCGTCCTGCACGCCGGCGGCAAGTTCGGCGGCGGCGCGTACGCGGTGTCCGGTGGTCTGCACGGTGTCGGTTCCTCCGTCGTGAACGCGCTGAGCTCCGAGCTCGACGTCGAGGTCCGACAGCAGGGCCACGTCTGGCGCCAGAGCTACACCGACGGCGTCCCGGTCGCACCGCTGACCAAGGACGAACCGTCCGACGAGCACGGCACCACGATCACCTTCTGGCCGAACGCCGAGATCTTCGAGACCGTCGTCTTCGACTACGAGACCCTGCGCACCCGGTTCCAGCAGATGGCCTTCCTCAACAAGGGCCTGCGGATCAACCTGCGCGACGAGCGCACCCCGGAAGAAGGGGAAGAGGCGCGGAACGACTCCTTCATGTACGAGCGCGGTCTCGCCGACTACGTCGAGTACATCAACGCGCAGAAGAAGGCCGACCTCGTCCACCCGGACGTCATCGGCTTCGAGTCCGAGGACACCGAGCGCAAGATCGCGCTCGAGGTCGCGATGCAGTGGAACACCTCGTACCAGGAGAGCGTCCACACCTTCGCGAACACGATCAACACGCACGAGGGCGGCACCCACGAAGAGGGCTTCCGCGCGGCGCTGACGTACCTGGTGAACAAGTACGCGCGCGAGACGAAGATCATCAAGGAGAAGGACGACAACCTGACGGGTGACGACATCCGTGAAGGGTTGACGGCCGTCATCTCCGTGAAGCTCGGCGAACCGCAGTTCGAGGGCCAGACGAAGACGAAGCTCGGCAACACCGAGGCGAAGGGCTTCGTGCAGCGCGTCGTCGGCGCCGAGCTCACGCACTGGTTCGAGAGCAACCCGACCCAGGCCCGCGACGTCGTCCGCAAGGCGATCCAGGCGTCGCAGGCGCGGCTCGCGGCCCGCAAGGCCCGCGAGACCACGCGTCGCAAGGGGCTGCTCGAGTCGGGTGGCATGCCCGGCAAACTGAAGGACTGCCAGTCGAAGGACCCGACCCTGTCGGAGATCTTCATGGTCGAGGGCGACTCCGCCGGCGGTTCCGCGGTGCAGGGCCGCAACCCGATGACCCAGGCGATCCTGCCCCTGCGCGGCAAGATCCTGAACGTCGAGAAGGCGCGGCTCGACCGCGCGCTCGCCAACCAGGAGATCCAGTCGATGATCACGGCGTTCGGCGCCGGCATCGGTGAGGACTTCGACCCGGACAAGGCCCGGTACCACAAGATCGTGCTGATGGCCGATGCCGACGTCGACGGCCAGCACATCACCACGCTGCTGCTGACCCTGCTGTTCCGCTACATGCGGCCGCTCATCGAGCGCGGTTACGTGTACCTCGCGCAGCCGCCGCTGTACCGCCTCAAGTGGTCGAACGCGGCGCACGAGTACGTGTTCAGCGACCGGGAGCGCGACGCCCTGATGCAGTCGGGCATCGCCGCCGGCAAGCGGATCCCAAAGGACAACGGCATCCAGCGCTACAAGGGCCTCGGCGAGATGGACTACAAGGAGCTCTGGGACACCACGATGAACCCGGACACCCGCACGCTCCTGCAGGTCACGCTCGAGGACGCCGCCGCGGTGGACAGCACCTTCTCGACGCTGATGGGTGAAGACGTCGACGCACGTCGCCAGTTCATCCAGCAGAACGCCAAGGACGTCCGCTTCTTGGACATCTGAACAGACTCGACATCTCGACCCTGGCCTGGAGGCGCGGTGCCAGCCGCGTGCTCTGGTCCGGACCACTTGTGGTCGCGTCCACCGCGACGAACGTCACCACGGCCTCCCGGCCGTCAGAAAGGTAACGCAAGCCAATGGCTGACGACAACGAGAACGCCCCCGACGAGCAGCCCGAGATCGTCCACGGCGACAGCGGGGACATCGTCGTCTCCGGTGACCGCATCTCGCAGGTCGACCTGCAGCTCGAGATGCAGCGTTCCTACCTCGACTACGCGATGTCGGTCATCGTCGGCCGTGCGCTGCCCGAGGTCCGTGACGGCCTGAAGCCGGTGCACCGCCGCGTGATCTACGCGATGTTCGACGGCGGCTACCGTCCGGACCGCGCGTTCTCGAAGTGCTCCCGCGTCGTCGGCGACGTCATGGGGCAGTTCCACCCGCACGGCGACTCGGCGATCTACGACGCGCTGGTCCGTCTGGTGCAGCCGTGGTCGCTGCGCTACCCGCTCGCACTCGGTCAGGGCAACTTCGGCTCGCCGGGCAACGACGGCGCAGCAGCCCCGCGGTACACCGAGACCAAGATGGCGCCGCTCGCCATGGAGATGGTCCGGGACATCGACGAGGACACCGTCGACTTCCAGGACAACTACGACGGTCGGACCCAGGAACCCGCGATCCTGCCGGCACGGTTCCCGAACCTGCTCGTCAACGGCTCGGTCGGCATCGCGGTCGGCATGGCGACGAACATCCCGCCGCACAACCTGCGCGAGGTGGCCGAGGGCGCGAAGTGGGCCCTCGACAACCCCGAGGCGACGCGCGAAGAGCTCCTCGCCGCGCTCATGCAGCGCATCAAGGGGCCGGACTTCCCGACCGGTGCGCAGATCCTGGGCACCAAGGGCATCCAGGACGCCTACCTCACCGGTCGTGGTTCGATCACGATGCGCGCCGTCGTCAACGTCGAGGAGATCCAGGGTCGCACCTGCCTCGTCGTCACCGAGCTGCCGTACCAGGTCAACCCGGACAACCTCGCGATCAAGATCGCCGACCTGGTCAAGGACGGCAAGCTCGCCGGCGTCGCGGACATCCGCGACGAGACCTCGGGTCGCACCGGCCAGCGCCTGGTGATCGTGCTCAAGCGCGACGCCGTGGCCAAGGTCGTGCTGAACAACCTGTACAAGCACACGCAGCTGCAGGAGAACTTCGGCGCGAACATGCTCGCGATCGTCGACAGTGTCCCGCGGACCCTGCCGCTCGACGGGTTCATCTCGGCGTGGGTCGCGCACCAGGTCGACGTCATCGTCCGCCGCACCCAGTTCCGCCTGCGCGAGGCCGAGAAGCGCGCGCACATCCTGCGCGGCTACCTCGCAGCGCTCGACGCCCTCGACGAGGTCATCGCGCTCATCCGTCGGTCGCCCGACGTCGAAGAGGCCCGCTCCGGCCTGATGGACCTGCTGTCCGTCGACGAGATCCAGGCGCGCGCGATCCTCGAGCTCCAGCTCCGTCGACTGGCCGCCCTCGAGCGCCAGAAGATCCACGACGAGGCCGAAGAACTCGAGCGCAAGATCGCCGACTTCCAGGACATCCTGGCGTCGGAGACCCGGCAGCGCACGATCATCCGCGACGAGCTCGAGGAGATCGTCGACCGCTTCGGCGACGACCGGCGCACCGAGATCATGCTCGGCTACGACGGCGACATGTCGATGGAAGACCTCATCCCCGAAGAGGAGATGGTCGTCACCATCACCCGCGGTGGGTACGTCAAGCGCACGCGCAGCGACCAGTACCGCTCGCAGCACCGCGGTGGCCGTGGTGTCCGTGGCGCCCAGCTCCGCGCGGACGACATCGTCGAGCACTTCTTCGTCACGACGACGCACCACTGGCTGCTGTTCCTCACCGACCAGGGCCGGGTCTACCGCGCCAAGGCGTACGAGCTGCAGGAAGCCGGCCGCGACGCCAAGGGCCAGCACGTGGCGAACCTGCTCGCGATGCAGCCGGACGAGCAGATCCAGCAGGTGCTCGACATCCGTGACTACGAGGTCGCGCAGTACCTCGTCCTCGCGACCGAGCACGGGCTGGTGAAGAAGACCGCGCTCACCGAGTACGACACCAACCGCACCGGTGGCATCATCGCGATCAACCTGCGCGACGGGGACAAGCTCCGCCAGGCGCTGCTCGTCGACGAGCACGACGACCTGCTGCTCGTCTCACGACAGGGCATGTCGCTCCGCTTCACCGCGACGAACGACACCCTGCGGCCGATGGGTCGGTCGACCTCCGGCGTGAAGGGCATGTCCTTCCGCGACGGCGACTCGCTCCTGGCCGCACGCGTGGTGGCGGACGACGGTTTCGTCTGGGTGATGACCGAGGGCGGGTACGCCAAGCGCACCGCCGTCGACCAGTACCGCATCCAGGGACGCGGTGGTCTCGGCATCAAGGTGGCGAAGTTGGCGACCGACCGAGGCGACCTTGTGGGTGCTCTCATCGTCGGTGAGGACGACGAAGTGCTCGTCGTGCTGCAATCGGGCAAGGTGGTAAGGTCTGCCGTGGCCGAGGTCCCTGCCAAGGGTCGCGACACCATGGGTGTCGTCTTCGCCAGGTTCGCGGCGAACGACAAGATCATCGCAGTGGCCCAGAACACCGAGCGGAACCTGGTCGACCAGGACGACGCCGAGATCGAGCCAGCGGGCCCGGTGGAGACGGTCAGCCCTTCCGAAGCGGCCCCGGACTCCACTGATCCCATCGACACCGAGCCCGTCGCGGACGAGGCCGGAGAGGACCAGTCAAGCAATGAGTAGTGTCGCCGAGAAGCTCCAGAAGAAGGCGAAGCGACCCGTCGGCACCCGCCAAGTGCGGCTGCGGTTGGTCTACGTCGACTTCTGGTCGATGGTGAAGCTCAGCTTCCTCATCGCCCTGGCCGGCAGCATCGTGATCGTGGTCGCCACGGCGCTGGTGTGGGTCATCCTCAACCAGACGGGCGTGTTCACGCAGGTGGACGCCTTGTTGAAGGACGTCACCGGTCAGAACAGTTACTCGATCATGGACCAGTTCTCACTGGGCCAGGTGCTCGGGTTCTCCATCGTCGTGGGCATCCTCAACGTGGTCGTCGGCACCGTGCTCGGCGCCATCGTGAGCGTCCTCTACAACCTCAGTGTCCGCATCACCGGCGGCTTGCTCGTCGGCTTCACGAACAACTGACACACCCGGGCCGGGTGAGCCGACCGCTCGATTTCGTTCTGCGAGATCCGTGGGGTAGGCTTTCATCCGGTCTGAGGGGCTATAGCTCAGGCGGTTAGAGCGCTTCGCTGATAACGAAGAGGTCCAAGGTTCAAGTCCTTGTAGCCCCACCAGTTCTTCGGAACACACGACAATTCCATCCCGCCGCCGATCACCTCGGTGGCACCCGGGGCCTTAGCTCAGTTGGTAGAGCGCCTGCTTTGCAAGCAGGATGTCGGGAGTTCGATTCTCCCAGGCTCCACTCCACTCCGGGATGACCCTGCTGCGGTCGTTCCTTCCTCCGCCGGATCGTTCCGCCGTGCTGGTCTCGTGCCTTCGGCACGGGCCGCTCCGCGATAGCCGTCTCTGTGCGACATCGTGCGTTCGTCGTCGTCGTCGTGCGTGCTGGGCTTGGGCGGGTGTTGGTGCCCCGAGGTCTCGCGGCGCCGAGGTTCCGAAATCACGGCATCTCGAGCGCTCCAGGGGACGGCCGTGGAACCTCGGCGGCTGGCGTGCGGCATGTCGCGGAACCTCGGCGTCGGCCGGCCGGCCGGCCAGCCAGTTGGTGCCTCGTCGCAGACCCGAGGCCGGGAACGACGAAGGGCCCCGGCGGCGTGCCGGGGCCCTTCGTACGAACCGTGGAGGTCAGGCGGCAGGCTTCTCCGCCGTGTCAGCGTCGTCGGCAACCCACAGGTCGTCGTCGGCGCGGAGCGTCTGGTACGCGGCGTACGCGGCACCAGCAACGGCGACGACGCCGACGATGATGAGTGCGACACCACCGAAGCCGATGCCCTTCTTCTGCTGTGACGGAACGTACTTCACAGCAGCCTTCTTGGCCTTCTTGCCCTTCTTCTGGGCGTTCTTCACGATCTTCTTGACCCGGGGGTCCTTCGCGAGGTCGGTGACGCTCAGCACGGAGCCAGCGGTCGACACCAGTCCGGGGATGACCTCGGACTGGAACTTGTGCGAAGCGTTCTGTGCTGCGGACGTCGCAGCGTGGACCCCGGTCGCGACCGCGGGACGGATCCCGTTGTCGATCGCGTTCTGCACACGAGGGGCGATGTCCTTGCGGGCTGCGTCGGCTGCGTTCGACCGGGCTTCCGCCAGGATCGCGTTCGCGTGCTCGAGGACCTTGCGCTGCTCTCCGAGGAGCGAGGCGGTCTGGCCCTTGAGCTTCTTGATCTGCTTCCGACGCTTGCGCGGGATCTCGATCGTCGTCATCTGGTACCTCCATCGGATCGGCGTGACCCCATCCTGCCACCAGAGTCCCTGACAGGTCACGGAGCCTCACCTGTGGGTCCGGTCCGTACGCAGCCGGTACATGCGAGAATCGGAACATGTCTCTGCACACCGCTGTCGCAACGATCCACACCAACAAGGGCGACATCCGCGTCAACCTGTTCGGCAACCACGCACCGAAGACCGTCAAGAACTTCGTCGACCTCGCCACGGGCAAGCAGGAGTGGACCCACCCGGGTACGGGCAAGGTCTCCACCGACAAGCTCTACGACGGCGTCGTCTTCCACCGCATCATCAAGGACTTCATGATCCAGGGCGGCGACCCGCTCGGCCAGGGCATCGGCGGTCCGGGCTACCGCTTCGACGACGAGATCTCCCCCGAGCTCACGTTCCAGAACCCCTACATCTTCGCCATGGCCAACGCCGGCATCCAGGGCGGGCGTGGCACCAACGGCTCGCAGTTCTTCATCACCACGGTGGCGACGCCGTGGCTGCAGGGCAAGCACACCATCTTCGGTGAGGTCGCCGACGACGAGTCGCGTGCCGTGGTCGACGCCATCGAGGGTGTCCCCACCGACGGCCGTGACAAGCCCGTCGAGGACGTGGTCATCCAGAGCATCGACGTCGAAGGCGTCTGATCCACACGTGACCGACCAGGCGTACAACCCGAACAACACCTGCTACCGGCATCCGGACCGGCAGAGCTTCGTGCTCTGCCAGCGCTGTGGGCGGACGATCTGCCCGGAGTGCCAGACGCCGGCGGCAGTCGGGGTGCACTGCCCGGAGTGCGTGCGTGAACAGCGCGCACAGTTCGCAGCGAACCGTCGCGCGTCCGGAGCCCCCAGCGGGCTGACGGTCGCGCGACGGCGCTTCGCGATGCTCGACCAGAAGGCGACGGTCGTCATCGTGGCGATCACGGTCGCCATCTGGCTGCTGGACCAGGTGAGTGGTCGGTTCTTCACCGGCCTGCTCGCCTACAACTCGTTCTTGCTGCCCACGGAGCCGTGGCGGGTCGTGACCGTGCTCTTCGTCCACTCGGGCATCCTCCACATCGTGTTCAACATGTGGGCGTTGTGGATCTTCGGCCGGATGCTCGAGAACATGCTCGGTGCCTGGCGATTCGTGGCGCTGTACTTCATCACGGGGGTCTTCGGTTCGATGCTCGTCACGTTCCTCGCTCCCGGTACCTGGGTGGTCGGGGCGTCCGGTGCGATCTTCGGGCTCTTCGCGGCGTTCTTCGTGCTGCAGCGGAGCCTCGGGCAGAACGCAGTGCAGCTCCTCGTGATCATGGGCCTCAACCTGGTCGTCGGGTTCCTCCCGGGGACGAACATCTCGTGGCAGGCGCACGTCGGTGGCATCATCGGCGGCTTCCTGGTGGGTTTCGTGTTCGCCAAGACCCGGAACATCCGGCAGCGGCCCCTGCAGATCGGCCTGCTCGTCGCCACCGCCTTGGTGGGCATCGTCCTCACCGCAGTCGGGTACGCGGTCACCATCGGCTGACCCGACCCGGACACACGTCCACCGAACGCCCCGTCGCATCAGCGGCGGGGCGTTCGTCGTTCCGAGACATCCGTGCGCCCAGCCCGTCGTGCGGTCACTCTCCCGCGGAAGCGACAGTCTGTCGCCGACCTTTCGGCGACATCTGACGCTTTCGCAGGCGGAACGGCGCAGCCAGCCGCGCATTCGTCGCTCCCGCGACTGGACGGCGGACGGGAGGCACGGTGCCAGGCCGCCACGGGTCTCCAGTCCGCCGTCCACAAGGCGTCCGCAGAGTTATCCACAGGTGTGGAGAAACCGGTGAGTTACACGCGTGTGATTATCCCCATTGTGGACTCAGCTGTGGATAACTCCGGGGTCGGGGTGTGGATGACGATGTGGAGAGTGTGTAGAAGTGTGGAGAACCGCCCGGATCCTCGATGATCCGGGGATCAGCGGCAGCAAGTCCTGTGGAGAACGACAACGCCCGCCGCACCAAGTGGTGCGACGGGCGTCGGAGTGTCTCGAGGCTGCGGATCAGCGCCAGCGGGTGGTCATGAGGAAGCCGATGAACATGATGCCGAAGCCGACCAGGATGTTCCACGAGCCGAGGCTCGGCACCGGCAGGGTCGCGTTCGAGATGTAGAAGACGATCACCCAGACGAGGCCGATGAGCATGAAGCCGAACATGACCGGCTTGAACCACACCGGGTTCGGGGCGTCCCCCGCGGTGTCGACCGAGTCGGCTCGGGTCCTCCGGGCGGGCTTGGTGCGGTCCTTGTCACTGGCCATGGCCGGTATCCTACCGTGACCACGTGTGTGGATCGGCCCGCAGACCGCTGCACACATCCCCCACGAGTACGGTGAACCGCCATGACCAGGATCCTCGTCGTCGACAACTACGACAGCTTCGTCTACACGCTGAACGGGTACGTCCAGCAGCTCGGAGCCGAGACGGACGTGGTGCGCAACGACGCCTTCCCCGAGTCGGAGATCGCGGACCGCATCGCCGACTACGACGGCATCCTGCTGTCGCCCGGCCCAGGCACCCCGGTCGACGCCGGCGTCTCGATCCCCACGGTGCACGCGGCGATCGCGTCCGGCACCCCCCTGCTCGGGGTCTGCCTCGGCCACCAGGCGATCGCAGAAGCCCTCGGCGCCACGGTCACGCACGCCGACGAACTCATGCACGGCAAGACCTCGCAGGTCGACCACGACGACAGCACGCTCTTCGCGGGCGTTCCGCACCCGTTCACGGCGACGCGGTACCACTCCCTCGCAATCGTCGACGGCACGGTGCCCGACGAGCTCACCGTCACAGCCCGGACCGGCGGCGGCGTCATCATGGGAGTCCAGCACCGCGCCCACCCGCTGTACGGGGTGCAGTTCCACCCCGAGTCGGTCCTGACCGAGGGTGGCTACCGCATGGTCGGCAACTGGCTCGAGACCACCGGTCTCTCCGGGGCTGCCGAGCGCGCCGACGGGCTCGGCCCGCTCATCGCGACGCACCGCGGCTGACTCGTCAGAGCGCACTCGACGGCGTCGCGTGTCGACGTGCTTGGAGCAGTGGACGCGACGACCTGGCGGGCCCGCGGACGCGTGGCGGGGGTGCGCCGGGCCTCCTGGCCGTCAGCGTGCCGACGGGAGGCCCGTCACCGGTCCGTCAGGCCACACGCGTGTGCGTGTGGTCGGCGCGACGGCCGCGGTGGCGTCGTTCCTGATCGGGACGGTCAGCGACCGTCGCCGTTGTCGCCGCCGGTGTCGCCGTTGTCTCCACCGGTGTCCCCGTTGTCGCCCTTGTCGTTCCCGTTGTCGGACGACGGGGCGTGGGTCGGCTGGCTCGACGCGGCGCAGTAGGTCAGGGCGACGGCACTGCCCTGGGCGACATCGCCCTGCGGGGTGTCCTGCTGCGTCACGAGGCCACCCGTGCACGAGTACGACGGCGACGGCGTCACGGTGAGACCGAGCTGCTCGAGCGACGCCTTCGCCTCGGAGAACTGCTGGTTCGTGACGTTCGGCAGCTGCACCTTGCCGTTGGACACCGTGAGGTTGATCACGATGCCCTTGGTGTGGAGCGAACCGGACTCGGGGTCGGAACTCATCACGGTGCCCTCTGGCACGTCGGACGAGTAGTCGGAACTGATCGCGCCGACGCGGAAGCCGGCATCGTCCAGTGCCTGCTGTGCCGCTGCCTGGGACTGCCCGTTCAGCTCGGGGACCGGGACCCGCTCGGGGCCGAGGGAGACGACCACGTTCACGCTGGACTTCCGGCCCACGTTGATGCCGGAGCCCGGGTCGGTGCGGATGACCGTGCCCTTGTCGACCGAGTCGGAGTTCTCCTCGACCTTGACGGCCGTCAGGTCCTTCTTCTCGAGGGCGGTGGACGCGGCACTGAAGGTCGACCCGGTGACGTTCGGCACGCTCACGGACGACGACACCGGTGGCTTGCCCGGCTGCAGGTTCGCGACGAAGAACACGACCCCGACGATGACCGCGACCGTCAGCAGGATGCCGACCCAGATCCACGCCACCGGCGGACGGTTCTGCGTGCGCTGCGGGCGGTGCTCAGCGGTGTCGTCGTCGAGCTCGCGGAACGCCGCGGCGGGGTTCGACGTGGTGCGCGGGTCGACCCCGAACAGCACCGTCGAGGCGTCGTTCGCCGCGTTCTGCTGGATCTTCTTGGTGGATGCCGGGACTCGGCCCGCAGCGGCCTGCTGCAGGTCCGAGCGGAACTCGGCGGCGTTCTGGAAGCGGCGCGTGCGGTCCTTGACCAGGGCGTGCAGGGTCACGGCATCGAGTGCCGGGGACACCTCTGGTGTGATCGACGACGGGGCGACGGGCTGCTCGCTGACGTGCTGGTAGGCCACCGCCACCGGGGTGTCACCGAGGAAGGGCGCGCGGCCGGTGAGCAGCTCGAACAGCACGACACCGGTGGAGTAGATGTCCGTACGGGCGTCGACGGTCTCGCCACGGGCCTGCTCCGGCGAGAAGTACGACGCAGTGCCGAGGATCGACGTGGTCTGCGCGACCGTGGCGGAGGTGTCGGTGATGGCTCGGGCGATGCCGAAGTCCATGACCTTGACCTGGCCGCTGTGCGTGACCATGACGTTGGCGGGCTTGATGTCGCGGTGCACGACGCCGGCGCGGTGGGAGTACTCGAGCGCGGTGAGGATGCCCTCGGTGATGCGGACGGCCTCGGCCGGAGCGACGGCGCCCTCGGCGATGATGTCGGAGAGCGGGCGGCCCTCGACGTACTCCATCACGATGAAGGGGACCTGCACCTCGGCGCCCGAGGTCTCGGTTACGGTCTCTTCGCCGGCGTCGTACACGCGGACGACCGTGGGGTGCGCCATACGTGCGGCGGCCTGGGCTTCCTGCCGGAACCGGGTGCGGAACGCCGGGTCGTTGGCCAGGCTCGGCTTCAGGAGCTTCACCGCGACCTTGCGACCGAGACGGGTGTCGTTGCCGAGGTGCACGGTTGCCATGCCGCCTCGGCCGATGACATCACCGATCTCGTAACGGTTGGCGAGGAGGGTGATCCCCGCGGTCACACCTTCTGGCACGTACTCCTCCGTCTGTCCGTCCGGGCTAGTGTACGGCAGCACCACCTGGTGAGACGCTGGTCAGGGAGGGGTCGACCGAACCGTTACCGAACGGTGTCGACAGTCCCCGTCCGGGGGTCGTTCAGTTGCCGTCCATCGGGGCGTCGGTCGGGTCGATGCCGTCGTTCGGGTCGGTCGTGGGCTCCTCGGTGGGCTCGGTCCAGGTGACCTGCGCAGCCTCCGAGGAGTTCGACACCGCTGACCCACCGCCGACGGACGAGCACGCAACCGTGTACGTGAACGTGGTCGGCGCGCCGGGTGTGGCGGCGGCGATCGTCACAGCCGTTCCGGTCGTCGACCCTTCGCTGCTGCCGTTCGAGACCACCGTCCCGTTCGTCACCGTGTACGCGTACGTCGTCTTACTGGTGTACCCAGTGGGGCACTTCTCGTACGTGGGCCAGGTAAAGGTCACACGCCCTGACTCGGACACCGCTCCGGGCGTCGCAGCAGCGGGTGCATCTGGCGTCGGGATGGCCTTGTACGCCTTGATTGAGATTGTCGTCCCAGGCTCGAGACTTCCCTCGGGTGTGAGGGATTGAACGGTCCCGACGAGATCCTCGGAAGGCGCGTTGTCACCGTCCGTGACGTTGACGGTAAAGCCTTGAGCTCGAAGCTGATTGGCGACGTCCTGGGCGTCCTGGCCGTTGTAATCCGAGGCGTTGACCGTGATTCGGGTGTCGACCGGCGTCTGGGACGGGGTCTCCGACGGGGTCTGCGACGGACGCGAGGTCTTCGAGGCGGACTTCGACGGGCTCGGGTCGGGGTCAGCCGGGTTGTTCAGGGCGTACACACCGAAGCCACCCGCGATGGCGAGCACCACGACGATGCCGACGACCCACCAGATCCAGGCGCGCTTCTTCTTCGGTTCCTCGGGCTCGTCCGTCGCCGGGGAGCGCGGTCCGACGGGTCCACCGGCACCGCCGGCGGCTGCACCGGACTGGGTGCCGAGCAGCGCGGTGGCAGCGTCGTTGCCCTGACCCTGCGGCGGGTTGAACGCGACGGTGCCGCCCTGTGCGATGGCGGGGACGGCGACGGTGGCCGCTGCGACGTCACCACGGCGGAGCGCCTGTGCGGCGCGCGCCAGGTTGGCGGCGGTGGCGGGACGATCGGCGGGCTTCTTCGCGATGCACGAGATCACGAGGGCGGCGACGGGCTCGGGGATGTCCCCGGGCAACGCCGGCGGCTGCTCGTTGATGTGCGCCATCGCGATCGCGACCTGCGACTCGCCCGTGAAGGGACGACGACCCGCCAGGGCTTCGTACGCGACGATGCCGAGCGAGTAGATGTCGGTCGACGGCGACGCCGGGTGCCCGCTCGCCTGCTCGGGCGAGAGGTACTGCACGGTGCCCATGACCTGGCCGGTCGCGGTGAGCGGGACCTGGTCGGCGATGCGTGCGATGCCGAAGTCGGTGATCTTGACGCGGCCGTCCGGCGTGATGAGCAGGTTGCCGGGCTTGATGTCGCGGTGCACGAGACCGACCGCGTGCGCGGCCTGCAGGGCGTTCGCGGTCTGCGCGACGATGTCCAGGACCTTGTCGACCGGCAGCGTGTGCTCGCGCTCGATCATGGTCGAGAGCGCTTCGCCGGGGACGAGCTCCATCACGAGGTAGGCGCTGCCGTCCTCTTCGCCGTAGTCGAAGACGTTGGCGATGCCCTCGTGGTTGACGAGCGCAGCGTGCCGGGCCTCGGCGCGGAAGCGCTCGAGGAACCCGGGGTCGCCGAGGTACTCGTCCTTGAGGATCTTGAGTGCGACGGTTCGGCCGATGACGAGGTCGGTGGCCTGCCACACCTCTCCCATGCCGCCGATGGCGACCCGGGACGAGAGCTGGTACCGCCCACCGAAGGTGAGTCCGCTGGTGGGTCTCATTTGTTCAGCACCGCCTCCATGACTTTCTTCGCGACCGGGGCCGCGACTGTGTTGCCGACTCCCGACTGGCCGAGCCCGCCGCCGTCTCCGACGACGACCGCCACGGCGACCTCCGGGTCCTTCGCGGGCGCGAACCCGGTGAACCAGAGGGTGTAGGGATCGCCTGTTCCGCCCTCGGCCGTGCCCGTCTTCCCTGCGACGTCGACACCGTCGATCTTGGCATTCGTTCCGGTCCCGGCGTTCACGACGCTCTGCATGGCCTCGGTGAGGTCAGCGGACTCGGAGGAGGACAGCGGATCACTGTACTGCCTCGGGGAGAAGGACTCGACCGTCTTCAGGTCGCTCGTGGTGATCGAGTCGACGAGCGAGGGCTGCATGACCTTGCCGCCGTTCGCGATGCCGGCCGACACCATGGCCATCTGCAGCGGGGACACCCGGACGCTCGCCTGGCCGAACGCGCTGAGCATGAGCTGCGCGGTGGAGTCGACCTCGGGGTACTGGCTGGCGGTCGCGGACATCGGGACCTCGATGGCGTCACCGAAGCCGTACTTGTCGGCCATGCTCTTGATCGCGTCGTACCCGAGCTTCTGTCCGAGCTCGGCGAACGGGATGTTGCACGAGTACTGGATGGCCGTGCGGAGCTTGACCTTGTCGCCGCCCCCGCACGTGCCACCCTCGGCGTTGTTGATGTACGAGCTCGTGCCGGGGAGCTGCAGGCGCGACGGGTTCGGGAACGTCGAGTCGAGGTTGTACTTGCCGCCCTCGAGCGCCGCCGATGCCACGACGAGCTTGAAGACGGACCCGGGCGTGTACAGGTCGCCGCCGATCGCGCGGTTCTGCAGCGGGGACGACGAGGCGCCGAGCAGGGCGTCGTACTGCTCCTTGACCTTCGCGGTGTCGTGCGAGGTGAGGGTGTTCGGGTCGTAGCTCGGCTTCGAGACCATCGCGAGGATCTTGCCGGTCTTCGGCTGGATGGCCACGACGGCGCCGCTGTTCGTGCCGAGGGCGTCGTACGCGGCCTGCTGCACGGCGGGGTCGATCGTCAGGTTGACGTTGTCGCCCTGCACGTCCTGGCCGGTGAGGATCGAGTTGAGGTTCTGGAAGAACGAGGCGTCGGAGTTGCCGGAGAGCACGGTGTTCTCCGCGCTCTCGATGCCGGTGTTGCCCTGGCCGATGGTGAAGTACCCGGTGACCGCCGAGTACAGGTCACCGTTCGTGTACTTGCGCTGGTACTCGTACTGGTCGTCCACGGGGGTCGACTCGGCGATCGGGCTGCCGTCGACGAGGATCGCACCGCGCTTGGTCGAGTAGCTGTCCAAGATGGTGCGTGAGTTGCGGGAGTCGGCGCGGAGCGTGTCCGCCGAGAAGAACTGGATCGAGGTCGTCGACACGAAGAGTGCGACGAACATGAGCACGATGACGGTCGAGACACCGCGGAGCTGTCGGTTCATCGACGACGCTCCTTCCTGGTCGCGCGCGCGGACCGCCCGCTCGCGGCGGGGATCGCACCCTGCTGGACGCGTTGTTCGGCTGGGATGGAATCGGTGAGTCGCAGCAGCATCGCGGCGATGATCCAGTTGGCGATGAGCGAGGAACCACCCGCAGCCATGAACGGCGTGGTCAGGCCGGTCACCGGGATCACGCGGGTGATGCCACCGACGACGACGAACACCTGCAGGGCGATCACGAAGCCGAAGCCGACGCCGAGCAGCTTGCCGAAGTCGTCCTGCGCCATGAACCCGACGCGGATGCCGCGCGAGGCCAGCACGATGAAGAGCGCCAGGATCGCGAAGACGCCGATCAGGCCGAGCTCCTCGCCGAGCGAGGCGATGATGTAGTCCGCGTTGGCGACGGGCGTGATGTAGGGGCGCCCCTGGCCGAGGCCGGTGCCGGTGATGCCGCCGTTCGCGAAGCCGAACAGTCCCTGCACGAGCTGGTAGCTCGCCTGGGTGTCGCGGCTGAAGACCTCTTGGTTGAACGGGTCGAGCCACTGCTCGAAGCGGCCGTGCACGTACTCGAGGGCGCTCTGCGCGACGAGGGCACCACCGACGAACAGCGCCAGACCGATGACGACCCAGCTGATCCGCGCGGTCGCGACGTAGATCATCACGAGGAACAGGCCGAAGTACAGCAGCGCCGTGCCGAGGTCGCGCTGGAAGACGAGGACCGCCATCGCGGCGCCCCACATCACCAGGATCGGGCCGAGGTCGCGGGCACGCGGGAACGTCATGCCGAGGAACTTCTTGCCGACGATCGACAGCGAGTCGCGCGCGGTGACGAGGTACCCGGCGAAGAACAGCGCCATGGTGATCTTCGCGAGCTCGCCCGGCTGGAACGAGAACGGTCCGATCTTGATCCAGACCCGTGCACCACCGATGTTCTGACCGATGCCGGGCAGGATCGGCAGCAGCAGCAGCGCGATCGTCAGGAACATGAAGATGTAGCGGTAGCGCTGCAGGAACCGGTGGTTCCGGACCAGCAGCAGCGTGATGATCGCCAGGACCATCGCGAGCATCGTCCAGACGATCTGCTTCACACCGATGGCGTCCCAGCCGGTCAGGCCGTTGTGGACGTCGATGCGGTAGATCTCCGCGATGCCGATGCCGTTCAGCACGAGTGCGATCGGCAGGACGAACGGGTCGGCGTTCTTGGCGACGACCCGCAGCACGACGTGCATCACGAGCCCCAACCCGAGGATGCCCCCGCCGACCCACAGCACCGAGGTGTCGAACAGTCGCCCCTTGGTGCCGAGCTGCACGAGCACCATCGCGCCGGCGCAGATGCCGCAGGCGATGACGAGCAGCACGAGCTCGAGGTTCCGAGCACGTGCGGGTTCACGGAGCTTGATCGTGATCGCCTGCGTGAACGACTGGGCGGTGGCGTTGCTCATCGCGAGCCCCGGGTCGGGGACGGGGAGGGCGTCGACGACCGGGTCGGTGACGGCGAGGGTGACGAGGTGGATCCGCCGTCACCGCCGGTACCGGCTTGGTCCTGCCCGGTCTCGGCGGCCTTGCGCAGTCGGTCGACGATGTCCCGCGCGTCGTCGAGCGACTGCGCGTTGATCGTCGAGCGGACGTTCTCGCGGGTGTAGTCCGGGAGCATCGACACGGTGATGTCGGTGTCCTCGTAGACGTCCGACAGCGCCAGTGGTCCGATCGACTGCTGGACGCCCTTGTAGATCGCGACCGTGCCGCGGTCGGTGCCGACGTAGTAGTGGTCCTGGGTGATCCGCCAGCCGAGGAACACGGCCCCGACCAGGGCAGCGACCGCCACCACGAGCGCGACCGTCCACGAGACCCGACGTCGGATGCGGCGTCGGCGGTCCTCGGCGATCAGCTCCGCGAAGAACTGGTCGGACTCGGGCTCGAAGTGCGAGTCCTCCGGGGCGGTGGTGACCTTGAGCGGGTGCAGCAGGATCGTGGGGAGGCGGATCGGCTTGCGACCGGTCGACGCCTCGAAGGTCAGGGGAGCGGCCGCGGACCCGACGGTGGTGGCCGCGTCGTCGTCGTCGTCGACCTCGTCCGCGGTGACGTCCATGACGACGACGGTGACGTTGTCGGGGGCGCCGTGGTCGAGGGTCTCCTTGACCAGGCGCTGTGTGACCTGGTTGGCGTCCATGTTCGACGCCAGGGCGTGCCGGATGCGCTCTTCGGCCAGGTACGACGACAGGCCGTCGGAGCACAGCAGCCAGCGGTCGCCCGGCTGGATGTCCATGATCGCGGTGTCGACCTCTGGTGCGGCATCGACGTCGCCGAGCACCCGCATGAGCACCGAGCGACGGGGGTGGACCGCGGCTTCCTCCGGGGTGATCCGGCCGCTGTCGACCAGGCGCTGCACGAAGGTGTGGTCCGACGTGATCTGCTGCAGCTCACCGTCACGGTGGCGGTAGATGCGCGAGTCACCGATGTGCGCGATCGCGATCTGCTCGCCGACCCGGATCATCGCGGACACCGTGGTGCCCATGCCGGTCAGTTCCTGGTGCTCGAAGACCGTCTCGGTGATCAGCTGGTTCGCGGCGATCAGGGCCGACTGCAGCGCGAACTCGGCGTCGTGGGCCGAGGGGAACTCGCGGTCCACCTCCCTGATGCGCCGGATCGCGATCGCCGAGGCGACGTCGCCGCCGGCGTGCCCACCCATGCCGTCCGCGACCGCGAACAGGTGCGCCCCGGCGTAGCCGGAGTCCTGGTTGTTCGCGCGGATGCGGCCCACGTGGGACACAGCGGCGCTCAACGTGCGAGCGGTCATGCCGGGTTACCGCCGCAGCTCGAACGTCGTCGTCCCGATCGTGATCGGCGTGCGCTCCGCGACGATCAGGGGAGCGCTCACCTTCTGACCGTTGACGAAGGTGCCGTTCGTGGACTCGAGGTCGGTGAGGAGCCAGCCGTCGGCGCGCAGGTCGAGCCGGGCGTGGTTGGTCGAGGTGTAGTCGTCGCGGATCACGACGTTGGACTCGCTGGAGCGGCCGATCGTGATCGGCCCGCCGCCGAGTGGCATCTCCATGCCCTCACGCGCGCCCTCGGTGATCACGAGGCGCACCGCTGCCGGCGAGGGCGACTGCGTCGCCGCCGTGGGTTGCCCGATGAGGTCGGTGAACGCGCCGCCCGAGGCCGCTGCCGGCGCCGCCGCTGCGGGGATCGTCGGGGTCGTCGGGCCGGAGGGAGCCGACTTGGAATCCGTGGGGATCGTGCGCACGCGCTGGCCGAAGAGATCACTGCGCAGGGCGAAGACGATCACGAAGACGAACAGCCAGAGCACCGCGAGGAACGCGAAGCGCAGGACGAGCAGGGTCAGGCCTGTGGTCATCGAGCACCTCCGTCGTTCTCCGGGATCACCCGGAACACCATACGGGTACGACCGATCTCGATGGTGGAGTCCGGCTCCACGATCGCCTGTTGGAAGTGCTGTCCGTTCAGCTTCGAGCCGTTCGTCGAGCCCAGATCCGTGGCCTGGGCGTGCTTGCCGTCCCACAGGACCTCGACGTGCTTCCGGCTCGTCCCGGTGTCCGCGACGGTGATGTCGGCGTCGCTGCCGCGGCCGATCACGGTGCGTCCGCGCTGCAGGCGGTGGCGCTGCGAGCCGATGTCGAGCACGGCGATCCAGGCGACGTCGCGCTGCACCGTGGTGGAGTCGATCTGCAGGATGCCGGTCGACAGGGTGCCGTCCTGCTGCAGCCGGATGGTGACCGGTCCGGAGAACGAGTAGTTCTGCGCGACGGCGTGCTGGTGGGCCATCTGCGTGAGTTCGTCGATGAGCGGACGACCGACGTCGTTCATGCGCGTGAAGTCCGGCGGTGCGAGGCGCACGGTGAACTCGTTCGGCACCAGGATGCGCTCTCGCGACACCACGGCGGCCTTCGTGTCGAGCTCACGGCGCAGGGCGCTGGAGATCTCGACCGGCTGCACACCGGAGCGGAAGGTCTTCGCGAACGCGCCGTTCACGGCGCGCTCCAGCCCTCGCTCGAAGTTGTCCAGCAGGCCCATGTGTCTCCAGAGTCGTCGGTCGTCAACCACTGCATGGTAGTGGTTGGCGCAGGGGGCAGTCTGTGCGTGGTAGTGTTTTGGGGCTGGCGCGAGTGGCGGAATTGGTAGACGCGCACGGTTCAGGTCCGTGTGCTGGAAACGGCGTGGGGGTTCAAGTCCCCCCTCGCGCACCAGGCGAAACAGCGAAAGGCCCCGGAGGAATCCGGGGCCTTTCGTGTTCCCCCAGGACGTACCGGGGCGGCCGTCGCCGGATGGCGGATCAGGTCCGATCGGCGTCCGTCGCGTGGTCGGGATCCGGCCAGGAGGCGCGGCTCGACCCCGACACGCCGGGTCCGGAGAACCCGTGGTCGGTTCTTCCCGCATCGCTCGGTGCGAAGAACGGGCGCGCGCTGGGCAGGAAGAGGAGGACCGCGGCGACGACCGACAGCGCGATCGTCAGGAGTCCGAGTTCGCCGCTCGTGAGGCTGAGCACCGCACGGGCCACGGCGACGACGACCAGCACGATGCGTGCAACCCGCGACCCGGCGGCCATGCGGACGACCGCCCACCCGACGAGTCCCCAGACCACGATGGCGACGAGCACCGTCAGGACCGTGCCGAGGGCGTTGCCTCCCGTGCCCGCCACGAACTGCAGGACGGTCGCCACCAGGCAGACCGCGACCCAGACCAGCCAGAGCACGAACGACACGGTGACGACCTGCGGTCGGTCCGGGCGACGGGTGAACGGTGTCCTGGTCATGGCTGCACGGTACCGGGCGGGCAGGTCGTGCGAGCAGCCGCCCCGCTAGCGTGACCAGGTGACCGATGATCGTGCAGCAGCCCCTCGTCCCGGTGTCGACGTCCCCGATGCCCGTGGGCGGACCGGACTCGACGCCGTCGGCCGTGACCTCGACCGCAATCCCGACGTCGTCGTGCGGGACGTCGAGGTCGTGTCGGACGGCTGGCACGTGCTCCGTCGCACCACGCTCGACGTCCGGCGCCGGGACGGCCGGTGGGACCGGCAGCAGCGGGAGACCTACGACCGCGGGAACGGCGCCACCGTGCTGCCGTACGACGCCGAGCGCCGCACGGTCCTGCTCACGCGGCAGTTCCGGTGGCCGGCGTACGTGAACGGGCACCCGGACGGCATGCTCATCGAGGCGGCGGCGGGGCTGCTCGACGAGGACGACCCCGAGACCGCCGTCCGCCGCGAGGCCGCCGAGGAGCTCGGCATCCGGCTGGGTGAGCTGGTGCGCGTCGGCGACGTCTTCATGAGCCCCGGTTCGGTCACCGAACGTGTCCATTTCTACGTCGGTGCGTACACACCGGCGGACCGGGTCGAGGCGGGCGGCGGGGTCGAGGACGAGGGCGAGGACATCGAGGTGCTCGAGCTGGCACTCGACGAGGCCCTCGCGATGGTCGAGGACGGCCGGATCGCCGACGGCAAGACGATCATGCTGCTGCAGTGGGTGGCACTGCGGTCAGTGGCACCGCGGCGGGTGTCACCCCGACAGGGCTGAGCCGTCCAGGCCCACCGCTCGGGCGATCGTCGTGCGGACCAGGCCCTCGCGGGTCGGGCGGTCGAGGTAGTCGACCAGGGCGTACCCGTTGGTGGCGTCGACGAGCGCGAAGAGCAGGCGTCCCACGCCGTCCGGGTCGTCGGTCCGCAGCACGCCCGCGCGCACCCCGTCGACGACGACCGTGGTCGCGAGGAGCTGCCAGTCGTCCATGACGTCCCGTGCCGCGGTCGCCAGCGCCGCGTTCGTGCGGCCGATGCTCCACGCGTCGGCCCACAGGGTGGCGACGTCGTCGCGCGCGGGATCGGCGATGCAGCCGAGCAGGGTGCGGAGGCCGGAGACGGGGTCGGGCGCAGCGCCGACGATCGCGCGGACCTCGGCGACCTCGGCTGTCGCGACGGTGCGGAACGTCTCGCCGACCAGGTCCTCCATGCTCGGGCGGTAGTGGGCGACGAGCGACGGCGCGACCCCGATCACGGCGGCGACCCCGCGGAGCGTCACCGCCGCGAGGCCCTCGGCGCGCGCCAGGTCGACGGCGGCCGCCGTGATCTGGGATCCGCGTTCGGCCGGGCTCAGGCGCCGGCGGGCCGGTGTCGACGGCATCGTCCCACCGTATCCGCGGGTCACGCGCCTTCGACGACGAACGCCGCCCACAGGTCGGCCCGGGTCGCGAAGACGGAGAGGTCGCGGTCCAGGAGTCGGCCGGCGTGCTCGACCCGGGAGCGTGCGGTGTGGCGGTGGATGCCGAGCACCTGGGCGGCGCGGTCGTACTCGCAGTTCTGCTCGAGCCAGGCGCGGACGGTGCGGGTGAGCTCGGTGCCCGCCGACCGGTCGTGTTCGAGCAGGGGAGCGAGGAACGCGCGGGCGACGGCGCCGGCGTCGACGTCCACGTGGGCCAGGTGTGCGAGGACGCCTTCCCGGGCGAGGTCGCCGAACTCGGTGGTGCCCGGTCGTCCTTCGCGCCGACGGTCCAGGGCCTGCACGGCCTCGGTGCGAGCACGGCCGAACGACCGGTAGGCGGCACCGTCCGACAGGCCGGCCCGCAGGTCGAAGCGCCCGACCAGTTCCTCGACGATCGCGGTGTCGTCGGCGCTCACGCACAGGAAGAGGGCGTCGTCGACGGCGAAGAAGAGCTGTCCGGGCCGGTCCTGCACCCACAGTTCGAGCAGGTCGACGACGGTGTCGAGGTCGTGGTCGTCGACGTCGAGGGCCGCGATCCGGACGGGTTCGGCGGGCAGGGGACCCCACACCTCGCGCGAGGTCGACTGGACCACCTCCGGATCGCCGACCGAGAGCATTGTGAGCAGGCCGGTGCGCAGGAGCCCGCGTGCCCGGGCCAGCTCACGGTTCTGCTGCAGCGCGAGTCCGGCGAGGGCGATGACGGACGTCACCACCTCACGACCGGCGCGGTCGAGCGCACCGCCGTTCGCGATCGCGAGCACGCCGCTCAGGTGGCCCCCGCTGCCGAGGGTCTGCAGCGTGAACCCGGTGTGGTGCTCGGTCGTCACCGGCAGGCTCGCCCGCTGTCCCGCGCGCAGCAGGCGCAGTGCCTCGGTCCGGAGCAGCTCGAGGTCCTGCGCGGGCACGCCGTCCGCCGGGTGCCCACGGTCCAGGCGCCCCGACACGTCGAAGAGCCCGACCCAGCCGTCGAGCTGCCCGGAGAGCTCGGCGATCGTCGCCCCGAGCCCGTCCGGGCGCATCGCCGCGAGCGAGATCGCCCGCTGTGCGGCGAGGGCCCAGGCGTTCCGGGCGTTCGCGTCGCGGGCGACCGCTTCGGCGTTCGCCTGCGCGACCGCGATGAACGAGGTCTCGTAGGGCACCTCGAACAAGGGGAGTCCGTGCTGCGAGCAGGCGGCGACGAGGGCGTCCGGGGTGCCGGCGCGGACGACCTCGGTGCCGAACCCGAGTGCGACGACGCCCCGCTCGACGAGTCGGCGGACGTAGGGGCCGGCGACGTCCTCCGGGACCTCGGCCTCGGCGCCGAACTGGGTGCCCGTGGTCAGCAGTCCCTGCCCGTCGGCCAAGAACGGTGTCGGGTCCTCGAGGTCGGAGCTGTGCAGCCACGACAGCGGGGCGTCGAGGGCGCCCGTGTCCGCGTCGGTCAGCGGGCGGAGGCGGAGATCGGCACGGTGCAACAGGGAACGCAGCGTCGCGGGCATGGGAGCACTTTATCCACCGGGGCGATCGGACCGGTGCTCGATGTACACGGTGGACAGCCGCCGTGGTCACCGCAGACTCCTACCATCGCCGCATGTCCTCCACCGCAGCACCCTCGATCAGTGCGCCCACCGGCGGCCCCTCGCTGCCCCAGGAACGACGGCTCGTCACGGCCGTCCCCGGCCCGCGATCACGCGAGCTCATGGCGCGGAAGGCCGGAGCCGTCGCGGTCGGGGTCGGGGTCGCCGTGCCGATCGCCGTCGTCGCAGCCGGTGGCGGGGTCGTCGTGGACGCGGACGACAACTCGTTCGTCGACCTGGGGTCCGGGATCGCCGTGACCAGCGTCGGCAACGCGCACCCCGCCGTCGTCGCCGCGGTCACCGAGCAGGTCGCTGCCTTCACCCACACGTGCTTCACGATCGCCGCCTACGACGGGTACGTCGCGGTCGCCGAGGCGCTCAACCGGCTGACCCCCGGTGACCACGAGAAGCGCACGGCGCTGTTCAACTCCGGCGCCGAGGCCGTCGAGAACGCCGTGAAGATCGCGCG
Source organism: Curtobacterium sp. PhB190 (assembly GCF_004365385.1). Lineage (NCBI taxonomy): Bacteria > Bacillati > Actinomycetota > Actinomycetes > Micrococcales > Microbacteriaceae > Curtobacterium > Curtobacterium sp. PhB190. The sequence continues at coordinate 212,807 of NZ_SODN01000005.1, read as the reverse complement.
CAAGCACACCGGTCGGCAGGCCGTCGTGGTGTTCGACCACGCGTACCACGGCCGCACGAACCTCACGATGGCGCTCACCGCGAAGAACCAGCCCTACAAGGACGGCTTCGGCCCGTTCGCGCCCGAGGTCTACCGGGTGCCGATGTCCTACCCGTTCCACGACGGCCTCTCCGGACCTGAGGCCGCGAAGCGCGCGATCAGCCAGATCGAGAAGCAGGTCGGCGCGGCGAACACCGCGGCGCTGCTCATCGAGCCGATCCAGGGGGAGGGCGGGTTCGTCGTCCCCGCGCCCGGGTTCCTCACCGCCCTGTCCGAGTGGACCACGGCGAACGGCGTCGTGCTCATCGCCGACGAGGTGCAGACCGGCTTCGCGCGCACCGGGGCGATGTTCGCGAGCGAGCACGAGGGGATCGTGCCGGACGTCGTCACGACCGCGAAGGGCATGGCCGGCGGTCTGCCCCTGTCCGCCGTGACCGGGCGCGCCGAGATCATGGACTCCGCGCACGTCGGCGGGCTCGGGGGCACCTACGGCGGCAACCCGATCGCCTGTGCCGCCGCCCTCGCCGCGATCGACGCGTTCGAGCACGACGGGCTGGTCGACCGAGCCCGCGAGATCGGGGACGTGCTGCTCGGACGACTCCGTGCCGCGCAGACGACCGACCCGCGGATCGGCGATGTCCGCGGACGCGGCGCGATGGTCGCGATGGAACTCGTGGACCGCGCGACCGGAGAACCGGACGCCGCACTGACCGGGAGGGTGGTGCGGTCCGCGTTCGAGCACGGCGTCATCGCGCTGACCGCCGGCACGTACGGCAACGTCGTCCGGTTCCTGCCCCCACTGTCGATCGATGACGCCCTGCTCCACGAGGGACTCGACGTCGTCCTGGAAGGACTCGCAACAGCATGACCACCGGCACCACCACCGCCCCGGCGGCCGACCGCACCGACGCCGAACGCGAGCTGCTCGCCCGCGTCCCCACGGGCCTCCTGGTCGACGGCGCATGGCAGCCGTCGGCCGACGGCCGGACCTTCGCCGTCGTCGACCCCGCCACCGGCGAGACGCTGCTCGACATCGCCGACGCAACCCCCGAGGACGGTGTCCGAGCGCTCGACGCCGCGGAAGCGGCCAAGACGGGCTGGGCGACCACACCGCCGCGGCACCGCGCCGAGCTGCTGCGTCGCGCGTTCGACCTGCTGCAGGAACGGCGCGAGGAGTTCGCGCTGCTCATGACGCTCGAGATGGGCAAGCCGCTCGCCGAGGCCCGCGGCGAGGTCGCGTACGGCGGGGAGTTCCTGCGCTGGTTCTCGGAGGAAGCGGTCCGGATCGGCGGCTCGTACGGCACCAACCCGGAGGGCACCGGCCGTACCACCGTCTCGCACAAGCCCGTCGGCCCCGCGTTCCTCATCACGCCGTGGAACTTCCCACTGGCGATGGCGACCCGGAAGATCGCACCGGCGCTCGCAGCCGGGTGCACGGTCGTCGTGAAGCCGGCCGAACTGACGCCGCTCACGACCCTGCTGTTCGTCGACCTGCTGCGCGAGGTCGGACTGCCCGCCGGCGTGGTCAACGTGGTGCCCACCACCCGCGCCGCCGACGTCTCCGGGCCGGTGATCGCCGACCCCCGGCTCCGGAAGCTGTCCTTCACGGGCTCGACGCCGGTCGGACGCACGCTGCTCGCCCAGGCGGCGCAGAACGTGCTCCGGACGAGCATGGAGCTCGGCGGCAACGCCCCGTTCCTGGTGTTCGCCGACGCCGACCTCGACCTGGCCGTGGAGGGCGCGCTCGCCGCCAAGTTCCGCAACACCGGGCAGGCCTGCACCGCCGCGAACCGGTTCCTGGTGCACGAGGACGTCGTCGACGAGTTCACGCGCCGGGTCACCGAACGTGTCGAGGCCATGTGCGTCGGACGCGGCACCGAGGACGGCGTCGCCATCGGACCGCTCATCGACGACCGTGCCGTCGACAAGGCGCACCGCCTGGTCACCGACGCGCTCGACCGCGGGGCGACGCTCCGCACCGGCGGGCACCCGGTCGACGGCCCCGGCACGTTCTACGCGCCCACGGTCCTGACCGACGTGCAGCCCGGCAGCGACCTGCTCCGCGACGAGATCTTCGGACCCGTCCTGGCGATCCGGACCTTCCGGACCGAGGACGAGGCCGTGGCCGCCGCCAACGACACCGAGTACGGTCTGGTCGGCTACGCGTTCACCGAGGACCCGGCCCGCGGCCAGCGCCTGATGGAGCGGCTCGAGACCGGCATGCTCGGACTCAACACCGGGGTCGTCTCGAACGCGTCGGCCCCGTTCGGCGGGGTGAAGCAGTCCGGCCTCGGCCGCGAGGGTGGCGGCGAGGGCATCGCCGAGTACCTCGAGACCATGTACACGCTGACCCCGGACCCGTTCCGGAGCACCACCACCGAAGGAGCAGCACGATGATCGAGAGCGACGTCGTCGTCATCGGAGCCGGTGTCACCGGCCTGACCGCCGCGAACCGCCTGCGCGCCGCGGGGCTCACCGTCACGGTGCTCGAGGCGCGCGACCGCGTGGGCGGCCGCACCTGGACGAACGACATCGACGGGGTCACGCTCGAGATCGGTGGCCAGTGGGTCTCGCCCGACCAGACCGCGCTGCTCGAGACCCTCGACGAACTCGGGCTCGACACCTACGACCGGTACCGCGAGGGCTCCAGCGTCTACGTCGACGCCGAGGGCACCCGCACCGAGTACACCGGCGACATCTTCCCGCTGCCCGAGGCGACGGCGAACGAGATCGAGCGACTCGTGACGGTCGTCGACGAGTACGTCGCGGCGGTCGATCCCGCGCGCCCGTGGGAGAACCCGGACGCCGCCGCACTCGACGAGGTCTCCTTCCGTGCCTGGCTGCACGCGCTCAGCCCGGACCGCGTCGCCACCGACAACGTCGAACTGTTCATCGCGGGCGCCATGCTCACGAAGCCGGCACACGCGTTCTCGGCACTGCAGGCCCTGCTGATGGCTGCCTCTGCCGGGAGCTTCACGAACCTGGTCGACGCCGACTTCATCCTGGACAAGCGCGTCGTCGGCGGCATGCAGCAGGTGTCCGAACGCCTCGCGGAGCGCCTCGGTGACGCCGTGCACCTGAAGGCGCCGGTGCGCACCCTGCGCTGGACCGACGACGGGGTCGTCGCGTTCGCCGACGGCGGCCTCGAGGTCCACGCTCGGCAGGCGCTCGTCGCCGTGCCGCCGCCCCTGTACTCGCGGATCTCGTACGAACCCCCGCTGCCCCGTCGCCAGCACCAGCTGCACCAGCACCTGTCGATGGGCTTCGTCATCAAGGTGCACGCCGTCTACGACCGGCCGTTCTGGCGCGGCGCCGGGCTCTCCGGCACCGCGTTCAGCCCGTACGAGGTCGTGCACGAGGCGTACGACAACACCGAGCACGGCTCGGAGCAGGGCACGCTCGTCGGGTTCATCTCCGACCAGCACGCGGACGACCTGTTCGCACTGTCGGCCGAGGAGCGGAAGGCCCGAGTGCTCGCGTCGCTCGCGCACTACTACGGCGACGAGGCCCTGCGCCCGGTCGTGTACTACGAGAGCGACTGGGGCACCGAGGAGTGGACCCGCGGCGCCTACGCGGCGAGCTTCGACCTCGGCGGGCTCGTCCGCTACGGCGCCGACCAGCGTGCAGCCGTCGGTCCGATCCGGTTCGCGTCGAGCGACCTGGCCGGGCAGGGGTACCAGCACGTCGACGGTGCGGTGCGGATCGGGCGCGAGGTCGCCGACGAGATCCTGGCCGTGACCCCGGTCGCAGCCGGCTCGGGCGCTGCCGCCTCGTCCGTCTGAACGGGTGCAGCGTCGACCGCGCGTAGCGTCCGGGCCATGAGCGACACGACGGCGAACGGATCCAGCGACCCCAGCGAGGCCGAAGCGCAGTACACCGAGGACCTGCCGGACGGGTCGCCCACGGGCGACGCGACGAAGGACCCCGCGCAGGACAGCGACACGGACTCCGGCGGCGAGCCCGCCGAACCGCAGCAGTAGCGGCGACCGACGAGCAGACGGGAGGCACGGTGCCAGCTGGCACCGTGCCTCCCGTCCGTCGTGGAGCCGGGTCCAGAGCGTCCGTCAGCCGATGCGGATCAGCTTCTTGTTGACGAACTCGTCGGCCCCCAGGGGGCCGAGCTCGCGGCCGAAGCCGCTCGCCTTGACGCCGCCGAACGGCAGTTCGGGGCTGTCCGCGCCGACGATGTTGACGTAGACCATGCCGGCCTCGAGCCGGTCCGCGACGCGGAGTGCCTGGTCGGCGTCGGTCGTGAACAGGTACGAGCCGAGGCCGTACGGGGTGTCGTTGGCGAGTGCGACGGCGGCGTCCTCGTCGGCGACGCGGTACACGGCGGCGACCGGGCCGAAGAACTCCTCGCGGTACGCGTCGTTGTCCGGCGTGACGTCGGTGAGGATCGTCGGCACGAAGGCGTTGCCCTGGCGGTCACCACCGGTGACGACGCTCGCACCCTGCGCGACGGCGGACGCGAGCTGCTCCTGCAGCCGGTCCGCGGCGGTCGGGGACGACAACGGGCCGAGCTCGGCACCGGGCACGGACGGGTCCGTCGGCGAGACCGCCGACATGGCCGTCGTGAACTTCGCCAGGAAGTCGTCGTACAGGTCGTCCACCACCAGGAAGCGCTTCGGGGCGTTGCAGACCTGCCCGTTGCCCTCGAGGCGGGTCGTGACGGCGGACTCGACGACCGAGTCGAGATCGTCGGTGGACAGCACGATGAAGGGGTCCGACCCACCGAGCTCGAGCACGACCTTCGTGAGGTTCCGGCCGGCGATCTCGGCGACGGCGGCACCGGCGCGGGCGGACCCGGTCAGCGAAACCCCCTGCACGCGCGGGTCGGCGATGACGTCTGCGGCCTGGTCGTTCGTCGCGAAGACGTTCGTGTACGCGCCCTCGGGGAACCCGGCGTCGTGGAAGATGCGCTCGATCGCCAGGGCCGACTCGGGGCACTGCGGTGCGTGCTTGAGCAGGACCGTGTTGCCGATGAGCAGGTTCGGACCGGCGAACCGGGCGATCTGGTAGGCGGGGAAGTTCCACGGCATGATGCCGAGCAGCACGCCGATCGACGACTTCCGGATGAAGGCGCTGCCCTCGGAGCCATCGGCCAGGGTGATCGGCTGGTCGGCGAGGAACTCCTCGGCGTGGTCGGCGTAGTAGTCGTAGATGTCGGCGCAGAAGTCCACCTCGCCCTCGGCCTGGTCGATCGGCTTCGCCATCTCGCGCACGATCGTGGCGGCGAGGTCGGCGTGACGCTCCCGGTACAGGTCCGCGACGCGGTGGAGCAGGGCCGCGCGGTCGGCGACGGTGCTGGTGCGGCCCCACTCGCCGTGGGTCTGGTGGGCGGTGGTGACGGCGGCGCGCAGCTCGTCGTCGGTGATGGTCGGGAACGTCTCGAGGGTCGTGCCCGTGGTGGGGTCGGTGACGGCGTACATGGCGTCCTCTCGTGGTGGGTCAGGCCTGGTCGGTCAGCTGCTTGTTGACGCCGGTGACCGGCTGGTTCTCGTCGAAGCTCTTCGGCAGCACCCGGAAGCCCTTCGTGATGACGAGCAGGTAGGCGAAGCCGATCGCAGCCCACACTCCTCCTGCGATCAGTGCGTCGGCGTGGAGCTGCGACCAGAGCACCCCCGTCAGGACCATCGCGAGGCCGGGCAGGACGATGTACTTCCACCGGTCACCCGCGGTGTGGCGGCGGCCCTGCCGGACGGCGAAGTGCACGATGACGCTCGCGTTGACGAAGGTGAAGGCGACGAGCGCGCCGAAGTTGATGTACGACGAGATGGTGTCGAGCGAGAAGCTCATCGCGAGCAGCGTGACCGCCCCGACGAAGACCACGTTGAACACCGGGGTGTGCGTGCGCGGGTTGACGTAGCCGAACACCCGCTTCGGCAGGACGTTGTTCCGACCCATCACCATGAGCATGCGGGCGACGCTCGCGTGCGAGGCGAGCCCCGACGCCAACGCGGCGACGAACCCGGCCGACACCAGGACCGCCTGGAACACCGGGCCACCGACGAGCAGGCCGATCTGGGGGAGCGGGTCGTCGGTGAACTCGCCGAACGGGGTGTTCGTCGGGAACCGCAGCTGCGCGAAGTACGCGGACACCAGGAAGATCGCGCCGCCGAGCAGCACCGTCAGCATGATCGCCTTCGGCATGATCCGGATCGACTTCGCCTCTTCCGTGTACATCGTCACGGCGTCGAAGCCGATGAACGAGAAGCAGACCACCGTCGCACCGGTGAGCAGGGCGGACATCGTCACGCCGTCGTGCACGAACGGCTCGGTGCTCGCGATCGTGCCGGCGCCGGCACCGTGGACGAGTTCGATGACGGTGAAGACCACGAACGCGATCATCGCCAGGATCGCGCCGATGAGCAGCACCATGTTGAGGTTCGACGTGCCACGCATCGACAGGCAGATCACCGTCGTCACGAACACCGTGTAGACGACGACCGTCACCCACGACGGCAGCGCCGGGAACACCTGCTCCAGGTAGAGCCGGATGATCAGGGCGTTCACCATCGGCAGCAGCAGGTAGTCGAGCAGGGACGCCCAGCCGACCATGAACCCGAGGTTCGGGTGCATCGACTCCCGCACGTACGTGTAGGCCGAACCGGCTGCCGGGTAGACCCGGACCATCTTCCCGTAGCTGATCGCCGTCAGGGCCATGATGACCAGCGCGATCAGGTACGCGCTCGGCACGGCGCCGTCGGTCTGCCCGGAGACGATGCCGAAGGTGTCGAACACCACCGTCGGGGTCATGTAGCCGAGGCCCAGGCCGACGATCGCCCAGAGTCCGAGGCTCCGCTTCAGGGAACCGCCGCGCGCAGGAGTTGCCGGTGCTGTCGGTGTGGGGACCGCGGTCGGTGATGCCATGTGCGTGGACTTCCCTGCTGGGTCGGGGGATGGGCAGCGCCGGAGCTGGGCTGGGCAGCGTCGCCCGGACTGGTTCGGAGCAACATACCGATGCGCGAGTGCTCGGTGGACCGGCCGCGGTGTACAGACGTCGGGCAGTTGCTGTACACCGCGGCGATGGATCAGACCGCCGGCTGTTGCTGCGTGATGCAGTGCAGGCCGCCGCCGCGCGCGAAGACCGGACGAGCGTCGATCGAACGCACCTGACGACCCGGGTACACGTCGGCGAGGATGCCGCGGGCGCGGTCGTCGGCAACGGCGTCACCGAACGCGCAGGCGATCACGGCGCCGTTCACCACCACGTGGTTGACGTAGTTCCAGTCGACCGGGCCGTCGTCGTCGGTCAGGGTCGACGGGGCCGGCAGTTCGACGATGGTCGCGTCCGTGGCCTGCTCGAGCGCCCGACGGATCTGCGGCATCACCAGGTGGTCCGGGTGGCCGGCGTCGGGCTGCGCGTGCAGCAGGACGGTGCCCGGATCGGCGAAGGTCGCGACCATGTCGACGTGGCCCCGGGTCCCGAACCCGTCGTAGTCACGGGTCAGGCCGCGGGGCAGCCAGACCACGTTCGTCGCGCCGATCGTCCGGGCGAGCTCGAGTTCGACGCGCTCGCGGTCGGCGTACGGGTTCCGTCGCGGATCGAGCTGCACGGTCTCCGTCACCAGGACCGTGCCCGTGCCGTCGACGTGGATCGCCCCGCCCTCGTTCACGAGCAGCGACGGGATCCGCCGCGCACCGGCGGCGGCCGCGACCGTGGCGGCGACCTCGGCGTCACGGGTCCACGTCGACCAGGAGTTCGCGCCCCAGCCGTTGAAGACCCAGTCCACGGCGCCGAGCTCGCCGGTCACGTCGTCGACGACGAACGTCGGCCCGATGTCGCGCATCCAGAAGTCGTCGAGGGGCGCTTCGAGCACCTCGACCGCGGTCGACAGCAGGCGACGAGCGTCGGCTCGCGCGACCGGGTCCACGACGATCGTGACGGGCTGGTGCTCGCTGATCGTGTTGGCGGTGGTCGCCCACGTCCGTCGCGCCGCCTCGGCGCTCGCCGCGTCGTCACCGAGTGTCAGGCCGGGGCGCGGGAACGCCATCCAGGTGCGTTCCTGCGGAGCAGTCTCGGGAGGCATCACCCACGTCATGCGCGCACCTCCGGTCCGGCGTCGGTCGCCGCCACCCCGATGGCCGCGTCGATCGCGTCGCGTGCGCCGTACGCGTGGCGGTCCTCGTCGACCGGGGCGACGAGCCCCGCGTAGAGGTCGGGGCGACGGGTCACGTAGAAGGGGAACAGTCGGAGCCACTCCGTCCGGGCCTCGAGGTCGAGGTCCGCCACGAGCACCGCGTCAGCGTCACGCGGAGCTTCGGCGAGCACGCGGCCGAACGGGTCCGAGATGAACGACGACCCGTAGAACGTGATGTCGCCCTCGTCGCCCCAGCGGTTCGGGACGACCATGAACTGGCCGGCGGTGATGCCGTTCGCGACGATGACCTGCCGCCAGATCGGCGCGGTGTCGAAGTCCGGGAACGTCGGCTCGGAGCCGATCGCCGTCGGGTACACCAGGACCTCGGACCCGGCGAGGCCGTAGGACCGGGCCACCTCGGGGAACCACTCGTCCCAGCAGGTCGGTAACCCGAGGCGTGCGCCGAGTCCCGCCGGCTCGTACACCGGGAAGGCGTCGTCGTCCGTGCCCGGGCGGAAGTACGTGTCCTCGTAGTAGCCGGCGCTGATCGGGATGTGGGTCTTTCGGGTCCGGCCGACCAGGGTGCCGCCGGGGGCGACGAGGACGGCGGTGTTGTAGCCGCGGGGGTCGTCGGGCTGGTCGTCGTCGGCAGGGCGCTCGTACAGGGAGGCGTGGACGAACACCCCGTGCTCGATCGCCTGTGCGCGGGCGAAGGTGACCGTCGGGCCGTCCTCGAGCGACTCGGCGAGGTCCTTCGGGACACCACTGGCCGGAGTGTCGCCGGGGTAGCGGCGCAGGGTGAGCTCGGGCAGGAACACCGCCGCGGCGCCGTTGGCCGCCGCGGTGGCGATGCCGTCGGCGAGTTGTGCTCGGTGGGCAGCGGGGTCTTCGAGCCAACGCACCTGCACGAGGGCGACGCGGGTCGAGCGGCGGGGGGTGCCGGTGTCCTGGTGCAGCGGAGACGGGTGCGGGGGAGCGATGACGACGTCCATCCCGCCATTGTTGATCGCATGGTCAACGAGCGCAAGGCCCAGGGGGAGTTGGGTGGGGTGATGAGCGAACCCCTCGTCACGCCGCTCGGCTTCTCGCACGTGCGCCTCACGGTCACGGACATCCGCCGGAGCAAGGCCTTCTACGAGCAGCTGTTCGGCATGTCGCCCGGCAGTGACTTCAGCGACCAGATCGACGACCCGACGATCCACGACGACCCGTGGCGGACCTACGGCGGGTGCTCGTTCACGTTCGGCGGGCAGACGCTCGGCCTGCGACCGGTCGCCCCCGCCGAGGACCGGTTCGATCCCGACCGAGTCGGCCTCGACCACGTGTCGTTCCGCGTCGGGTCCGTCGACGACCTGCACGCCGCCGTCGAGCGGCTGGACGCCGCCGGCATCGAGCACGGCGACGTCACCGACCTGCCGCCGTTCGGCCTGGTGATCCTGTCCGTGCAGGACCCCGACAACGTCAACCTGGAGTTCGCGGCACCGCGACCCTGAGTCGCGGTCCGCCGGTGTCCGCTTGCCGCGTCCGTCACCCGGACCTCCAGGTGCCACGGAAGCGGGGAGCGTTGCCTGATCGCGTCAGATCTCAGGAGGAGACAGCATGAGCAAGACCTGGTTCATCACCGGAGCGTCGAAGGGCTTCGGCCGCGAGTGGGCGGAAGCCGCTCTCGAACGTGGAGACTCCGTCGCCGGCACGGCCCGCGACACCGACGACGTGCAAGCACTCGTCGACCGGTACCCGGACACGTTCCTCGGACTGCAGCTCGACGTGACCGACCGTGCCGCGGACTTCGCGGCCGTGCAGCGTGCGGTGGAGCACTTCGGCTCGCTCGACGTCGTCGTGAACAACGCCGGCTACGGCCACTTCGGCATGGTCGAGGAACTCACCGAGGACGAGGTCCGCGCCCAGCTCGAGACGAACCTGTTCGGGGCGCTCTGGGTGACCCAGGCCGCGCTGCCGATCATGCGGGAGCAGGGCTCCGGGCACGTCATCCAGGTGTCGAGCATCGGCGGGATCAGCGCGTTCCCGACGGTCGGCGCCTACCACGCGTCGAAGTGGGCGCTCGAGGGGCTGTCGCAGTCCCTGTCGCAGGAGGTCGCCGGCTTCGGCATCCACGTGACGCTCATCGAGCCGGGCGGCTTCTCGACCGACTGGTCCGGACCGTCGTCGAAGAAGAGCGACGAGATCGCCGCCTACGCCGACGTCCGCGAGGCCGCGTCGAAGCGCCCGTCGGCCGCCGACCCCGGCAAGCCCGAGGCGACCCGCTCGGCGATCCTGAAGGTCGTCGACGCCGAGCAGCCGCCCCTGCGCGTCTTCTTCGGCAAGGCACCGCTCGGCATCGCCGAGAAGGACTACGCGTCCCGCCTGGCGACCTGGCGCGAGTGGCAGCCGGTGTCGGAGGAGGCACACGGCTCCTGAGCGACCTCAGCTGATGATGTTGACCGCGCGCGAGATGACCAGGGCCAGCAGGATGAACCCGCCGAGTGCCTGGTAGGCCATGATCATCTTCGCGCGCACGGTCATCGGCATGGTGTCGGTCGGGCTGAACGCCACCATGTTCGTCATCGCGACGTAGAGGTAGTCCAGGTACACCGGTCGCCACGCGGCGGTCTTCGGGTCGGTCTCCTGCGGGAACTGGAAGTCGGCCTCGGCACTCGTCCACAGCTCGGGACGACGACGAGCCACCGGCCCGCCCCGGTCGAGCTCCCAGTACACGAGCCCGAACGCGATGATCGTGCTCACCCACACCTGCAGGGCGGTGAGCAGCACGGCACCGCCGTCGGCCTGGCCACCGAGGAGCACCTCGATCGTCCGGACCACGGTCAGCTGGTTCGCGACGGTGAGCAGGATCGCCAACGAGAAGGACACCCACCGCGACCAGGTCGTCTCGCGGGTCAGTCGCCGCGGGTTGAAGACGACGAGCGGGATCAGCAGCAGGACGCCGAGCACCGGGACCACCCACGACGGGAAGAACAGCACCTCGCTCGGCAGGAACAGGCCGAGCCCGAGGTTCACCAGGACGGCGATCGCCACCGGTGCGCGGTGTTCGTGGCGGTGGCGGGTCCTGGTCGGGGTCACGGTGTGAGTGTCGCGCACCGGCTTCGCGCGGAGGTGACCCGTGGCGGCGCGTCGGTCCGTCGTGTCCACCGCGCGACGGACGCGGGGTCGCCCCGGAGGTGCACGACGGCGCACCGAGCGGCGGACGACACCGGATCGCCACCGGTCGAGGCTGGAGCCATGACCGAACGCATCCACCGCCCCGTCCGTCTCGTGGCAGCCGCCGTCCTCGCCGGGGGCCTGGCCCTCACCGCGACCGGCTGCTCCTTCATCCAGCAGCAGACCGGCGACGCCTGGGCGGTCACGTACCAGGTGCAGGTCGACGGGTCGGCCGGGTCGGAACTGACCGACGTCCGCGTCGAGGGCGCCGAGAAGCGCGGCGACGCCCCGGAGGTGCACCGACTCGGCACGCAGGAAACGGGCACCCAGAAGACGGGCACGCAGGAGGCGGGCACCTGGGAGCACGAGTCGATCGTCCTCGCCGAGCAGCGCGCCTCGGTCCGGGCGGCCCCGGCGCGGGGCGCGACGGCGACCTGCCGGATCCTGCTCGACGGCAAGCGCGAGATCGCCACGGAGACCGCTGCCGCGGGTGAGCCCGTGACGTGCTCGGTCGACACCCCCGCGTTCGACTGAAGGGTTCCCACCGCGGTGCAGCACGACGTCGCCTGAGGGGGTGACATTGGCGGGCCGTCGGGGTATCGTTGCGGCATCACGACTGGCCGTCATTCCCGACAAGGGGAGGCGGCCAGTTTTCTTTACGATGACGGTGTGACGAGCACCTACGCGAAGCCGTTCCTGTCCGTCGAGGACCAGCTGGAGCTCATCGAGCGACGCGGTCTTCAGATCGGAGACAAGACGACCGCGCTCAACGCCCTGGCGTCGATCGGGTACTACCGACTCTCCGGCTACTGGTATCCCTTTCGCGTTCCTGCAAGCGCGGAGGGTGAGGCGCGCCCGTCCGACTTCGTTGCAGGCTCGAGTCTGGCCGACGTCATCGCGAGCTATCGGTTCGATGAAGCGCTGCGAGCCGCGGTTCTCCTCGCGCTGTCACGGGTCGAGGTCGCTCTCCGATTTCGGATCGGGCACCTCCTGGGACGAACGGGACCGTTCACCCATACCGATCCGTCAGCGTTGAGTTCAGATTGGACTCGATCGAGGAATCGCAGTTGCAGCGGGCCGAACTGTACGAGCGCCTGCGATCACATTGAAAGCGACCACCAGTCGTGGCTTCGGAAGCAGGCTCGCGCCGAGGAGCTGTCGAACGAGACTTTCATGCCGCACTTCGAGGCTACCTACGGGAGACCGTTGCCGGTTTGGGCGGCAACGGAGGTCATGTCCTTCGGCACGCTCAACAGGCTGTTCGGCGGTATGAGCCAGCGGCACCGACAACAGATCGCAATCGACTTCGACCTGTACCTCCCCGACGGCAACGGGGACGCAGCTGCCCTGAGCAACTGGCTCGAGCACCTGCGACAGGTCCGCAACACCGCGGCGCACCATGCCCGGTTGTGGAACCGGAACCTGACCGCTCCCCTCGCCGTGCCTGAGGGCGCTCCTGAGCTGGCTCACCTCCGAGAGCAGGCAGACGAGATCAGCGGGACGACGCCGGTCTCGCGTCCGTCGAGCCGTGTCTACGGCACACTCGTCGTCCTCGCGTACTTCCTCGTGCGCATCGACGGCTCGAACGAGACACGCGATGGGCTCCGTGACCTGATCGAGTCGTTCGCCGGTGACAGCGCCGAGAAGTTGCGTGGAATGGGATTCCCGCAGGGGTGGGAAGCCGAACGAGTGTGGCAGCCCGACTACGCGAGAGACCGCGTCCTCCTCGAGCGGGCAGAAGCTCTGCGAGGGATCGACTTGCTGTACCCAGTCGATGCGGCAGCTCGGCTCTGGCACAAGGAGTCTCAATCGAAGCAGCGGAGCCGGCTCGGCTACTACCGGAAGCAGGGTGCCGTACTCGCAGTGCCGGGCGCGCAGGCGCACCGGTACCCCGCATTCCAGTTCAACGACGAGACTGGTGACCTCTTCCCCGTCGTCATCAACGCCAACCGCCGCCTGTTGCAGGGTGGCGACGGGACAGAGCAGCAGCGGTGGGATGCCCTGCAGTGGTGGAACGTGCAGCAGGCTGTGCTCGGCTCCGACTCCCCACGCCGTGCGCTGGAAGCCGGGTCGTTGACGAACGCGCTGCTCGACTCGTTGCTGCCCCCGCTGCCGGAGACTGACCTCCTCGGCTGACAGATCAGCCCCTGACGGGCGTCGCGAGCACGAGCGGCTCGACCTCGGAGCCGAGCAACCGCCCGGCCGCCCGCAGTCCGGACAGCAGCGCGCCGTGCACGGTCGCCGGGTCGTCGCCCCACGTGGCCTCGCCGGCGAGTTGCACCCGGCCGGACGGCGCCCCGAGCAGGTCGTGGTCGTCCGGTGACGCCCCGACGTGCAGGTACGAGTACGAGCCGCGTGCGAACGGGTCGTCGGCCCACCGGGTGATGCGGAACGCCTCGGGTTCGGGGACCGACGGGCCGAACATCCGCCGCAGGCCGCCGACGCCCTCTTCGACGATCATGGCGTCCGGCAGGGTCTCGAGGCGCCGGGCCCCTGTCCCGCCGACCAGTGCGGCCAGTACCGGCGCTCCGGTGACGCGGGACATGTCGTACCAGGAGTGCCAGTCGACACCGGCCGACCCCTGCTGGCGGACCACCCACGACTCGCCCCAGAACCGCTCCGGGAACCGCAGGAACACCTTGTCGTAGACGCCCATCCCGAGTCGGCCCATCGCACCGGTGACCGTCTCGGCGAGCGGTGGGTCGAACGTCACGTCGCCGGCCTGCAGCACCCCGAGCGGGACGGTCACGACGACGTCGTCCGCCGTGACCGACGAACCGTCGGCGAGTCCGACCACGACACCCGTCGCGGACTGCGTCACCGACCGCACGACCGCGGACAGCCGGACGTCGAGCCCCTCGGCCAGGGCGGCGGCGTACTGCGCGTAGCCGCCGGGGAACACCACCTCGTCGCCGGGGACGTGTTCCTCTTCGAGGCCGCGGGCGTCGAGGACGGTCACGGGTGCGCCGCAGAGGTCCTCGGAGCGGTGCGCCATGTACTCGCGGACCCGCGCGGCCCGGTCGCCCTGCCACTGCAGGGACCGCAGCACGGTGTCGACGGCGGCCGCGTACGTCGAGGGCGGTGGAGCGTGTGCGACGACGGTGTCCAGGGCGGCGTCGACGGTGTGCAGGTCCGCGACGAACGCGGAGGCCGAGGCCTCGGACAGCGGCGCGCCGGAGGGGCCGTGCCACGCGATCGGCCGGCCGTCGAACTGGAAGCTCCCGACGGTGAACTCGACGGTCTCGATGCCGAACCGGGGAGCCAGGGCCCAGAGCGGGTTGCCGTCGACACCGTGGATCCACGAGGCGCCGAGGTCGACGGGCACGCCGAGCGCGGTGTCGGTCCAGGTGCGGCCGCCGATCCGGTCGCGGGCCTCGAGCACGACGACCCGCTGGCCGTCGAGTACGAGCGCCCGGGCAGTGGCGAGCCCGGCGACCCCGGCTCCCACGACGACGACGTCGGCATCGAGTGCAGCCATCAGTGGCCTCCTGTCAGGGGTGCCATCAGCCGCGCCGCCAGGCTCGGCCGTCCGGTCAGGGCTTCTTCGCGGTCGGCCAGGTCGGTCGCCACGAGTCCGGCGTTCGCCCCGAGGAACCGGAGCGGCTCGGGCTCCCAGTCGGGCGAGCGGTGGTTCACCCACGGCAGCGCGGTGAGCGGTGACGCGACCCCGCGCACGAGGTCGGCGAGCGTCCGCCCGGCCAGGTTCGTCGTGGAGAGTCCGTCACCGACGTAGCCGCCAGCGGTGCCGACGTGCCCGTCCCAGGTGACGGACGCGCACCAGTCGCGCGGCACCCCGAGCGGGCCGCCCCACGTGTGGGTGATCGGGGCGTCGGTGACGGCGGGGAACAACTCCGCCAGGGACTTCCGCAGGTGCTCGAAGACGCGTGGCACTCGGTCGTAGCCGGGGGTGATCGCGGACCCCCAGTGGTAGCGGGCTCCGCGTCCGCCGAACGCCAGTCGGTCGTCTGCCGTGCGCTGCCCGTACACGAGCAGGTGCCGGTAGTCGGAGAACGTCTGCCCGTGCTCCAGGCCGATGCGGTCCCACACCGCCGCGGGCAGCGGCGCCGTCGCGATCATGAGCGAGTAGAGCGGCAGGATCCGCCGCTTCGTCTGTTCGAGCTGTGCGCCGTACCCCTCGACCGCGATGACGACCGCGCCGGCCGTGACGGTCCCACGCGACGTGACCACACGCCCGTGGTCCCACGACGAGGCGGGCGTGTGCTCCGCGATCCGGACGCCCCGGGCCTCCAGGGCGGCCGCCAGGCCACGCACCAGTGCTGCGGGCTGCACCCGCGCGCAGTCCGGGGTCCACGCGACCCCCGCCGATCCGGCGGCGTCGCCGGGCCGAGCCGGGCGCCAGGTCATGTCGTCGCCCCACTCGGCCGACGAGGCGACCTCGTCGTGCGCCGCGCGTTCCTGCACGGCGGAGCGCGCGTAGAGGACGGTGCCGCCCTTCACGTAGTCGCAGTCGACCTCGGCTTCGGACGCTGCCCGCCCGACCTCGTCGACGGTGTCGCGCATCGCTGCGCGCAGCGCGAGTGCGGCGTCACGGCCGTGCTCGCGCGCGACGGACTCCGCGGAGCGCGGGAACAAGGCCGAGCACCAGCCCCCGTTGCGACCGGAGGCGCCGAACCCGGCGATCTCGCGTTCCAGGACGACGATCTGGAGGCCCGGGTCGGCCTGGTGCAGGTACCAGGCGGTCCAGAGACCCGTCAGTCCACCGCCGACGATCGCGACGTCCGCGGTCGTGTCGCCGTCGAGCGGCGGCCGGGGCGCCAGGTCGTCGCGTCCGGTGGACGCGAGCTGGTCGAGCCAGAACGAGACGCCCCGGTAGCCGCTCACGGTCAGATCTTCGACGAGGCCTCGGACAGGACGCTCCGCAGGATCGAGGTGATCTCGCGGAACTCCGGCTGCCCGATGGTCAACGGCGGAGCGAGCTGCACGACCGGGTCGCCGCGGTCGTCCGCCCGGCAGTACAGCCCGGCGTCGAACAGCGCCTTCGACAGGAACCCGCGCAGCAGCCGCTCGGACTCGTCGTCGTCGAAGGTCGTCTTGGTGGCCTTGTCCTTGACGAGCTCGATGCCGTAGAAGTAGCCGTCACCGCGGACGTCCCCGACGATCGGCAGGTCCTTCAGGGTGTCGAGCTCGGCCTTGAACAGCGGGGCGTTCTGCCGCACGTTCGCGAGCAGGCCCTCTTCCTCGAAGATGTCGAGGTTCTCCATCGCGACGGCGGCCGACACCGGGTGCCCGCCGAACGTGTACCCGTGGTAGAAGGTCGTGTCGCCCTTGGAGAACGGCTCGAAGAGCTTGTCGCTGATGATGGTCGCGCCGATGGGGGAGTAGCCCGAGGTCATCGCCTTCGCGCACGTGATCATGTCCGGCACGAAGTCGTAGGTGTCGCACGCGAACATGGTCCCGATGCGGCCGAAGGCGCAGATCACCTCGTCGGAGACGAGCAGGACGTCGTACTCGTCGCAGATCTCGCGCACCCGCTGGAAGTACCCGGGCGGCGGGGTGAAGCAGCCGCCGGAGTTCTGCACCGGTTCCAGGAACACCGCCGCGACGGTGTCGGGGCCCTCGAACTCGATCATCTCGCGGATGCGCTCGGCCGCCCAGAAGCCGAACTGCTCCTCGGTGCCGCCCGGGAAGCCCATCTCCTCGGCGCGGTAGTAGTTCGTGTTCGGCACCCGGAAGCCACCGGGCGTCAGGGGCTCGAACATCTGCTTCATCGCCGGGATGCCGGTGATCGCCAGGGCACCCTGCGGGGTGCCGTGGTAGGCGACCGCGCGCGAGATGACCTTGTGCTTCATGGGCTTGCCCTGGAGCTTCCAGTAGTACTTCGCGAGCTTGAAGGCGGTCTCCACCGCTTCGCCGCCGCCCGTCGAGTAGAAGACCTTGTTGAGGTCACCGGGGGCGTGCTCGGCCAGGCGGTCGGCGAGCTCGATGGCCGCCGGGTGCGCGTAGGACCAGATCGGGAAGAAGCTCAGCGTCTCCGCCTGCTTCGCAGCCATCTCGGCCAGGCGCTTCCGACCGTGGCCGGCGGCGACGACGAACAGGCCGGAGAGCCCGTCGATGTAGCCCTTGCCGTGGCTGTCGTAGACGTGGTGGCCCTCGCCGCGCACCATGATCGGCACGTCGGCACCGGCCTGGTTCGCACCGTGTCGGGCGAAGTGCATCCACAGGTGGTCCCGGGACTTCCGCTGCAGGTCGGCGTCGTCGACCGGGGCGAACGGGTCGTAGGAGTGGAGCCGCGTGGGCTGTCCGGTCGTCTGGTCTGAGATGGTCATCGCGTTCCCCAGTCGTAGAGCTGTTTGCGGAGTTGCAGGTAGACGAAGGTCTCGGTGCCGGCGACGCCCGGGATGGCCCGGATCGTGCCGTTGAGCAGTTCGATCAGGTCGTCGTCGTCCTCGCAGACGACCTCGACCATCAGGTCGAAGCTGCCGGCGGTCATGACGAGGTAGTCGACCGCCGGCAGCTGTTCGAGGGCATCGGCGACTGTTCGGGTGTCGCCGCTGACCCGGATGCCGATCATCGCCTGCCGGTGGAAGCCGAGCTGCATCGGGTCGGTGACTGCGACGATCTGCATGACGCCGGTCTCGGTGAGCTTCTGGACTCGTTGCCGGACCGCCGCCTCGCTGAGACCGACGGCCTTGCCGATCTCGCCGTACGGACGGCGGCCGTCCGCCTGGAGTTGTTCGATGATCCGCTTCGAGGTGTCGTCGATCGGTCCCGGACGTCGTGGTGCTGCCGCCATGCCGGACAGCATGGCAGCGAGGCCCGGAGCGCGCAAGGGATTCCGTTGTGAACACCGTGTTTCGCGACGATTTCCGTTGTTACGGTTCTCCACAACCTCCGAATCCGTCTTCCGCGCCGCCGGAATCCGTGTCAGGATCACCGCCATGCTGGACACGACGGAAACGGTGACCACGACGCACGAGGTGCGCAACTTCGTCGGTGGGTCGTTCGTCGAGTCGGGCGCGGACACCCGGTTCGACCTGGTCGACCCCACCACCGAGCAGGTCTACGGCACGTCCCCCGTGTCCACGGCCGCCGACGTCGACGCCGCGTTCACGAGCGCGAGCACCGCCTTCGCGACCTGGCGACGCACGACCCCCGGCGAACGGCAGCTCGCGCTGTTCCGGATCGCGGACGCCATGGAGCAGCGGGCATCGGAGTTCGCCGACCTCGAGTCCCTCGACACCGGCAAGCCCCGGGCCACCCTGGTCGAGGACGAGATCCTGCTGTCCGTCGACCAGATCCGCTTCTTCGCCGGAGCCGCCCGCAACCTCGAGGGCCGCAGCGCCGGCGAGTACATGGCCGACCACACCTCGTTCGTCCGGCGCGAGCCCATCGGCGTCGTCGCCCAGGTCACCCCGTGGAACTACCCGCTCAACATGGCGGTGTGGAAGTTCGCCCCGGCGCTCGCCGCGGGGAACACCACCGTGCTCAAGCCGAGCGACACCACTCCGCTCTCCACCCTGCTGCTCGCCGAGGTCGCCGCCGAGTTCCTGCCGCCCGGCGTGCTCAACGTCGTCGTCGGCGACCGCACCACCGGCGCCGCGATGATCGACCACCCCACCCCGCAGCTCGTGTCCATCACCGGGTCCGTCCGCGCCGGCATGGAGGTCGCCCGCGCCGCCGCCGGCGACCTGAAGCGCACCCACCTCGAGCTCGGCGGCAAGGCCCCGGTGATCGTGTTCGACGACGCCGACATCCCGTCCGCCGTCGCCGGCATCGTCGCCGCGGGGTTCTTCAACGCCGGGCAGGACTGCACCGCCGCCACCCGGGTGCTCGTGCAGGACGGCATCCACGACGAGTTCGTGGCGGCGCTCGCCGCCTCGGCACGTGCGACCGCGACCACCGGCGCCGACACGGCCACGCCGTACTTCGGCCCGGTGAACAACGCGAACCAGCTCGCCCAGGTCCGGTCCTTCGTCGACACCCTCCCCGACCACGCCACGATCGAGCTCGGCGGCGGGCGGCAGGGCGACGTCGGCTACTTCCACCAGGCCACGATCGTGTCCGGCCTGCGCCAGACCGACCGCATCGTGCAGCAAGAGGTCTTCGGCCCCGTGCAGACCGTGCAGCGCTTCACGACCGAGGACGACGCACTGCGCGCCGCGAACGACGTCGAGTACGGGCTCGCGAGCTCGGTGTGGACGACCGACCACTCGCGGGCGATGCGCTTCGCCCGTGACCTGGACTTCGGGTGTGTGTGGATCAACACCCACATCCCGATCGTCGCCGAGATGCCGCACGGCGGGTTCAAGCACTCCGGCTACGGCAAGGACCTGTCCCAGTACGGGTTCGACGACTACACCCGCATCAAGCACGTCATGTCCTACATCGGCTGACCCCGATCCTTCCGAAGCAGCAGGAGGCACCATGGCAATGACCGGCACGTTCGCCGAATCCGGAGCCGATCTCCGACTCGAGCAGATCACCAAGTCGTTCCCCGGCCACACCGCGGTCGACGCGCTGGACCTGACGGTGCCGGCCGGCTCGTTCTTCGCCCTGCTCGGCCCCTCGGGCTGCGGCAAGACCACGACCCTGCGACTGGTCGCCGGGCTCGAGGAGCCCACGAGCGGCACCATCACGATCGGCGGCGAGGACGTCACCGACACGAAGCCCTACCAGCGGCCCGTCAACACGGTGTTCCAGAACTACGCGCTGTTCCCGCACATGAGCGTGCTCGACAACGTCGCGTTCGGCCTGAAGCGGCGACGGATCCCGGACCCGATGACGAAGGCGCGCGAGGCCCTGCACCTGGTCGAACTCGACGCCTCGGCCGACAAGCGCCCCGCTTCCCTGTCCGGCGGCATGCAGCAACGCGTCGCGCTGGCACGCGCGATCGTGAACCGGCCGGCACTCCTGCTGCTCGACGAGCCGCTCGGTGCGCTCGACCTGAAGCTCCGGCACCAGATGCAGCTCGAACTCAAGACGATCCAGGCCGAGGTCGGGCTCACCTTCCTGCACGTCACCCACGACCAGGAAGAAGCGATGACGATGGCCGACACGGTCGCCGTCATGAACGGCGGCCGGATCGAGCAGATGGGCAGCCCCCAGGACCTGTACGAACTGCCCCGGACCGCGTTCGTCGCGAACTTCCTCGGCCAGTCGAACCTGCTCGAGGGCGAGGTCCGCGGCACCGACGGTCCGCTGCTCGTGGTCGCGACCCCGGCGGGCACCATCGCCGTCCCGGCCGACCGCGCCGTCCGGACCTCGGGCAGCGTCGTCGTCGGCGTCCGCCCCGAGAAGCTCAAGATCCGCACCTCGGAGCCCACCCCCGAAGCCGGCCGCAACATCCTCGGCCCCGGCCGCGTGGTCGACGTCTCGTTCTCCGGAGTCAGCACGCAGTACCTGGTGGACGTCCCCGGAGCCGGCCGCGTCTCCGTCTTCGCGCAGAACTCGAAGGGCGGACCGCGGATCGCCACCGGCACGGAGGTCTGGCTCACGTGGGGCGTCGACCAC
Source organism: Curtobacterium sp. PhB190 (assembly GCF_004365385.1). Taxonomy (NCBI): domain Bacteria; kingdom Bacillati; phylum Actinomycetota; class Actinomycetes; order Micrococcales; family Microbacteriaceae; genus Curtobacterium; species Curtobacterium sp. PhB190. Next base: position 192,060 of record NZ_SODN01000005.1, on the reverse strand, counting down.
GGATTCGGCCTGGAGGCGCACCCCGCGTCCGACCAGACCGTCACCACCCACGCCGCCACGGGCCTCCAGTCCGCACCCGCCACGGCAGGATCGCTCGCGTGACCGGCGGGGGACCCGGCCCGGACCTGCTGCGCGGACTGACGTCCGCGCGCGTCAGCCGACGCGGCCTGCTCGCCGGCGGAGGAGCCGCCGCGCTCGCGGCGCTGCTCACCGGGTGCAGCATCAAGGGCTCAGCCGCCTCCGGCGCCGAGAACGCCGTCGACTGGACCGCGTTCTGGAAGGACGCCAAGGCGACGAAGCAGCTGAACTTCGCGAACTGGCCGCTCTACATCGACTCCGACCACGGCAAGTCCGAGTCGCTCGCGCTGTTCCAGAAGGCCACCGGCATCAGCGTCGACTACCAGGCGGTGATCCAGGACAACGCGACGTTCTACGCGACCGTCTCGCCGATCCTGCGGGCGCAGGGTGCCACCGGCTACGACCTGGTCGTGATGACCAACGGGTTCGAGCTGACCCAGATGATCAAGAACGGCTTCGTGTGCGAGCTCGACCACTCGCGGCTGCCGAACTTCGCGGCGAACGCGGGCGACTCGGTGAAGGACCCGACGTACGACCCCGGCAACAAGCACTCCGTCGTCTGGCAGACCGGCTTCACCGGGATCGCCTACAACCCGAAGTACATCGACCGCGAGATCACGTCGTTCCAGGACCTGCTCGACCCGGCGTTCGCGGGCCGCGTCGGGCTGATGAGCGACAACACCGAGCTCGGTTCCCTCGGGCTGCTCGCGAACGGCATCGCCCCGGAGACGTCCACCCCGGCGGACTGGCGGAAAGCGCAGGCGTGGTTGCGGAAACTGCGCCCGAGCGTGACCGGCTTCTACGACCAGAGCTACATCAACAAGCTCGAGAACGGCGACACCTGGATCACCCAGGCGTGGTCCGGCGACGTCTTCCAGGCGCAGCAGTCCGGGTTCGAGGACCTGAAGTTCGTCACGCCGGAGGAGGGCCAGATGATGTGGCACGACAACCTCATGATCCCGCGGCAGGCAGCGAACCCGGTGGCCGCCCTCGAGTGGATGGACTTCTACTACACGCCGAAGATCGCGGGCATCGTCGAGGACTGGGTCAACTACGTCTGCCCGGTCCCCAGCGCCGAGGCCTACGTCCGTGACGAGCTCGACGACGCGACGGTGGCGGACAGCCCGCTGGTGTTCCCGGACTCCGACGTGCTGGACCGGTCGCACGAGTTCCGGGTGTTCGAGAACTACGACGAGTACTCGGAGTGGAACGGCATCTTCAACGCGGTGGTGCAGTCGTGACCGCCGTCGGGGTCGCCGGCCCGGGTGCCGCACCGACACCGGGTGCTGGTCCGGCACCGGTCCGTCGGGGACGCCGTCGCAGCACGCCCTTCCTGCTCGCGCTGGTCGGGACCGCGTACCTCTGCGTGTTCTTCGTCATCCCGCTCGTGTCGGGGCTCATCGTCTCGCTCATGTCGGGCAACCCGGACGACGGGTACACCTTCACGTGGAACTGGGGGATCTACGGCTCCCTGTTCATCGACCCGCAGGTGCCCTACCTGACGTTCCTGCTCCGGTCCCTCTGGTACGGCGCCGCCGCCACGGTCGTGACCATCATCGTCGGCTACCCGGTGGCGTACTTCATCGCGTTCCGGGTCTCGCCGCGGTGGAAGAACCCGCTGCTCATGCTCGTGTTCGTGAGCTTCCTGGTGTCGTTCATCATCCGCACCGACATGTGGGCGTTCGTGCTCGCGTCGCAGGGTCCGGTCGTCACCTTCCTGCAGGCGATCGGCCTGGCCGGCAAGGACTTCCACATCCTCGGTACCGGCGGCGCGGTGATCTTCGGCGACGCCTACAACGACCTGGCGTTCATGGTGCTGCCGATCTACGCCGCGCTCGAACGCATCGACCCGCGACTCGGCGAGGCCGCCAACGACCTGTACGCCGGCAAGTTCCGGGCGTTCTGGCACACCACGCTGCCGCTGTCCCGCTCGGGCATCTTCGCCGGCGTCCTGCTCGTGTTCATCGACAGCGTCGGCGACCCGGTGAACTCGGCGCTGCTCGGCGGCACGAACACCTACACGATCGGTCAGGCGATCCAGGACGCGTACTCCGGCAACCAGCAGTACAACGTCGCCGCGGCACTGTCGACCGTGCTCATGGTCGTGCTCGGCATCATCCTGTTCATCTACGCCCGCGTCTCCGGCACCGACGACCTCGAGGACCTCGTATGACCGCCGTCGCACCCACCCGATCGTCCGCCGCACCGGCCACCGGCGGGATCGCCCGCGGCCCGAGCCGCCACGGCGTGAACCGCCGCGGGCCCTGGCTCGCGATCGTCTACTGGGTCACCATCGCGATCACACTCGTCCCGATCGTCTACATGATCGTGTACTCGTTCAACGACGCCCCGACGAACCGGCTGTCGTTCGCGTGGAACGGCTTCACGACGTACTGGTACGCGAACCTGGTCAACGTGTGCGGGCTCGGAGCCGCGTTCGTCACCTCGGTCGTCGTCGCGTTCCTGGCCGCGATCATCTCGGTCGCGATCGGGCTGCCGCTGGCCCTGGCACTCGAGCGGTACCGGTTCCCCGGCCGCGGTGCCGTGAACGCCGTGGTGTTCGCGGACATCGCGGCGCCGTCCATCGTGGTCGGCTCGGCGTCGCTGTCGTTCTTCCTGTCCGTGGGGCTCGGCACCGGGTTCCTGACCGTGCTCATCACCCACGTGGCATTCGACGTCGCGTACGTCGTGGTGGTGCTCCGCGCCCGGATCTCCGGCACGTCGCGGGTGCTCGAAGAGGCAGCGAGCGACCTCGGGGCGACGCCGCTCCAGGCCTTCCGGCTCGTGACGCTGCCGTTGCTCGCGCCGGGCATGCTCGCGGCCGGGCTGCTCGCGCTCGCGATGTCGATCGACGACTACGTCATCACCTCGTTCGTCGCCGGGCCCGCGGTGACGTTCCCGCTGTTCGTGTACGGCGCCGCGAAGGCCGGGATGCCGCCGCAGGTGCTGTGCTTCGGGACGCTCGTGTTCGCGGTGGGGCTGCTCGTGGCGCTGCTGAACGGTGCGCTGAACCGGCGCCTGGCCCGGACGCGCGGGTAGGCGCCGCACGCACGGTGGGAGGTGCGTGGCCTGGTGCGAGGTTCCGTACTCCGTGCGAGCCCGCGCGCCTCGCACCGAGCACGGAACCTCGCACGGGGTGACGAAGCGTGCACGGTGCGGGCGGGAGGCGCGTGGCGGGCTGGCGCCGTGCCTCCCGTCCGGCGGGTGGTGTGCGTCCACAGCACGGTGCGGCTTTCGCGGGCTGGTGCGGGGTTGCGCGCGTGGTGCGCGCTTGTTACCGGGCACGGTGCGTGGAACCTCGCACGGGGTGGCGAGGTGCGCACGGTGCGGGCGGGAGGCGCGTGGCGGGCTGGCGCCGTGCCTCCCGTCCGCACGTGCGGTGCGTCCACAGCACGGTGCGGCTTTCGCGGACCGGTGCGCGATCCGCGCGGGTCGCACGGTGCGAGGTGCGTGAGCTGGTGCGAGGTTGCGCGCGTGGTGCGCGCTTGTAACCGGGCACGGAGCGTGCAACCTCGCACGGGGCGGCGACGGGCGCACGGTGCGGCCGGGAGGCGCAGCGCTCGTGACGCTCGATTGACGGGCGTGTTACGGACGCGAGTCAGGCGGTGTGCCGCGGCGCACGCCACAGCGGCCGCGCGTAGGTTCCAGCCATGAGTGCAGAGCTGACGCTCGGCGCCGAGGAAGAGCTGCACCTCATCGACCTCGAGTCCGGCCGACTTTCCGCGAAGGCCCCGCGCCTTCTGCCCAAGCTGCCCGCCGACCGCTTCGGCGCGGAACTGCAGCGCACCACCATCGAGACGAACACCCCCGTGGTGCGCACCCTCGACGACCTGCGGCGGGTGATCGTCGACCTGCGCCGGGAGCTCAGCGCCGCGATCGCACCGGCCGGGGTCACCATCGCGTCGGTGGGCACCGCGCCGCGGTCCGAGTACGCCGACTTCGAACTGACCAGCGGCGGGCGCTACGGCCGGATGCAGGAGCAGTACCGGATGCTCGTCGACGAGCAGCTCATCTGCGGCCTGCAGGTGCACGTCGGGGTGAGCGATCGCGACCTGGCGGTGCAGATCGCCCAACGGGTCGCGCCGGTGCTGCCGGTGCTGCTGGCCCTGAGCGCGTCCAGTCCGTTCTGGAACGGGCAGGACACCGGGTACTCGTCGTTCCGCAGCATCATCTGGCAGCGGTGGCCGTCGGCCGGCAGCTTCGGGCGAGTGTCGAACGCGGCCGAGTACGACAAGGTGCTCGACGACCTGATCGCCTCGGGCGTGATCGCCGACAAGAAGATGGCGTACTTCGACGTGCGGCCGTCGTCGCACGCTCCGACGCTCGAGCTCCGGGTCTGCGACGCCACCCCGATCGTCGACGACGCGGTCCTGATCGCCGGCCTGTTCCGGGCCGCGGTGCGGAAGGCCGAGGTCGCCGTCGAGTCCGGCGCCGAGTGGCACCCACGCAGCGAACCCCTGCACCGTGCAGCGATGTGGCAGGCGGCGCGCACGGGGCTGAGCGGCGAACTGCTCGGCCTCGGGCAGCACCCGGACCGCCTGCCCGCCGAGGTCGCCGTCCGGCAACTGGTGTCCCGCCTGCGCCCGGAACTCGAGGAGCTCGGCGACTGGGGCACTGTCACGGACCTGCTCGAGGCGACCCTGGCCCGCGGCAACTCCACCGATCGACAGCGCACCGCGTACGCCGAGCGCGGGGAGCTCGACGACGTCGTCGCCCTGGTGGTCGAGGACACCGCCGGCACGCCGTCCGGACGTGACGAGGACCCGGCGGTCGCGGTCCCCGGGTACCGCGTGCGCGCCGGCGACGAAGCGGTCGGCCCCGGTGCCCGCCCCCGTCCGGCGTTCCGCGACCTGGCGACGTACTTCACCGCCTGGGACGCCGACACGACGAACGAGCACTGCGCCGCGCGCGACGCCTGGACCCGCGAGCACGAGGTCGGCTTCGTCGTGGACGGCGGCGTGCAGGCGTTCGGGTGCGACCTGGTGCCGCGGACGATCAGCGCGTACGAGTGGTCGCAGCTGGAGCGCGGCCTCGGGCAGCGCGCACGGGCGATCGAACTGTTCCTGCGTGACGTGTACGGCGAGCGGCGGATCGTGGCCGACGGGGTCATGGACGAGCACCAGTTCGTCGGTGCGAACGGCTGGGACCCCGACGCCTCGCGCCTGCCCGGTCACGCGGTGCGGGCACCCGTGCTCGGCTTCGACCTGGTGCGGAACGAGTTCGGCGGTTGGCGGGTGCTCGAGGACAACGTGCGCTCACCCTCGGGTGTGGCGTACGGCATCGCCCTCCGCGAGCTCATGGACGCCGTCGTGCCCGACGCGCCCCGTCCGGCGCTGTTGCGGGACCCGCACGGCGTGACCGACCGGCTGCGCGAGACCCTGCGCACCAACGCGACCGCGGTGACCGGTAACCCGGACCCGGTGCTCGCACTCGTCAGCGACGGCCCCGCCGCCGGCGCGTGGTTCGAGCACCGCAGGCTGGCCGACGGAGCCGGGCTGCGCCTCCTGGCCGGGTCCGACCTGGACGTCCGTGACGGACGCGTGGTCGACGCGACGACCGGCGACGTGCTCGACGGGCTGTACCTGCGGATCGACCGCGATGTGCGCGCGCTGACCGCGGAGCACGCGCCGGAGCTGGGCGCCCGCGTCCTCGACGTCGCCGAGGCCGGACACGTCCACCTGGCGAACGCCCCGGGCAACGCCCTGGTCGACGACAAGGCGATGTACGTCAACGTGCCGGACCTGATCTGGTACTACCTGGACGAGAAGCCGCTGCTCGAGTCGGTGCCGACGTACCGCACGAGCATCGAGGGCGAACGGCTGTCCGTGCTCGACCGGGTCGGCGAACTCGTGACGAAGCCGGTCGACGGCGAAGGCGGACGCGGGGTCCTGATCGGGCCGAGCGCGAGCGCTCCCGAGGTGGCCGAGCGACGGCGTGAGATCGCCGCGGATCCTGCTGGTTGGGTCGGGCAGGAAGTGGTGCAGCTGTCGTCGCACCCGACCATCGGACCGGCGGGCCTCGACCCACGGCACGTCGACCTGCGCGCGTTCGTCTACCTGACCGGTACCGGCGCGGACGACGCGCACCTCGCCGACGTCGCCCTGACCCGGGTCGCACCCGAGGGCAGCATGGTCGTCAACTCGTCGCGCGGCGGCGGGGCCAAGGACACGTGGATCGTGGGATCCGCCGCGAAGGCGGCGGCCGAGGGAGAGCGCTGATGTGTGGACTCGCGGGCGAGATCCGGTTCGACGGCACGGCCCCGGACGTCGGAGGAGTGGCGCGGATGACCGGGTGCATGGTGCACCGCGGCCCCGACGGTGACGGGCTGTGGGCACGCGGACCGGTCGCGCTCGGGCACCGACGGCTGTCGATCGTCGACCTGTCCACCGCCGGTGCGCAGCCGATGGTGCTGCCCCGGGCCGGACTGACGATCGCCTACAACGGCATGGTCTACAACTACGAGCAGCTGCGTGACGAGCTGCGGGGCAAGGGTCACGAGTTCTTCTCGACGTCGGACACCGAGGTCATCGCCGTCGCCTACGCCGAGTGGGGCACGGCCTTCGTCGAGCACCTGATCGGCATGTTCGCCATAGTGATCTGGGAGCACGCCAGCGGCCGACTCGTCCTCGCGCGGGACCGGCTCGGCATCAAGCCGTTGTACGTGGCACAGGTACCTGGCGGGCTCCGCTTCGCGTCGTCCCTGCCCGCGGTGCTGGCCGGCGGCGGCATCGACACGTCCATCGACCCCGTCGCCTTCGCGTCCTACATGAGCTTCCACTCGATCGTGCCGGCACCCCGCACGATCCTGTCCGGTGTCGGCAAGCTCCCGCCCGCCACCGTCCGGGTGATCGAGCGCGACGGTACGTCCCGCGACACCGTCTACTGGGAGCCGCGGTTCGAACGCGACCCCGCCAGGGCCGACTGGACCGACCAGGACTGGGAGCAGGCGTTCATCGGCTCGCTCCGCACCGCCGTCGAACGCCGCATGGTGGCCGACGTCCCCGTCGGCGTGCTGCTGTCCGGCGGCATCGACTCGTCCCTGGTCGTCGGGCTGCTCGCCGAGGCCGGGCAGCAGGACCTCGCCACGTTCAGCATCGGCTTCGAGGCGGCGGGCGGTGAGTCCGGCGACGAGTTCGAGTACTCGGACCAGGTCGCGGAGCACTTCGGGACCGACCACCACCGCATCCACATCCCGTCGACGCGCCTGCTCGACGGCATCGACGGTGCGGTCGCCGCCATGAGCGAGCCGATGGTCAGCCACGACTGCGTCGCGTTCTACCTGCTGTCGCAGGAGGTCTCGCAGCACGTCAAGGTCGTGCAGTCCGGCCAGGGTGCCGACGAGGTGCTCGCCGGCTACGACTGGTACCCGCCGTTGGCGGACGTGCCCCGCGACCAGGCGGCGGAGGCCTACCGTTCCGTGTTCATGGACCGCAGGTGGCCGGCGCTGCAGGGGCTGCTCGGGGAGCGCTGGAAGAGCGACGACGACACCCCGTCGGCGTTCGTGGACGCTGCGTTCGCGGTTCCGGGCGCGGAGACGAGCGTGGATGCTGCGCTCCGCAGCGACACGATGACGATGCTCGTCGACGACCCGGTCAAGCGCGTCGACAACATGACGATGGCGTGGGGCCTCGAGGCCCGCGTGCCGTTCCTGGACCACGAGTTCGTCGAGCTGGCCGGCGCGATCCCGCCCGCGCTCAAGCTGTCGGACGGCGGCAAGGGCGTGATGAAGCGGGCGTCGCGCGGCATCGTCCCCGACAGCGTCATCGACCGCAGCAAGGGGTCGTTCCCGGTGCCCGCGATCCGGCAGCTCGAGGGCCCGTACCTGGAGCGGGTGCGCGCGGCACTGCACGCGCCGGAAGCACGTGAGCGCGGCCTGTTCGACCCGGGTACGGTCGAGCGGATGCTCCAGGACCCGAACAGCACGCGGACCGAGATCGGCGCCAACGCGCTCTGGCAGCTCGGCCTGATCGAGATGTGGCTGCAGCAGCAGGGGGTGCGGTGAACGTGGGTTCGATCCGGACTGGAGGCTCGGCGAGCGTCGCGTCGTCGGCCGACGTCCGTCCCTCGGTCACGACCAGGGCCGCGGCCGACCTGGGTGAGCGGCTCGCCGCCGCCTGGGGGTCGTGGGGCCCCACCATGACCCGGAACGCCCGGCGCGTGGCGTTCGTGTCCGACCGGCACGGCACCCCCGAGGTGTTCGTGCAGGACGTCGTCGTCGACGGCGAACTGCCGGAACCGGTCCGGATCGCGCTGTCCGACGACCCCGTGATCCGGGTGTCGTGGTCGTCCGACGGGGAGTGGCTCGCCGTGGCGATCGCGACCGACGGCGGCGTGAAGCAGCAGGTCTGGGTGGTCCGGCCGGACGGCACCGACGCCGCACAGATCGCCGGTTCGCGGTACCAGCACGCCGAGCTCGGCCCGTGGAGCCGCAGCGGGCACCGGGTCGTCATCACGCTGCCCTCGACCGAAGCCGACCAGCCGGCCCGCTCGTACCTGGTCGACCCGGTGTCCGGCGACCGCGACGACCTGGCCGTCGGCGAACTCATCCACATCCTCGACCTGTCGGTGGAGGAACGCCTCGTCGTGCTCAGTGACGGGCAGCGCGGCCAGGAGTTCGTCGTCGTGGTCGACCGCCTGACCGACGAGAGCCACGCCCTGTTCGCCGACGATCCCGACGGGTCCGCTGACATCGCGTTCCTGCGGCCCTCGCCGGCGAGCGAGACCAGCCCGCTCGTCGCCTACGTCGCCACCGAGGCCGGCCTGCCCCGCCGCGGACTCGTCGCCCAGCCTGTCGGACCGCACGGGTGGCGCGGCACACCCCGCCGGATCGCCGAACGGCCCGACGCCGAGCTCGAGTACCTCGACGCCGACGACGCCGGCCGCACGCTGCTGCTCGTCTGGAACGTCGACGGGCGCAGCGAACTCGACCTCATCAACACCCACGACGCCTCGCGCACCCCGGTGCCGGACCTGCCCGGGTACGTGGTCACCGACCCGGTGCTCAGCCGCGACGGCCGGAGCGTGCTGCTCGCCGTCGAGGGGCCCACCCGACCGCGGGAACTCTGGCGGCTCGACACGAACGCACTCACCTGGAACCGGGTCACCGACGTTCCCGCACTGCCGGACGTGCAGCTGGTCGAGCCGACGCTCGAGCGGTTCGCCGCGCGTGACGGACTGGAGCTGACCGGCTGGCTGTACCGGGCGGTGGAGCCGGCCGCGTCGTCGGCGGATGCCGATGGCGCGACGCAGGACGTTCCTCCCGGCCCGCACGCAGCGCTCGTCCACCTGCACGGCGGACCGGAGTCGCAGGAACGACCCACGTTCTCGCCACAGCACCAGGCGCTCGCCGCCGCCGGGGTGACCGTGTTCGCCCCGAACATCCGCGGTTCGTCCGGGTACGGACACGAGTTCGTGCACGCCGACGACCTGGCCCTGCGCTGGAACGCGCTCGCCGACGTCGTCGACTGCGCACGGTTCCTGGTGTCGAACGGGTACGCCGACCGCTCCCGGGTGGCCGTCGAGGGCCGCTCCTACGGCGGGTACGCGACCCTCGCATCCCTGGCGTTCACGCCCGACGTGTTCGCGGCAGGTGTCGCCGTGTGCGGGATGAGCGACTTCGCAACGTTCTACCGGGACACCGAACCGTGGATCGCCTCTGCCGCTGCGACGAAGTACGGACACCCCGTCGACGACGAAGCGCTGCTCGCGGCCCTGTCGCCGATGCGGGCGATCGACGACGTCACGGCGCCGTTGCTCGTCGTGCACGGCGAGCTCGACACGAACGTCCCCATCGGCGAGGCGCACCAGGTGGTCGCGGCGCTGCGGGAGCGGGCGCACGACGTCGAGTACCTGGAGCTCGCGGGCGAGGGGCACGAGTACCGGCGGGCGTCGTCGCGGGCGTTGCTGGTGCGGCGGATGGTGGAGTTCGTGGCGTCGCGCTTGGCGTGAGGCGAGGCGCTCGGTCTGGTGGGGGTGCTCGCTGGTGCGAGGTTTCACACTCGGTGCGAGGTTGTTTCCTCGCACCAGGTGAACAACCTCGCACTGTGCCGTCACGGGGTGCAACGATGCGGTGGCGGCGCTCGCCGCGGGCAGAGAATGGTGGGATGACGACGACTGCGCCGACCTCGACCGCGCTGCCCCGACCGGGAGAGGTCCTCGTGGCCTCGGCAGCGGACGTCGAGCAGGTCGTCCAACGCGCCACGAACCACTACGCCTCCGGTGTCGTCGCGGACACCGCCGGGTGGGCGGACGGCGATCGTCGGCGGATCGAGGACCTCGGGTTCCGCGGTGGTGATGCCCGCGGCGAAGAACTCCGGACCCTCGACCTGACGATCGCCGACGACGGCACCCCGACGCGCGTGCTCGACGCACCCGCGATGGCCGCGCTGAACAGCCACCACGCACGGTTCGCCGAGCGGCGTGGCGAGGTCGTCCGGTACCAGACCGACGTGTCGGTGTGGACGGGGATCCCCGCGCAACCCACTGCGCAGGACTGGGAGGACGTCCGGGCACTGCTCGGATCGGGCGGGATGCTCGGCGTCGGTGCGGCTGCCGTCCTGCCGTCGGGGTGGGAGCTCGTCGAGGGTGCCGGCGGCGTGCAGCTCACCGGCGAGGCGATCGAGGGGGCGCCCGACGACGAAGCCGTCGTGCTGACACCCGACGACGTGCCGGAGATGACCGCCCTGGTGGAGCGGACGAAGCCGGGGCCGTTCCTGCCGCGCACCATCGAGCTCGGCACGTACCTGGGCATCCGGCGGGACGGACGGCTCGTCGCCATGGCGGGGGAGCGGTTGCACCCGCCGGGGTGGACCGAGATCAGCGCCGTGTGCACCGATGCGGAGTACCGAGGCCAGGGGTTCGGGCGGCGGCTGGTGCTCGCCGTCGCGCACGGGATCCGCGAGCGTGGGGAGACGCCGCTCATGCACGCGGCCGCCGGGAACACCGGGGCGATCGGGTTGTACCAGCACCTCGGGTTCCGGCTGCGGGATCGCGGGGCGCCGCGGTTCGTGCGGGTGCCGTGAGCTGGGCTCGTTCCTGACCGTCAGAAGGCGGTGAGGGCGCGCCGGAGCATGTCGTGGCCCTGCGCCTCGAAGCCCTCGTCGCCGACGGCGTAGGCCCAGGTCGCGGTGCCGACGGCCTCGCGGAGTTGCAGCCAGCGCCAGGCGTCCGACTCGCGCGGATCGTCGCCGTAGCCGTCGAAGAACGCCGCTTCGAGGGCCGGATCGTCCTGCCAGTGCAGCACCGCGAGGCGGGTGAGGTCGAAGGAGGCCGGGCGCCAGCCGAAGCGGCCGAAGTCGATGACGCGGAGCCTGCCGTGGCCGTGGCCGTGGCCGTGGCCGTCGCCTTCGTCGTCGACGATCCAGTTGCGCGGGTGGAAGTCGCCGTGGGTCGGGACCAGGGGCTCGTCCGGGTGGTCGGTGGGGAGCATCTCGAGTGCCGCGCGGGTCCGGGCGACGACGTCGGACGAGATCCGGTGCGGGGTATCGAGGGCACGGAAGGCCTTCGCCTGTTCGTGCAGCAGGAACGTCGGGTCGTGCCGGGTGCCGTGGTCGTGCAGACGCCGGAGGACTGCGCCGGCCTGCCGGTGGACGTCAGGGGCGTGCTCGTCCGGGGTCCCGAGGGCGAGGTAACCGGGGACGCGCTCGAGGATCAGGACCCGGTGCTGTTCGTCCGCGGCCACGAGGGCACCGGTGTCCCCGGCGGCGCACAGGTCGTCGGTCACGGTCCGGTGCGCGTCGAGTTCGCGGGGAAAGTGGGTGTTGTCCTGGCCCGAGGCCTTCACGGTGTAGCCGACGTCGCCGTCGACGACGTGCAGGACCCTCGTGTCGAGCAGGCCCCACGAGTCGTCCGCCACGAGGACGGCATCGGGGAGCGTGTGGAGCACGAACGCGATCTGGTGGTCGTCGAGTCCGGTGTCGCCCCAGTGCATGGCGGCACGTTACCCGGTCCGCTCTGCGCACCGCGGCCGTTCTGGGGGCTTGTCGACCCTTCCGCACCCTCGGACACTGATGCAGCCGTCCGCCACCGGGGTGCGGGTGCGGCGTGATCAAGGAGGCGCTGTGCGCACGTCGTCGAAGGCCGCAGCCGCGGTCGCACTCGGGCTCGCCCTGACGGCGGTCGTCGCCGCACCGGGAATCGCGGGAGCGCCAAGCTGCCAGGGGAGCAGCATCTCGATCCACGACCTGGCGTCCGGGTGTCGCGTCAGCTCCGGCGTGGTCGCGCTCGAGGACGGCCGGACCTTCGCGGTACCCGCAGCCGGCGTCACGCTCACCGCTGCCCCGGTCGCCGAAGGGGACACCGACCCCGGTGACGTGGTGATCGCGAACCGTGGTGCCGCGGGCATCGCCGTGCAGGTCGACGAGGTGTGGGCCGGATCGCCCACCGCCGTCCGGCAAGAACGCGCAGCCCAGCAGCGCCGAGCGCTCGGAGCGACGATCCGTGGCACCGTCTCGCACAGCGGCGCCACGACGTCCGCGAGCTGCGGGAGCAAGGCGTACGTGCTGACCGGCGCGCACTGGGAGTCCACCGTCCAGTGGCGGTACAACCCGACGGGGTCGAAGGTGTCGAACGTCGCAGCGATCCAGCGCGGTGCTGAGGCCTGGACCGGCACGATCACGGCGTGCGGTGAGAAAGTCCAGTCGACGGCGGCCCAGGAGTACCTCGGCACCGCGACGCAGAAGCCTGCGGTCACCGCCGATGGTGGCTGCGGGACCTCGAACCGGACGAGCGTCGTCGGGTGGGGCAAGCTGCCGTCGAAGACCCTGGCGCTGACGTGCATCTGGTCCTTCACGGGCGGGGTCGCATTCGAGACCGACCAGCGGTACTCGACGAGCCACCGGTGGGCATCGACCAGCACCTGCTCGGGCAACCGGTTCGACCTGCGCGGCATCGCGACGCACGAGTGGGGGCACTCGTACGGGCTCGGGCACACGGCGCAGAAGTCGGGGCTCGTGATGAAGCCGTCGTCCACGGTGTGCGACACAGCGCAGCGGACGCTCGGGCTCGGCGATCTGCGGGGGATCGCGGTGCTGTACTGAGCGGACGCGACGGCGTCGTCGATCTGTCCACAGGATCAGCTGGACGGGCCCGCTGACCGCGCGCACTGGCTACGGTCGTTCGCGATGACCCAACCTGCCCTGCCCGAGAATTACGCGGCAACGCTCGATGCGCTGAAGAAGCGCGTCCAATCCGCCAGGTTCACGGCGCAGCGCCGTGTCAACACAGAGCTGGTCCGCCTCTACTGGCAGATCGGCGCAATGATTCTCGACCGCCAGCAAACCGCAGGGTGGGGGAGTGGGCTCGTGGACCAGTTGGCGCGTGATCTCCGGACCGCCTTTCCTGAGATGAAGGGCTTCTCACGGCGGAACGTGTTCTACATGCGCAGTTTCGCGGCAGCGTGGCCTGGTCCGGATGTCGTGCAACAGCCTGTTGCACAACTTCCGTGGGGTCACATCACCGTGTTGCTCGGTCGCCTCGACGGCCGAGAGCGCCGTGACCGGTACGCGGCGCAAGCGCTCGAGCACGGTTGGTCCCGGAACGTCCTCGAGCACCACGTCGCGACGAACGCCCACGAGCGATTCACCTCAGCACTGACCAACTTCGACCGTGTCCTCGACGAGGCTGACTCCGATCTGGCGCAGCAGATCACGCGCGATCCGTACGTGCTCGACTTCTTGGCGCTCGACGCAGGTGCAACGGAGCGACAGCTGGAGGAGCGGCTCGTCGACCGCATCATCGACACGCTCCGGGAGCTCGGCACTGGGTTTTCGTTCGTCGGGCGGCAAGTCCACTTCGAGGTTCACGGTGACGACTTCTTCGTCGATCTTCTCTTCTTCCACGTCGACCAGCTCCGGTACGTCGTCGTCGAACTCAAGAGCGGCAAGTTCAAACCCGAACACCTCGGCCAGCTGTCGTTCTACGTGTCCCTGGTAGACGACCGGCTCCGGCGCCAACAGCACTCGGGCACCGTTGGGCTCCTGCTCGTGGCTGACAAGAACGACCCGGTCGTGCGGTACGCCCTCAGCGGGCACGGAGCCCCGGTCGGCGTCGCTCGGTACGACCTCCTTCCATCGACGCTTCGTGCGGCACTGCCCTCGGAGGACGACCTGACGGGGATGCTCGCCGATTCTGCCGTCAACTGATCAGGGTCGAGCTGTCGGATTCGTGGATTCTCTAGGATCGACCCATGTCCACGACCATGCCCGGCTTCGGGACCGAACGCATCTCGCAGCTCGGCCTGCGTGACCGCGTCTACGACCGGGTGCTCGAGGTCCTGATGGGCCACGACGTCGAACCCGGCATGCGGCTGTCGATCGATGGGCTCGCCCGAACCCTCGGCGTCTCCCCGACGCCGGTGCGCGAAGCCCTCGTGCAGCTCGAACGCACCGGCCTCGTCACCCGTGAAGCGAACAAGGGGTACCGGGTCTCCCCACCCCTGGCCGGCGACCAACTCGAGGCCCTGTTCGACGCCCGACTCATCGTGGAGAGCGGCGCCGTCGAGCTCGCTGCGCGCGGTGACGTCGACGCCCTGCGGGAGCGGCTCGGCATTGCGCTCGACGAGCAGACTGCGGTGGCCGACGAGGTCGCGGCGGTCGGTGCGGCTGAGGCGTCGGAGGAACTCATGGCCCGCTTCTTCCGGAGCGACTGGCAGTTCCACCAGCTGATCTTCGATGCCACGCGGAACCCGTTCCTCGAGGAGATGTCCGAGATCATCACGACGCGGGTGCACCGTATGCGGCAGATCGTCGAGGGCGGCGGGGACGACACCGACCGCGCCGTGCACGAGCACCGAGCGGTGGTCGATGCCCTCGCGGTCGGGCCGGCTGAAGCGGTCGCGGCGATGCGGCACCACATCGACGCCGTCCGGCTCCGGTCGCGCGAGGACGCTTCGCACACGAGCTGATCCCGCAGGGGTTGCGCTCTGTCGAGGTGCGAGTATCTTTCCTATAGGAAAGAGGTTCACCGCCGAACCCCGACATGCGAAGGAGCATTCCGTGAGCACACCGCAGGACTGGGTCGACCAGGATTGGGACCCCACCACCTGGACGTCGGACACCTGGCCGATCGCCGCCTGTCTGCACGGCTTCGCCCAGGTCACGCGCGACGGCACTGCGTTCCACGATGCCCCGGCTGAGGTCTGGGACGACGTGTTCGCACAGATCGCAGCCGCAGGGTTCTCGCTCGCTGAACTCGCCGACAGCCACATCCGCCCCGCGGACCTCGAGCGCTCCCGCCGCGACGAGCTGTTCGCCGTCGCGAAGGTGCACGGCATCGGGATCCCCTCGGTGCACCTGCAGCGCAAGAGCGTCATCCAGCCCGGGCACGAGGAGGACAACCTCGCCTACGCCCACCGCACCATCGACGCGGCGGCCGAGTGGGGCATGCAGGTGTTCTCGACGGGCCTGCACCAGCCGTTCACCGAGGCCCAGAAGCGCGCGCTGTGGTTCTGGACAGCGCAGGGCCCGAAGGACCCGGACGACCCCGAGGTCTGGAACGCGGCGGTCAAGCGCCTGCGGGAGCTCGGTGAGCACGCTGCGAGCGTCGGACTGCCGATGGCCCTCGAGCTGTACGAGGACACCTACCTCGGCACCGCCGACAGCGCCGTGCGCCTGGTCGAGGACATCGGGCTCGACAACGTCGGCTTGAACGCGGACGTCGCGAACCTCATCCGCCTCCACCGGCCGATCGAGGACTGGCGGGAGCTCTTCGCGAAGACCATGCCGCACACGAACTACCTGCACGTGAAGAACTACACGCGTGACGAGGCCGGCGACGGCAGCTGGGCGACGAGCGCGCCGAGCACCATGGAGACGGGCCTCATCAACTACCGCCAGGTCCTGCGCGACGCTGTCGCCGACGGGTTCCGCGGGATCGTCATGACCGAGCAGTACGGCGGGGACAGCCTCGGCGTCTGCGCCACGAACCAGCAGTACATCCGATCCGTCCTCGCGACGACGAAGCTCGACGCGACGGCGACGGCGACGGCGACGGCGACGGCGACCCCGACTGCAGCAACCAGCACCGAAGGAGCAACCCGATGAGCACCCTCGACATCGCCGTCGTCGGATCCGGCTACATGGGCGGCGGGATCGCCCAGGTCCTCGCCCTCGCTGGCCACACCGTCCGGATCGCCGACGTCTCGGCCGAGATCGCCGCTTCCAACCGAGCCCGGCTCATCGCAGAGACCGAGCAGTTCGTCGCGGACGGCCTGTTCCCCGCGGACGCCGTGGCACGCGTCGACGCCCACCTCAGCGCAGCCGCCTCCATCGAGGAAGCAGTCGCGGAGGCCGACTTCATCGAGGAGGCCGTCCCCGAGAAGATCGAGATCAAGCACGCGACCCTCCGCCGCATCAGCGAAGCCGCCCGCCCCGACGCGATCATCGGCTCGAACACCTCGACGATCCTGATCGAGTCGCTGGCCGAGGCGGTCGTCGGCCCGGAGCGGTTCCTCGGCGTGCACTTCTCGAACCCGGCGCCGTTCATCCCCGGCGTCGAGCTCATCCCGCACCCGACCACGAACGAGCACGCGATCGCGGTCGGCGAGACCGTCGTCGCCGCGACCGGCAAGCAGTCGGCGCGGGTGAAGGACTCGACCGGGTTCGTGCTGAACCGCCTGCAGTACGCGCTGTTCGAGGAGGCCACGAAGATCGCCGACGAGGGCATCGCCACCCCCGACGACATCGACACCATCGTGCGGACCACGTTCGGGTTCCGCCTGCCGTTCTTCGGCCCGTTCGCGATCGCCGACATGGCCGGCCTCGACGTCTACGCGTTCTGCTTCGAGTCGCTGCAGACCCGCTGGCCCGAGCGCTTCGCCACCCCGCCGTCGCTGCAGCAGCACGTCGACGCGGGCGAGCTCGGCACGAAGTCCGGCGCCGGGTACCTCGAGGTGCCGGCCGACCGCACGCCGGAGCTCGTCGCCTACCGCAACAAGGCCTACGTCGCGATGCAGAAGCTGCTCGACGACCTCGGCCCGGCCCCGATCCACTGAGGGGGACGAGCATGAACACGAACACGAACACGAACACGCAGAACCAGCCCCGCACCGTCGTCCTCACCGGAGCGGCATCACCGCGTGGCATCGGTCGCGCCACCGCCCACCACCTGGCCGAGGCCGGCTGGGACATCGGCGTCATCGACCTCGACCAGACCGCCAGCGAACAAGTCGCCACCGAGATCCGCGAGCGGCACGGTGTCCGTGCGGTCGGCGTCGGCGCGAACGTCGCCGACGAGACCGCGGTCCGGGCAGCGTTCGACACGATCGAGGCCGAACTCGACCCCGTCGTCGCCCTCGTCAACCTGGCCGGCGTCTCGTCCGCGCACGCCTACCTCGACCTGCCCGAGGGGGAGTGGCACCGCGTGCTGTCGATCAACCTCGACGGCGTGCACTTCGCCAGCCTGCGGGCAGCGGAGTCGATGGTGCAGCACGGCTACGGCCGCATCGTGAACCTGTCGTCGGTCTCGGCCCAGCGCGGTGGCGGCACCTTCAGCAAGACCCCGTACACGGTGGCGAAGGCCGGCGTGATCGGCCTGACCCGTGGCCTGGCCCGCGAGCTCGGCCCGCGCGGCGTCACCGTCAACGCGATCGCTCCCGGCCCGATCGACACCGACATCATGGGCGGCACCCTGACCGAGGAGCGCAAGACCGAGATGGCAGCGGACGGCGTGCTGCCGCGCATCGGTACGCCGCGGGACATTGCCGCGGCGATCGCGTACCTGATCAGCGAGGACGCCGGGTTCGTCACCGGCCAGACGCTGAACGTCGACGGCGGCCTGTACATGCACTAGAGCCGACCGGCCACGGATCGCGCGCCGTCCGCGCGACGCGATCCGTGCCTCCCGTCCGACAGGCCGAACGGCCAGACGGCCCGACGGCCAAACGGCCGAACGGCCAAACGGCCACCAGGCCCCACCGCCGGACGCCCCGAAACCGCACCGTGCTCGCAAAGGAGCGAACCCGTGTCACTTCCCCCTGCCCCCGCGCTCGGGTCGACGAACGACCCCGGCCTCAAGTCCGCCATCGGCAAGGCGACGAAGCACCTCATGCCGATGCTCGTCATCCTGTACTTCGTCGCGTTCCTCGACCGCACCAACGTCGGCTTCGCCGAAGAGGCCCTGAGCGTCGACCGCGGCATCTCCGACGCGGCCTTCGCACTCGGCGCCGGCATCTTCTTCATCGGCTACGCGATCTTCGAGATCCCGTCGAACCTGCTGCTCAAGCGCTTCGGCGCTCGGTTCTGGCTCGCCCGCATCGCGGTCACGTGGGGCATCGTCGCCGCGCTGTTCGCCTTCACGACGAACGACACGATGTTCATCGTCCTGCGCTTCATCCTCGGTGTGACCGAGGCGGGGCTGTTCCCGGGCGTGATCATGTACTTGTCGGAGTGGTTCCCGAACAAGGTGCGCGTGCGGATGTTCGCGATCTTCTACCTGGCGCAGCCGCTCTCGCAGATGATCGGCGCCCCGTTGTCCGGCGGTCTCCTGAGCTTCGGCGACCAGGCGACCCCGTTCCACGGCTGGCAGGTCATGTTCTTCGGCGAGGGGATCCTCGCGGTGCTCGCCGGCATCGCGGCCCTGGTGTTCCTGACGAACAGTCCGCAGCAGGCGAAGTGGCTCGAACCGGGCGAGAAGAAGTCCCTCACCGCGGCGATGGCGCGCGAGGACACCGCCCGCAGCGCGGACGGCCCGACCGGCATCTGGAAGGCCATGGCGAGCGGCCGGGTCTGGTACTTCACGATCATCTACTTCTGCCTGCAGGTCGCCGTGTACGGCACGACGTTCTACCTGCCGCGGCAGGTCTCCTCGCTGCTCGGGCAGGACGTCGGGTGGCAGGTTGGCCTCGTGACCGCGATCCCGTGGCTCGTCGGACTCGTCGCCTGCTACCTGGTCGGCTCGAAGGCGGACTCCGTCGGTCGCCGTCGTCGCTGGGGCACCATGTTCTACATCACGACCGGGCTGTCGATCCTCGGGTCGGCGTGGGCCGGTGCGAACGGGCAGCCGATCCTGGGGATCGTGTTCATCACGCTGGCGGTCGCGAGCTTCCTGGCCGTCGGCCCGATCACCTGGGCGTACCCGACGGCGTTCCTCACCGGGGCAGCCGCTGCGGCGGGCATCGGCCTGATCAACTCGCTCGGCAACCTCGGCGGGTTCGTCGCCCCGATCATGCGCACGGCGATCAACGAGGTGGTGCCGACCGACAGCGGTGCGTTCGGGATCGTCTCGCTCGGGGTCCTGGCGTTCGTCGCGGCCGTGATGATCTTCTGCACGAAGTTCTTCCGGGGGTCGAAGGCGGATGATCTCCTCGACACCTCGCATGTCCGCACCACGACGTCGAAGGAGACGAACGCGTGACCAGACTGTTCAACGACCCGGCGGACTTCGCCGACGAGGCGACCGACGGTTTCGTCGCCGCGAACGAACGATGGGTGCGGAAGGTGCACGGCGGCGTCGCCCGCGCCACCACGAGCCCCGACGGCACGGTCGCCGTCGTGATCGGTGGCGGCTCGGGCCACTACCCGGCGTTCGGCGGACTCGTCGGGCCGGGCCTTGCAGCCGGTGCCGCAATGGGCAACCTGTTCGCCAGCCCCAGCGCCCAGCAGGTGGCCGGCGTCGCGCGGGCCGCCGAGCACGGCGGCGGGGTACTGCTGAGCTACGGCAACTACGCCGGTGACGTCCTGAACTTCGACGCCGCGGCCCGCACGCTCGAGGCCGACGGCATCCCGGTCCGGACCGTCCGCGTCACCGACGACGTGACGAGCGCCCCCGCCGACGACCGCGCGAAGCGACGCGGCATCGCGGGCGACCTCTGCGTCTTCAAGGTCGCCGGTGCCGCCGCCGAGCAGGGCCGCAGCCTCGACGAGGTCACGGCCGTCGCCGAGCGCGCCAACGACCGCACGCGGTCGTTCGGCGTCGCGTTCTCCGGCTGCTCGCTGCCCGGCGCCGACGAACCCCTGTTCACGGTGCCCGAGGGACGGATGGCCATCGGCATGGGCATCCACGGCGAGCGGGGCATCGACGAGACCGACGTGCCGACGGCGTCCG
The DNA here is from genome assembly GCF_004365385.1 of Curtobacterium sp. PhB190. Classification (NCBI taxonomy): domain Bacteria; kingdom Bacillati; phylum Actinomycetota; class Actinomycetes; order Micrococcales; family Microbacteriaceae; genus Curtobacterium; species Curtobacterium sp. PhB190. The sequence continues at coordinate 171,942 of NZ_SODN01000005.1, read as the reverse complement.
AGCTGGCGTCGCTGCTGGTGACCCGACTGCTCGACGAGCTGCCGGAGAGCGTGACACCCGACGGCGCGCGCGTCGTCCCGATCCTCAACGGGCTGGGCAGCGTCAAGTACGAGGAGCTCTTCGTCGTCTACCGCTCGGTGCAGCAGCGGCTCGCCGACGCGGGGGTCGTCATCGTCGAGCCCGAGGTCGGCGAACTCGTCACGAGCTTCGACATGGCCGGTGTCTCGCTCACCCTGTTCTGGCTCGACGGCGAACTCGAGGAACTCTGGGCAGCAGCCGCGGACACCCCCGCGTACCGCAAGGGCGGCGCCGTCCCGCAGGAACGCGTCGACCCCTCCACCGTGGAAGCGGACGCCGAGGGCGTCGCCATCGGCGCTGCGAGCGACGACTCGCGCGCGGTCGGCGAGCAGGCTGCGGCCGGCTTCGCCGCCGTCCGCGCGCTCCTCGACGAGCACGCCGACGAGCTCGGCCGGATCGACGCCGTCGCGGGTGACGGCGACCACGGCATCGGCATGCAGCGGGGCGCGCACGCCGCAGCGGCCGCAGCCACCGACGCAGTAACCGCCGGCGCAGGTGTCGGTTCCGTCCTGCGGATCGCCGCAGACGCCTGGTCCGACAAGGCCGGCGGCACGTCCGGTGCGATCTGGGGAGCCGCCCTGGAGGCCCTGGGTCGCGTCCTCGGGGACGACGAGCGTCCGTCGGCCGCCACGGTCCAGAGCGCGGTGCACGCCGCCACCGAGGCGGTCCTCGCGTTCGGCGCGACCGTCGGCGACAAGACCATGGTCGACGCGCTCGTGCCGTTCGACGAGGTGCTCCGCACCCGGGTCGACGCGGGAGCGTCGCTCGCGGACGCCTGGGCCGACGCCGTCAGCGCCGCTCGCGAGGCCGCCGACGCCACCGCGTCGCTCGTGCCGAAGATGGGCCGCGCACGCACCCACGCCGAGCAAGCCGTCGGCACACCGGATCCCGGAGCGGTGTCGTTCGCGCTCATCGTGGAGACCCTCGCACCGTGATCACCATCGGTGTGTCGCTGAAGACGTACTTCTCGCACGCTCGGACCCTGGAGTGGTCGGGGGCCGTCGCCGAGATCGCGCGGAGGCACCCCGCGACGCGGTGCGGAGCGGCCACGCTGTTCGTCGCGCCGACGTTCCCGGCGCTCGTGCCCGTGCGTGACGTGCTGGCCGGGTCGGGGGTGCTCCTCGCCGCGCAGGACCTGTCGTGGGCCGACGAAGGAGCGTTCACCGGCGAGGTCTCCGGCGCCGAACTGCGGGAGATCGGGGTCGACCTGGTCGAGATCGGGCACGCCGAACGACGCTCCCTGTTCCACGAGGACGACGTGACCGTCACCGCGAAGGTGCACGCGGCCTTCCGCAACCACCTGCGTCCGCTCCTCTGTGTCGGGGAGACGACCCGGGCCTCCCGGTTGGCGGAAGCCGTGGCGGAGGTGACCGCGCAGCTCGACCGTGGTGTCTCGACGGCCATCGCTGACGGACTGGCCGGGGCGCTGACCGTCGCCTACGAGCCGGTGTGGGCGATCGGTGCGCCCGCACCGGCGCCGGACGACCACATCGTGGCGGTGCTCGCGGGGATCGAGCAGCACCTCGCCACGCGACCCGAGCTGCGCGGGAGCACGGTCCTGTACGGGGGCAGCGCCGGGCCCGGTCTGCTCACCCGTGGGCAGGGGCGGCTCGGCGGGTTGTTCCTCGGTCGGTTCGCGCACGACCCGGCTGCGGTCGAGGCGATCCTCGACGAGGTCGCAGCCCTCAGCTGAACTGGTCCTCGACCGTGCGCGGTGCACGTCCGAGGAGTTCACCGAGCAGGGGATCGGTGCCGGCGAACAGGCCCTGTGCTGCAGCCTCGTACATGCCAAGCAGGAACCCCACCATGTGCGGGTCCTGTCCGGCGGCGACCGCGCGAGCTCGCCACTCGTCCTCTCCGAGGGCCTCGAAGCCGATGGTCCGGCCGGTGCGCTCCGATGCGGAGCCGGCGAGGTCGGCGAAGGTCGGGGCCGCCGGCGCGGTGAGCGTCACCGGGCCGTCGAAGGGCTGCTCGGCGAGCAGGATGCGAGCGGCTGCCTCGGCGGCGTCCTCACGCGCGGTCCACGACACCGGGCCGTCGACGGGCACGGACACGGTGCCGGTGGTCTGCCACGGTCCCATCAGCCACGTGGTGCTGTGGGCGTAGAACCCGTTCCGCAGGCTCGTCCAGGGCAGGCCAGACTCGCGGAGCAGGTCCTCGGTCGCGGCGTGGTGGGCCGCGGGGACGAACGGCGACCCGTGCGCTGCACCTTGGTGGCTCGTGTACAGGACGCGGCCGACGCCGGCGGTCACGGCCGCGGCCACGGCGGAACGGTGCAGCGCGACGGCGTCTGCACCCGGGTCGTTCGACGAGACGAGCAGGAGCTGGTCGGCACCGGCGAAGGCGCGGGCGAGCGTGTCGGGCTCGGCGTAGTCGCCGCGGCGGACCTCGACGCCCTGGTCGGCGAACCGCTGGCCCTTCGCCGGATCGCGGGTGACGACCACGAGCTCGCTCGGGTCGACCTGTCCGAGCAGGTGGTCGGTGGTGGCGCCGTTGAGTGCGCCCGTGGCGCCGGTGATGACGATCATGGGATCTCCGAATCAGTGGTAACGGCCAAGTTGTATCGACGGTAACACACTGATAGCAGTGATCCGTTATCGTTGTTCCGTGATCGACCAGGGAACCCAGCGCGAGGAGACACGAGCGCGCATCGTCGAGGTCGCCGGCTCGATGCTGCGGGAACTCGGCGCGGCAGCGGTGACCACCCGCGCAGTCGCCGACGGCGCAGGCGTGCAGGCGCCGACGATCTACCGGCTGTTCGGCGACAAGGACGGGCTGCTCGAAGCGGTGGCTGAGCACGCGATGACGACCTTCGCTGCGGTGAAGGCGGACGCGGTGCGGGCAGCGCGTGACGGACGGACGGACCCCGTCGACGACCTGCGCGCCGGGTGGTCGATGACGATCGGGTTCGGGCTCGCCAACCCGCACCTGTTCGTGCTGTTGAGCGACCCCGAGCGTGGTCGGCGCTCAGCAGCGGCGCGGGCCGGCACGGCGTTGCTCGCCGAACGGATCCAGCGCGTGGCCGAGGCCGGGCGGCTCGCCGTGCCGGAACGACGTGCCGTGGAACTCGTGCACGCGGCCGGCACCGGCGCAGTCCTCGCGGTCCTGGCCGCCCCGGTGGACGAGCGGGACCCGTCGCTCGCCGACGACGTGCTCGACGCCGTGCTCGGCCGGATCCTCGTGCCGAGCGCGTCGACGACGGACGACGGTGGCACGGGCGGCGACGCCGTGACGAGCGCCGCGATCACGCTCCGTGCTGCTGCACCCCGGCTGGATCGGCTGTCGGCTGCCGAGCGGACGATGCTCGCGGAGTGGCTCGATCGGATCGCGACCGGCTAGGACCCGTCGCGGGTGCCCGCCAGTCCGTGGTCGTGCGCGTAGACCACGAGCTGCACGCGGTCCCGCAGCGAGAGCTTGCCGAGGATGCTCGAGATCTGCGTCTTCACGGTCGACTCGGTGACGTACTCCTTCGTCGCGATCTCGGCGTTCGAGAGCCCGCGGGACGCCCAGCCGAACACCACCCGCTCCCGCTCGGTCAGCGCCTGGAACTCGGGCGGCTGCGGCGCCGGTGCCCTCGCGACGTCGGCCCCGAACAGCTGCGCGAGGTCGTTCGGGGCGATGACGGAGCTGCCCTCGTGGACCGCCCGGACCGCCGCGAACAGGAACGTCGGGGTGGCGTCCTTGAGCAGGAACCCGCTCGCACCGAGCCGGATCGCGGTCGCGGCGGCGGGGTCGAGGCCGAACGTGGTGAGCACGACGACCCGGGGGAGCGGGCCCTCGACGGCGCCGGAGAACAGCTGCCGGACGGTCTCGACGCCGTCCATGCCGGCCATCCGCATGTCGAGCAGCATCACGTCGGGTCGGAGTTCCTGGATGCGGGCGAGGGCCTCGGCACCGTCCGCGGCCTCGCCCACCACCTGCATGTCGTCCTGCGCGTCGAGCACCACGCGCAGACCGGCGCGGAACAGCGCCTGGTCGTCGGTGAGCAGGATCGTGATCGGTTCGGTCATCGGACGGGTCCCCCTTGGACGTCGAACGGGATGCGGGCGCGTGCGGCGAACACGTCGTCCAGCGCGGCGGCGTCGAAGGACCCGCCGAGTGCGGTGAGGCGGGTGTGCATGCCGTCGATCCCCCGGCCGGAGCCCCCGGTGGTGCCGTCACCCACGACGTTCTCGACCTCGAGCACGACGTCGGCGCTCCGCCAGGTCTCACGGACCACGACGGGCAGCCCCGGCGCACCGTGCCGGAGCGCGTTGGTCAGCATCTCCTGCAGCACGCGCCGTGCTGCCGTGCCGGTGTCCGGGCGGAGCGGGACCGGGACGCCGCGCACCGTGCGGTCGACGTCGACTCCGGCGTCGCGGATGCCCTGCACGATCTCCTCGAGCGAGCCGGGATCGGTCGTCTCCCCGGAGCCGTCGATGTGCCCGAGGACCTGCCGGACCTCGAGCAGGGAGCTGCGGGCGGTGCTGGCGATGGTGGCACTGACCTCGCGGATGCGGGCCTCGTCGGCCAGGAACGGCACCGAGTCGGCCTGCGCGATGATCACCGCGAGCGAGTGGCCGACGACGTCGTGCACGTCACGGGCGATGTCGGCGCGGATGCGTTCGGACTCCGCGACGTCGATGGCACGGGTGGCGGTCGCCTCGGCCTCGCTGGCCACCGCCTCGGCGCGCGACGCAGCAGCCTCGGCATCGGCTCGACGGACGGATTCGCGGTCGCGCGACCGGAAGGCCCGGACGGCGACCCCGCCCGCCCACACCCCGAGGAGGGCGGCGACCGGTGCGGCCATCGCGAGGAACGCCTGGTCGCGGGGACCGTTGAGCAGCACCAGGTACCGGAAGCCGGTGACGGCGAGGTAGAACGTCGCACCGACACCCGCGACGAGCGCGAGCACCCCGGAGAGGATGACCTCGGTCCGGGTCCCGACGACCGCCGCGGTGCCGATGACGACGAAGATGGCGAGGTCGACGAGTGACGGGCGCTCGCCGCCGCCGACCTGGATGATCCCGAGGACGACCACCATGAGCATCGCCGCCGACGGGGAGACCCGACGGAGGGCGATCGCGCCGGCGGCAGCGAGCACGGCGAAGAAGCTCGCGTGCTCGAGCTCGACCTCGAGCGGCAGCAGGAAGACCAACGCCGCGAGGACCGCCCACGCCACGTCGACGACGATCGAACGGGTGGCGAGCGGCCGGATGAACGTGCGCCGGTCCGTCACGGCTCGATCATCGCATGCCGCCCACGCCGGGCAGCGCGGACCGACGTCACGCGCCCGGGGTCATGGCGGCGAGGGCGATGACGGTCGTGGCGACGATCGCGGCGCAGAGCAGCAGCGTGGCGATCGTGTGTTTCGTCGAGGACTCCATGTCACCAGACTCGCGGTCCGGAGTCGCCGGGGCATCGGGCGCACGGGCGAAGCGCTTCGTCCCTGCGGGTGAAGCGAGGGGCGAGCACCCGGTACTCGGCGTCGACGAAGACACCCGCAGTTGGGCGACCGGTCGTCCTGCACGGTCCCCGCGCGGAGCCGCGTTCCTTCCGGTGTGTGCCGCCGTGCGTGCTGGTCAGCTCAGGAAGGCGTCGATCGCGGCCCAGGTCGCTTCGGGTGATTCGAGGTGCGGGAGGTGGCCCGCGGCCGGGATCTCGGCGTAGGCCGCACCCGGTACCGCCGCGGCGACTGTTCGCCCGTAGGCCGGAGTGACGACGCGATCGCTTGCGCCCCAGACGACGAACGTCGGCACGTTGACCGCATGGAGTCGGCTGAGCAACGTCGGGTCGCTCATCGCCGCGCCGGCGACCGCTGCCATCGTGCGGCCGTTGGACTGCTGTACCGCTCGTTGCTCTTCGGTGGAGTCGGCGGGATCCGTGTACCCGCGTTCGGGGTCGTGCCACGCGACCTCGGCCAGGCCGCGAGCATCGAGGGCGAAGAAGTCGGCGATCGGCTCCCCGTCGACGATGGCACCAACGGTGTCGATGACCACCACGGCCCCGATGAGGCCGGCGAACCGCTGGTCGGCTGCGGCCTGGACGGCCATCTCGAGCGCGATCCATCCGCCGATCGAGGACCCGACCACGACCACGTCGCGGTCGCCGTGTTCGGTGAGCCGCGCGAGGTACGCGTGGGCGAGCTCGGCAACGGAAGCGATCGACTCAGGGCGTGCGGTTCCGTCCCAGCCCGGGTGGGTCGGGGCGAGGGCGTGCATGGTCGCCGACAGGTGTCCGACGATCGGCGCCACGGTCCTCGGCCCCCCGCCACCGTGCAGGACGAGGGCGGTGCGAGCGGTCGAGCTGCCGGCCTCGATGACCGGCAGGGGTTCGGGGAGGGAGCTGTTCATGATCGTCCTGTCTAAACATGTTGATGTAAGCGTGTTGATACAGTAACACCATGGCGGCGGACCTCGAGGTACTCGGACAGATGATCAAGCGCGCGCAGTACCGGAACCACCGGACGATGGACGCGGCGCTCAAGGACGTCGGCGTCTCTCTCGTGCAGTGGGATGCGCTCCGTGCCATCGATCGGATGCCCGGCGCATCGGGCCACGAGCTGGCCGTCGCGACCTTCCAGAGCGACCAGGCATTCGGGACCCTCGCGACACGGCTGGTCGAACGAGGGCTCATCACCCGGTCGGCAGGGCGCGGACGGCGTCTCGAGCACGCGCTGAGTGGTGCCGGTCGGACTGCGCTCCAGGACGGCCACTCGGTGGCGTCGAGCGTCCTCGATGTCCTCTTCGCTCCGCTCGACGGCGACCAGCGCAGCGACCTGCTCCACACGCTGCGCCTGCTCACCGAAGCGGACTGAACCGGAACGGCGGCGAGACGTCGCTCAGGCTTGGCCGCGATCGAAGACCCGGACAAGGCCGCTCCGCTGGCGTCGCCAGTACGATCGCACGATGTCGAGCATCGCCGGAAGCCGTTGGGTCGTCACCGGTGCTGCCGGGAACATCGGGTCTGCGCTCCGGTCGGCGCTGTTGGAGCGCCATGCGGTCCTCGTCTCCACCGACATCCGTCCGATCACCTCCAGCAGCCCACAGGAGTCCGTCGCATCGGTCGACCTCGCCGACCTGGAGAACCTGGTGGAACTCTTCGCCGGAGCTGACGGTGTGGTCCATCTGGGCGGAATCGCGGACGAGGCTGACTTCCACGACCTGGCCGAGGTGAACATCGTCGGGACCTACCACGTGCTCGAGGCCGCCCGGCGGGCACGGGTACGTCGGGTCGTGTACGCGAGCAGCAACCGCCTGACGGGCTCGTACACCGCGGGTCACCACGTGACGCCCGACATGCCGCCACGACCTGACGGCTTCTACGGAGTGTCGAAGGCCGCGGGGGAAGCACTCTGCCGGCTGTACGCGGACAAGTTCGGCATGAGCACCATCTCGTTGCGCATCGGCAGTTACGAGGAGCAGCCGTCTTCGGCTCGAGAGCAGCAGACGTGGCTCAGCCCCGCGGACGCGATCCGCGCCTTCGTCGCGGCGATGACGACCACCGAACACACGGCAGTGTTCTACGCCGTCTCCGCGAACACCGATGGATGGTGGGACCTCCAGCCCGGGGAAGCCGTCGGCTTCTTCCCGCAGGACGACGCGGCTGCGTGGAGCACGCGCGCGCCCCTTGCCCCGGACGTGCCGCAAGGTGGGAGGTACGCCACACCCGAGTACTCAACCGACCGCATGCGCCGGTAGTGGAGCGTCCATCCGACGCTTCACAGTGCCGTCGACCGCTGTTCCGATCGACGCGAGAGGTTCCGAAGTCGACGGCCGGAGAGACCCTCGCTCCAGCGCGCCGTGGACCCGGGCAGCACGGCGACGTGCATCCCGTCGTGCGCGGGGGCCAGCCCGCAGCGCCACCGATCGAAGACGCTGCCGCACCACTCCTGCGGGCAGGCTCCAGGGACCGACGGCGCTCCGTCGGCAATCGAGGGTGGACCGCCGGCGCCATCGGATCCAGGAGCGGGCAAGAGGTTCTCGGTCATTCATGATGAAGACGGGGAGCGGCCCCGATTCGTCACGAACTCGGCGTGCCGGTCAGCGCTCCGTGGCACGGCACCGCCTGGCGTGCGCGAGCGGCACGTCGACGCAGCACGGACGGACGTGGGGCTCGCCTCCGGAAGCCCACCTGCGGTGCACCGGTACTTCTGCAGGCAAGAGCAGATCCTGACACTCGTACTCGGGATCAGATGACGACGGATCCCCGCTGGCGGTGCGCGATCGAGACGGACTCGCCGGACACCGCGTTCAGCGGCGACGACAGGAACGCGATGAGATCAGCGATCTGCTGCGGGGTCGAGTCGCCGGGGCCGCCCGGGCGGACCTCGGCGGACGGGGTGTCCGTCACCGTCCCGGGGTTGACGACGTTCACCGTGACCCCGGTCCCCGCCACGTCGTCGGCCAGGTTCTTCGCGATGACGCTCACCGCGGTGTTCCGGAGCGACGCCGTGATGTTGCCGGAGAAGTAGGCGTTCTGCCCGCTCACGACGACCACGCGGCCGAACCCGGCCTCGCGCTGAGCGGGGAGCACGGCGTTCGCGACGCGGAGGAACCCGAGCGCCTTGCCGTCGATCGCGTCGAGGACCTGCTCCGGGTCGGACTTCCGAGCCGGGTCGAGGGTGCTCGCGCTCGGGGCAGCGGTCACGACGAGCACGTCGATGCGCCCGTGCCGCTCGAGGACGGTGGCGATGCCCGCGTCCACGGAGTCCTGCGAGGCGGTGTCGATCGACACGCTGCCGTCGGAGTCGTCGGCGCTGCGGGACGCGACGACGACGGTCGCCCCCTCGGTACGGAGACGATCGGCGACAGCGGTACCGATGTACCCCTTGCCTCCGACGACGAGTGCGACACGGTTCTTGAGTTCGAGGTCCACGCGCCCACGCTATGCCGGGGCGCTGCAGTCTGCCCGCCCGTCGCGGCTCGCCGGTCGACGAGCACATGCTCTTCTCGTAGTGTCGGTGGGTATCGCAACGGAACGAGGTGGACATGGGCTCACGATCAGCTGGCAACGTCGCGACGATCATCGCCGCAGGGTGTTTGGTCCTGCTCCTCGTCGTCGTGTGGCTCGGCGGACAGCAGTCGATCGGAGACGCGTTCGCGATCCCGGTCGTGTCCGCGCTCGTTCTCGGGTTCGCCGGCTGCACGGTCTGGGCCGGTGTCGTCGCCTTGCGTCGACGCGGATCCGGGCGCTGAGTACCGTGCACTGCGGTTCGCGGCGGGCCGCAGCGACATCGGACGTGTGACCACGCCTCACCCGAGCAGCGGCTCGAGCCGCGTCACTGCCCGGCGCAGGTGCACCAACGCGTCACCCGGCGACGACACCCGGGCCGCCGGCGCCGACAGGGTCAGCCCCGCCACGAGTTCGCCGCGCTCGCCGCGGACCGGGAGCGCCAGGCACCCGAACCCCGCCGTGAACGCGCCGACCTGGTGCACCGGTCCGAGGCCCCCTTCGGCGTGCAACCGCCCCATCGCACTCGACCCGGGCGTCGCCCGCAGCGCGGCCTCGTCGAGCAGCGGGAAGTCCGGGTCGACGTCGATGTCGCGCACACCGGCGGCGTCGTAGCGCGCCAGGTGCACGCCCGCCCGGACGGCGGAGCGGACGTCGGCGAGCACCGACCGCACGGCTCGGGGCAGCGGTGCGAGTACCGGAGCCGGCGACACCCCGGCCAGGTCGGCGACCTTGTGGCCGAGGGCGAAGCCGCGCAGGTCCGGCAACCGGACGAGGTACTCGTCCTCGACGAGCAGCGTGATGAGCCGGTAGGTGGTGGCCCGCGGCATCCCGAGGGCGTCCGAGATCTGCTGGGCGGTGACACCCGGTCCCGCGTGCGCAGCAGCCTCCAGCACCGCGAGGGCGTTCTGGATCGCCTTCGGCTGCCGCGCGCGGAGTCCGGGTTCGCTCACCGCACCTCCGCCGGCTGGCCGGTTCCGGCGGACGGACGGGAGGCCCCCAGCAGGTCCGCCTCGACCGGCACGTCGTACACGGCGCGGCTCCGACCCCGCCGCCAGGGTCGCCGACGCGTGGCCACCAGGAACGCGACCACCACCGCGGCGACCGTCCCGACGGCGAGGGCGACGGCCGGCCAACGGGACGACGCGGCCTCGACCCCGAGGTAGGTGAGCAGGACGGCGGTCAGCAGGACCCCGGTCGTGACGGCGACGACCGCGACCCCCGCCGTCAGCTCGCCGATGCGCCGCAGGAACACCGGGGCCGCGAAGCACGTCAGGGCGTACGCGGCGATGTACCCGAGGGCGGCGACGACGAGCTCGGCCTCCATGAGTGTCCACGTCGGGATCCCGCTCGCCAGGCCGAGGACCGGCAGCACCGTGAGCACGCCGCACGCGACCGCGCCGGCCACGAACGGGGTCCGGAAGCGCGGCGACGCCCGACCGAGCACCCGGGGCAGGACTCCCTCGCGGCCCATCGCGAACAGGACCCGCACGAGCGCCGTGGTCGAGGCGATCGCGCACGCCGCGAACGACGCCGCGATCCCGAGGTCGAGCGCCCACCCGATCCACTGCATGCCGAAGGCGTTCGCCAGCTCGTTCACGGGCGAGGCGCTCGACGCGAGGTCGGCGCCCACGGCGGCGAACCCCATCTGCTGGGCCGCAGCGCTGACCACGTAGAGCACCCCGGCGACCAGGACGGTCCACGAGATCGCGCGGGGGATCGCCTGGAACGGGCGCCGGGCCTCCACACCGAGCACCGACGCGCTCTCGAACCCGACGAACGCGGTCACGGCGAGGGCGGTGCCGACCGCGAACGACGCCGGCTGCGTCGGCCCGAGGGCGACCGCGGAGGCGTCGGCCGGGTGCAGGCGCGCGACCAGCGCGACGATCAGGACCACGATGACCGCCACCGACAGCGACTCGACGAGCAACGTCAGCCGGGTCGACAACCGGACTCCGAGCGCGATCACCGCGAAGACGGCCGCGCCCATCACCAGCACCACGACGATCGTGACCAGGGCGTCGTCGCCGGCGGCGGCCGGCACGAAGCGGGACAGCAGGTAGTCGAGGTAGTAGCCGCTGCCGGTGAGCGAGAACATCGCGATGAAGCCGTACCCGAGCAGGAGCGCTGCGCCCGCGACGACCCCGGCGACCGGGCCGAGCCCGAGCGAGACGTAGGTGTAGAGCGACCCGGTGCCGGCGACGCGTCGGACGAACTGGTTCACCGTCCGCCCGACCAGGAACGACAGCGCCATCGCGGCCAGGAGCGACCACGTTGCCCCCTGGCCGGCGACCGTCGCGACGAGGACCGGGATCGTGGTCGCGGCAGCGGACGGTGCCACGGCCGACACCGACTGCGCGAGGACGTCGACCGGGCCGATGCTCCGCCGCGACAACCCGTCGACGGGGGAGCGCGTGCCGACGCCGGGCACCCGCGGCGGGTCGGCGATGGCTCGGTCGAGCGCGGTCATGCGGCAACCGTAGGGCTGCGCCGTTGCGCCCGTGTCTCGGTGGTGTTTCGGCGGCGTCTCACGCAAATGAGACGCCTCCGACGAGCACGTCCCATTCGGCGGCGACAGGGCTTCACGCCGGTGGAACGGCACCGCAACGGCGGCACGGGACCGTGGTCACACCCAGCACCACGACCTGCGATCCCCACTCACCCCGTTCCACCCACCCGGAAGGCCACGATGTCCAGCATCACGAAGGACCCCGCGTCACTCGGAGCCGCACCCACGCCGCAGCGGACCATGCGCGGCTCGCTCGGCGTCACCGCGATCGTGTTCATGGTCGTCGCGGCCGCCGCCCCGCTCACCGTCGTCGGCGGCGCCGCCCCGCTCGGCATGCTGCTCGGCAACGGCGTCGGGTTCCCGTCGCTGTACGCCGCGTCGGCCGTCGTGCTGCTGCTGTTCTCGGTGGGGTTGGCGGCGATGACCCGGCACGTGCCGCGGCCCGGCGCGTTCTTCACGTTCGTCGGGCACGGGCTCGGTCGTCCGGCCGGCGCGGGAGCCGCCACGCTGGCACTCCTGACGTACACGACCATCCAGGTCAGCGTGCACGGGTACATCGGGTACCTGCTCGGCGTCACCGTCACGGGTCTCGGCGGACCGGACATCCCCTGGTACGTCTGGTCCCTGGTCGTCGTGGCCCTGGTCGGGATGCTCGGCTACCGGCACATCGACCTGTCGAGCAAGGTGCTCGGCGTGATGCTCGTCGGCGAGGTCGGCATCGTGCTCGTCCTGGTCGCCGCGATCGTGTTCCGCGGCGGGGCCGACGGCCTGTCCCTCGCACCGTTCGAGCCGACCCAGATCATGTCCGGGTCGCCCGGCGTCGGGCTGATGTTCGCCATCGCCGCGTTCATCGGGTTCGAGGCCACCGCGATCTTCCGCGACGAGGCGAAGGACCCGGAGCGGACCATCCCGCGTGCGACCTACACGGCCGTGATCGGCATCGGCGTCTTCTACACACTCGCGTCGTGGGGTCTCGTGATGGCGTGGGGCCCCGACGGCATCCTCGCCGAGGTCGCGAAGGACCCCGGATCACTCATCCTCACCACCGCCGCGCAGTACATCGGCAGCGCCGGGGAAGCCGTGCTCAACGTGCTGCTGCTGACGAGCATGTTCGCCTGCGTCCTGTCGTTCCACAACGTGATCACCCGGTACCAGCACTCGATGGCGAACGCGTCGCTGCTGCCCGGCCGGCTCGGCGACGTGCACCGGAAGCACGCGTCGCCGCACACCTCGAGCCTGGTGCAGACCGTCACCGCCGCCGTGCTGATGGTGCTGTTCGCGGTGCTCGGCCTCGACCCGGTGCTGCAGGTGTTCAGCTGGTTCGCCGGCGTCGCCACCCTGGGCGTCGCGATCCTGATGGCCGCGACGAGCCTCGCCGTCATCGTGTACTTCCGCCGCAACCCCGGTGACCGGCGGGTCTGGAACACCATCGTGGCCCCCGTCCTCGGGTTCCTCGGGCTCGTCGCCGCTGCCGTCCTGATCTGGGTGAACTTCCCGACGCTCGTCGGCGACGTCGACGCCTCGGGCGCGAGCGTCTTCGGCGTCGTGAGCATCGTGCTCACCGGCCTGGTCGTGGTCGTCCCCGTCATCGGCGTGGTGCAGGCGGTGGTGCTGCGACGCCGCAGTCGGAGCCGCTACGAGCTGATGCTCGACCGTCTCGCCACCGAGAGCTGACCCGCCGGGCGCACCACGCGCCTCCCGGCCGAACCGAACTGACCCCACGCACGACGCAACGCGCAAGGAGCACCACGCACATGACGATCACCGACCCGACCACCGTGACCACCGACGCAGCCACCACCGCGCACCCGCTCGGCAGCCTGACGCCCGACGAGTTCACCGCCGTCCGCGACCTCGTCACGGCGCAGCCGGACTGGACCGACACCACCCGCTTCGCCTACGTCGGCCTCGAGGAGCCGCACAAGCAGGAGGTCCTGGCGTGGCAGGCCGGCGACGGCCCCCTGCCGGACCGCACGGCCCGGGTGATGCTGCTCGACATGGCGACCGGTCGCTCCACCGACCGCGTCGTGTCGATCAGCACCGGCGCGGTGCTGCGGACCGACGTGCTGGACGGGTCCCGTGGCCAGCTGCCCGTCCTGATCGAGGAGTTCGACGCCGTCGGCGAGATCGCGAACGCGGACGAGCGCTGGGTCGCTGCCCTGGCGAAGCGCGGACTGTCCGCCGACGAGGTCAAGTGCGTGCCGCTGTCCGCCGGGTACTACGACTACCCGGAAGAGGTCGGTCGGCGCATCCTGCGCGTGCTCGCCTTCAAGCAGGACCACCCGGCCGACCACGTGTGGGCGCACCCCGTCGACGGCCTGTCGGCGTACGTCGACGCCGCGAACCGGGCCGTCACGCGGATCGTGGACGTGGCGGACATGCCCGTTCCGACCACCTCGGGGAACTTCGACGACCCGGCGATGCAGGGCGAACCGCTCGACCTCAAGCCGATCGTCATCACCCAGCCCGAAGGGCCGTCGTTCCGCGTCGACGGCGAGTTCGTCGAGTGGGCGAACTGGCGGTTCCAGGTCGGCTTCGACGCCCGCGAGGGACTCGTGCTCCGCCAGCTCTCGTGGCAGGACGGCGAGCGGCTGCGCCCGATCGTGTACCGGGCGTCGATCGACGAGATGCTCGTGCCGTACGGCGACCCGTCGCCCGTGCGGTTCTGGCAGAACTACTTCGACACCGGCGAGTACCTGTTCGGTCGCTTCACGAACTCGCTCGAACTCGGCTGCGACTGCGTCGGCGAGATCCAGTACTTCGACGCCGTCCTGGCCGACGAGCTCGGCAACCCGCAGACCATCCGCAACGGCATCTGCATGCACGAGGAGGACTTCGGCACGCTCTGGAAGCACGGCGACATCTACACCGGCTCGCAGGAGGTCCGTCGGTCCCGCCGCCTGGTGATCTCGTTCTTCACCACCGTCGGCAACTACGACTACGGCTTCTACTGGTACCTCTACCTGGACGGCACGATCGAGTGCGAGGCGAAGCTCACCGGCGTGCTCTTCACCAGCTCGTACCCGGGCCGTTCGGAGTCCGGCGACGACTACCCCTACGCCTCCGAAGTCGCCCCCGGCCTCGGTGCCCCCTACCACCAGCACCTGTTCTCGGCGCGACTCGACATGATGGTCGACGGGCTGTCGAACGCCGTGGACGAGGTCGACGCCGTGCGGGTACCGGTCGGACCGGGCAACGAGCACGGCAACGCCTTCACGAAGTCGGTGACCCGGATCGCGTCGGAGTCGTCGTCCGGCCGTCTCGCCGACGCCTCCAAGGCACGCACGTGGTTCGTCTCGAACACCGAGGAGCGCAACCACCTCGACCGCCCCACCGGCTACGTGCTGTACCCGCAGGACGCCCCGGTGCTGCTCGCCGACGACTCGTCCTCGGTCGCAGCCCGTGCCGAGTTCGCCCGCAAGCACCTGTACGTCACGCAGTACGACCCGGCGGAGCGCTTCGCCGCCGGCGACTTCGTGCACCAGAACCCCGGCGGCGACGGGGTCGCCCGGTACGTCGAGGGGGACCGTCCGCTCGACGGCGAGGACATCGTGCTCTGGCACACCTTCGGCCCGACGCACTTCCCGCGGCCCGAGGACTGGCCCGTCATGCCGGTCGACTACGCCAAGTTCACGCTCAAGCCGTACGGGTTCTTCCCGCGGAACCCGGCGCTGAACGTGCCGGCGGCCATCGGGGCGTCCGCCGGGTCGCACTGCTCGCACCACGTCTCCGGCGCCGTCGGGGCCGCACACGACGCAGCCGAGCACCAGCACGACCACGGGCACGGACACTGACGTGACCGACCTGCTCGGGCTCGCCGCGATCGTGCCGGCGTCCGCCGGGGCCTGCTGCACGGTCGGGGCGTGGCGCCCCGGCCGTGCGGTCGACGTGGTGGCGGCAGTGGTGATGGTGGCCGCGATGGTGGACGGGGCCTTCGGGCCGCGCGTGCTGCCCGGGGTGCTCTGGTTCGTGGTGCTCGCGCTGCTCGCCGTGGTGGTCGCCGCGGTGCACCGGGTGCAGAGTGCGTCTGGTGCGTCTGGTGCGTCTGGTGCGTCTGGTGCGTCTGGTTCGGACGGGAGGCCCGGGTCGGCTCCGGCGGGCCGGGTCGCGTCGGCGCACGGTCGGTTCGGGCGACTGCACGCGGCGCTCGGTCTGCTGGTGATGGGCGCGCTGGGCGTCGGCATGGCGCACGACCCCGGCATGTCCGGCATGGCGGGTGTCGGCGTGCACGGACACGGCGGCGCAGTCGCAATGACGTGGCAGGTCGTCCTCGGCGGCCTGACCGTCGGCTACCTGCTGCTCACCGCCCACATGGTGCGGGACGGCATCCGGCGTCGGACCCGCGCGCTCCCCGTCGTCGAGACGCTCGCCATGGGGATCGCGGTGGCGGTGATGGCCGCAGCGATGGCCTGACGGCTCCGGAAGGCATCCCGCGACGATGGAACCGCCGCGGGATGCCTCGAGCACCTAGCCCTTCCGCCCCAGGTCGTACAAGAACCGCGCCACGGTCACGAGCAAGCTCGCGATCCCCAACCACGGAACCTGACGCCTGCGGTCGGACTCGTTGTCCTTCGACATCGAGTCCTCCTCTCGGTGTCAGCCGGCCGACACGAAAGAGCGGAGAGCCAGGGATGCGTACGCGAGCGTGCCCGCGTACACTTGCTCCCGAGCGCTCAGCTCGGGAAGACTTGTTTCCCTGGCTTTCCACTCGGAGAGCTGATCGAAGCCCACCACCGTTGCTGCGGTGGTGGGCTTCAACTTTGCCCGGATGCACTCCCCGGCGAGAGTGGCATCTGATGTGCAGCGTATCGGAGGGTCTTCGACCGCAGGCCGCCGCCGCGCACTGATGTGCGACGCGAACTGTTCGGCGCGCGAAACGTACAGTTTGCGAACCGTTCGTTGCGAAAAACGTTCACGTCATGAAAGAGTTCGAGCGTCCGCAGGGGACGAACGGCCGCAGAAGGGCGGGATCAGACATGCACAGCACGTACTCCGGGATGCCTCGGGCGGCACGGATCGGTGGCAGCCACACCCGCATCGGTCTGACCGACCCGGCCGTCATCGACGCCTACGTCGAGCGCCGCATCGAGGACCCGTCGCTCCTCGCCGGTCGCGCCGAGCCGGCGTACGCCGACTTCTTCACCGTCCCCGCCGCGTAGCAAGGAGCGCATGATCACATGCCGTTGACCGTCGTCCGTCGAGAGCACGTCCACCTCTACGCCCACGAGCCCCGATCCGAGGCCGCGAAGACCGCCGTCGACGCCTTGCTGCGCCTCCAGCACGCCGAAGAGCAGCAGATCGAGTCCGCACGCATCGAGAGCGGGCTGAGCAAGAACGAGTCGCTGGCGATCCGGTACATGCTGCAGGCCCACCGGGACGGCCGGACCATGGGGCCGAAGGACCTCGCCGTCATGCTGACGGTGTCGAACGCCTCGGTCACGAAGCTCGTCGACTCGCTCGTCGACAAAGGACTCCTCGTCCGCACCGCGCACCCCACCGACCGTCGCGCGCAGGTCCTCGAACCCACCGACCTGGCCGCCGAGAAGATCGATGCCTCGTACGCCCGCTTCCACGAGGCCGTGGTCGGGGTCCTCGACCACCTGTCCGACGCCGACAACGCCGTCCTCGCGGAGTCGCTGACCAGGATCGTCGACGCGCTCGCCGACGGTGAGCCGACGCGATCGACGAGTACACCGTCGACGACCAGGACTGACGAGCCCGGGCTGAAGCGGGCTGGACCGACGCGACCGGACCGACGCGACCGAGGCGGTCGACGCGACCACCCGTCGACGGGAGGCGCGGTACCGGATCGCTGCGGGCCTCCAGACGGTGGCGGAAAAACCTTCCAGCGGTAAGTTGGGTGCATGACGCACCCCGCCGACGACGACGCGGCCCCGCCGCGACGCGGCGGGTACCGCAAGGGAGCCGAGCGCCGGACCCAGATCCTCGACGAGATGATCCGCATGGTCGCGGAACAGGGCGTCGACGCATCGTCGCTGCGGTCCGTGGCCGAGGCCCTCGGGATCACCCACGCGGCGCTCCGCCACTACTTCCCCAGCCGTGACGAACTGCTGCTCGCCGTCTACCGCGAGCACGAGGTGCGCGAGCAGGGGGCGCCCGACCGGTTGAAGTCGGCGATCGGGGACATGCGCGACAGTGCCTCGCGCAACCGTGCGGTGCCGGGCCTGGTGCAGCTCTACACGACGCTCGCGGCCGACGCCGTGCAGGAGGGGCACCCGGCGACCCGTGACTTCATGCGGGAGCGGTTCACGCGGCTCCGGGCCGACCTGGCCGCGTTGATCGCGGCGGACCAGGCGGCGGGACGGATCCGCGGCGACCTGGACCCGGTCGACCTCGCTTCGTTGAGCATCGCGGCGTCCGACGGGCTGCAGGTGCAGTGGTTGCTCGACCCCGAGGCCGTCGACGGCGAGAAGGTGCTGCGGTTGCTCGAGCAGATCGTGCCCGCGCCGCCGGAGTGAGCGCGGCGCGTGCGCGCGTGGTGCGTGCGTCCGTGCGTGGCGCGTGCGTTTCGTGAGCAGAAATGGTCGGGTCCCCGTTCGGGACCCGACCATTTCTGCTCACCAAGTGCGGCGCGGTGCGCGACGCACGACGTGACTACGCGTTCGCGGCCTCGGCGAGGACCGCGGCGGCGGGGTCGAAGTCCTCGGGGAGCGGCTGGATCGGGTCGATCGACGAGGTGATCTCGACGGACTGACCCGACTCGGCGGCGTCGCGGATGCCGAGCATGACGTCCAGCGCGTGCGACGCGACGGCACCGGAGGCGCGCTCCGGGCGGCCCTCGGCGATCGCGCGGGCCAGCTCGACGACACCCGTGCCACGGCCCCAGGTGGAGCCCTTGTGCGTCAGCGTGGTCGGCTCGTCCTTGCCGAGCGTCCACAGCGTGCTGTCGCCGTCGAAGACGTTCGGGTCCGGCAGGACGATGGTGCCCTCGGAGCCGTTGATCTCGACGAATCCGTTGCGGGGCAGTGCGTGCTGGAACGACAGGGTCGTCTGGGCCGACTGGCCACCCTCGAACGAGATGAGCGCTGCGTGGTGCGTGGGCACCTCGACGGCGAACTCGGTGCCGGCGCGGGGGCCGGAACCGATCACGCGCGTCTCGCGGGACTTCGACGACACGGCCTGCACGCGCGAGGCGGCGCCGAAGGCGTGCAGGAGCGTCGTGACGTAGTACGGGCCGATGTCGAACAGCGGACCGGCGCCCTGGGCGTACAGGAACTCGGGGTCCGGGTGCCACTGGTCCGGTCCGGGCACGTGGAACATCGTCGTCGCGGTGAGCGGCGTGCCGATGTCGCCGCGGGCGATGGCGCGGATGGCGGTCTGGATGCCGGCACCGAGGACGGTGTCGGGAGCGCAGGCGTAGCGGACACCGGCGGCGGCAGCAGCTGCGAGCAGCTCCTGCGCGTCCGAGGCGTTCGTCGCGACCGGCTTCTCGCTCCAGGTGTGCTTGCCGGCAGCGATGATCTGCTGCCCGACCTTGGCGTGCTCGGCGGGGATCGTGATGTTCACCACGATCTGGATGTCGTCGCGGGCGAGGAGCTCCTCGACCGTGCCGGACGCGGGCACGCCGTACTTCTCGGCCTGCGACGCGGCGCGCTCGAGGATGAGGTCGGCGACCATCAGGACCTCGACGTCGGCGAACTGGGTCAGGTTCGTCAGGTACTGGTCCGAGATGTTCCCCGCACCGATGATGCCGACTCCGATGCGGCTCACTTGTCGTTGTCCTTCAGCCATGCGAGGGACTCGGTGATGCCCTGGAAGACGTCGCCGGAGTAGGCGTCGAACTCGACGACGCGGATGGCCTGCGGCGCCGCGGCGAGGATGCCCGCCACGTTCACGTCGCCCTGGCCCGCGGGGGTCTGGTTCTCGAACGCACGCTGCAGCGCCTCGGGCACGACGAGCGCGCTCTCCGACGAGGGCAGTGCGGTGAGGATGTCACCGTCGACCTTGCCGTCCTTGACGTGGATGGCAACGACGCGGTCGCCGAGTGCCTTCAGGACGGCGGGGGCGTCGGCGCCACCGACGGTGGCCCAGAAGGTGTCGAGCTCGAGCACCGTCTCCGGGCTGATCTGCTCGACGAAGTGGTCGTAGACCGTGCGGCCGTCGACCTTGTTCGTGAACTCCCACTGGTGGTTGTGGTAGCCGAACTGCAGGCCGCGCGAGGCTGCCTCGGCGGTCAGGACGTTGACGCGCTCGGCGATCTTCGCGACGTCGTCGGCGGTCTGCCAGCGGTCGGTCGGGATGAACGGGTCGATGACCGTCTGGATTCCGAGGCGCTCGGCGGCGTCCCAGATCGGCGCGGTGTCCTCGGCGTCGATCACGGCGACGTGGCCGGACGGCGCCTTGAGGCCGGTCGCGGCGAAGGCACGCTCGAGGTCCGTGGCACGCTCGACGAACGCGTAGGGCTCGACGTTCTCGTACCCGATCTCGGCGACGCGGGCGATGGCCTTGTCGAGGTCTTCGGCGATGGCGTCTCGCAGCGAGTACAGCTGCACAGAAGTGGTGGGCATTGCAGAGGCTCCTTCGGTCCTGTCTGGGGGTCGCGACTCCCAGGTGTCGAAGCACCGGGTGTCGCAGTCCGTCGAGGAGCGATGCTCCACGGCGAGATCGATGACGACGCTACCCCAAAAACCACCCGGTGTGTAGTTTTTGCGTCCCCCCGTGTCGCACGTCGGTACATGAACGACACCTGTCGATGTATGCTCAGCCAGTCAAAACCGTGCATAGGACGGTTTTGGCCACCAGCATCGACTCGAGGAGGCGTCATGAGCACACCCGAACCCGGCAGCCCGGCACTGTTGCACCCCGAAGAGGGCATCACCCAGCCGATCAGCACCGTGAAGGTGGGCATCGGCTACCAGATCGCCCTGTTCCTCGGGCAGTTCGGCCTCTTCGTCGCACTCATGGCACCGGTCTACGTCAGCATGCAGCTCAAGGCGCAGGCCCTGGTCGGCGACGACGCGGCGAACGTCATCGGCTCGGTGCTGCCGATCGGCGCGTTCGGTGCGCTCATCATGAACCCCCTCGCCGGCGCGCTGTCCGACCGCACCCGCACCCGTTGGGGTCGTCGTCGGCCCTGGCTGCTGAGCGGTGTCGTCGTCTTCGCGATCGCCCTCGCCTGGATCGCCTACTCGCCCGACGTCCTGAACCTGACGCTGGCCTGGCTCCTCGCCCAGCTCGCCGCCAACGCGACGCTGGCCACCCTGCTCGCGAGCTTCGCCGACAACGTCCCCCAGCTGCAGCGCGGCCGCTCGTCGAGCATCATCGCCCTCGCGCAGAACATCGCCGTGCTCGCCGGCACCTACCTGTCGGTGTTCTTCGTCGCGAACCTGCCCGTGCTGTTCATCGCACCCGGCATCCTGGCGATCATCCTCGTCGCGGTGTACGCCGTGGTCGCCCGTGACGACCTGCCGACGTACAAGCTGAAGAAGTTCACGTTCCTGAACCTCATCGCCTCGTTCTGGACGAACCCGATCAAGAACCCGGACTTCGCGTTCGCCTGGTGGTCGCGCTTCCTGATCATCTTCGCCACCTTCATGTTCACGACCTACCGCCTGCTCTACATGGAGAAGCACCTCGGCATCGAGGACGCGAAGGAGGCCACCGCGGCCGTCGCCTTCGGTGTGCTGCTCTACACGATCGCGCTCCTGATCAGCGCGGCGCTGTCCGGCTGGGCGTCCGACAAGATCGGCCGGCGCAAGGTCTTCGTCGGTGGCTCGACGGCGATGTTCGCCGTCGGCCTGGTCGTGCTCGCGCACGCCGACACCGTGAACGGCTTCTACGTGGCCGAGGTCATCATGGGCTTCGCGTACGGCATCTACTCGGCCATCGACACGGCGCTCGTCGTCGACGTGCTGCCGAACGCCGACCGCCCCGGCAAGGACCTCGGGGTCATCAACATCGCCAACGCGCTGCCGCAGTCGCTCGCTCCGGCCGTCGCACTGTTCTTCCTGAAGATCGGGTCGGGCGACGCCGCCGACAACTACACGCTCATGTGCTGGGCCGCCGGTGCGATCGCCATCATCGGTGCCCTTGTGGTGATCCCCATCAAGCGGGTTCGATAGCCGGATGCACACCTCCGGGGTCGACGTGGACCGCAGCCAGCTCGCCGGGTGGCGGAACGCGATCATCGTCGCGTTCGCCATCGGCGGGATCAGCCTGGCCGGCTGGGGTCCCCGGCTCCCGGAGCTCCGCGTCGAGCTCGGTGTCGACATCGGCACCATCGGTCTCATGCTCGGCGGTGTCACGATCGGCTCGATCGGCGGGCTGCTCAGTGCCGCCCCGCTGCTCCGGCGCCTGGGCGGCCGACGCGCCCTGACGGCGGTCGCCGTCCTGGTCCCCGCCGCACTGGCACTCATCGGCATCGCCGCTGCGCTGCACTCCGTGCCGCTGGCGAGCGTCGGGTTCGTCGTGGCCGGTGCCGGGATCGGCGCGCTCGACGTCATGGCGAACGTCGAGGGCACGGCGATCGAGGCGCTCGCCGGTCGCACGCTGCTCCCGTTGATGCACGCCGCCTGGTCGGGAGGCGCGGCTCTCGGCGCCGGGATCGCCGCCCTCTGCGCATGGCTGGGCATCACCCCCTCGGCCCAGTTGATCGGTGAGGCCGTCGTCATCCTGGTGGTCGGCGTGATCGCCATGCGTGCGATCCCGGACGGCACGCGCGCCGAGGAACACGACACGACGCTCACCCCGCGGCAGCGCCTGCGGCAGTGGGCGCGCGGCTGGGCGGACGTCCGACTGCTGCTGATCGGCGTCGTGATGCTCGGCGTCGAACTCGGCGAGGGGTCGGCGAACAACTGGCTCGCCCTGGCGGCCACCGACGGACACGGCCAGACGGCGACGGTCGGCGCACTCTTCTTCACCGTTTTCGCGGTCTCCGAGGCCGCGACGCGCGTCTTCGCCGGCCCCGTCGTCGATCGGCTCGGACGGGTCCGGACGGTCCGCTGGACGACCGCGCTCGGCATCCTCGGCGCCGTCCTGTTCATCGTCGGCACGACCTGGTGGCTCACGCTCATCGGCGTGGTCCTCTGGGCGGTCGGCGTCTCGATGGGGTTCCCGCTCGGCATGTCGGCAGCGGCGCAGAGCGGCCCGAACCCGGCTGCCCGGGTCAGCGTCGTCGCGTCGATCGGGTACTTCGCGAACTTCGCCGGCCCGCCCGTCATCGGCGCGATCGCCGAGCAGGTCGGCGCGCTCAGCGCGCTCTGGTTGATCGCCGTGCTCTTCGTGGCCGCCTTCGCCGCATCCGGGTCGCTGCGTCCGGTCGCCGAACCGACCCACGAGCGGGTCAGCGACCCTCGGTAGCGTGGAGCCCATGCTCGACGCGACGCCTGCCCCGTTCGACACCCCGGTCGGCCGCATCGTCGGGACGGTGGACGGCGACGTCGTCCGCGTGCTCGGGATCCCCTACGCGCGGGCCGACCGGTTCGCGCCGCCGGAGCCGATGCCGCCCTTCGCGAGCGAACTGCACGCGTCGACGCCGTCCCCCGTGGCGCCGCAGCCGCACGCGCAGTTCGTCGACCAGCTGCTCGGCGAGGTCGAGGACATCACCGTCGACGAGCACTGCCAGCGCCTGTCGATCACGCTGCCCGCCGACGTGACGCCCGACGAGCGCCTGCCCGTGATGGTCTGGATCCACGGTGGCTCGTACGTCATCGGCGGCGGCGACCTGCCGATCTACGACGCCCGCGGCCTCGTGACCGAGCAGCGCGTGATCGTGGTGTCGGTGACCTTCCGGCTCGGAGTCCTCGGGTTCCTGGGCGACGGGGCGTCGATCCCGGCGAACCTCGGGCTGCTCGACCTGCTCGAGTCGCTCCGCTGGGTGCAGGCGAACATCGCCGCGTTCGGTGGCGACCCCGACCTCGTCACGGTGTTCGGGCAGTCGGCCGGCGGCGACGCAGCAGCCCACCTGATGATCAGTGACGGCGCGGCCGGGCTGTTCCGCCGGGCGATCATCCAGAGCGCACCGCTCGGGCTCTCGCGCGGTCGTTCCCGGATGAACCGCGCGATGATCCGGGCGGTCGGTGCCGTGCACGCCGACACCCCGCTCGACGACCTGCTCGAACGGCAGGCCCTCGGCACCCGGGCGGCCGCGCCGTACGGACTCGCGGGCGGGATGCCGTTCGGCACCCAGTACGGGTTCGCCCCGTTGCCCGTCGAACGCGACCTCGACGACGCCTGGAGCCGAGTCGCTCCCGACGTCGACGTCCTGATCGGTTCCGCGACGGACGAGACCGGCATGTACGTGCCGTTGGTCCGCGGTCTGTCGCGGGTCGCTCGGTCACGGATCCTGCGCCCGGCGCTCCGCTGGTGGGTGGTCCGTCCGCTCTCCGACGTCATCTACGGCCGCGACGTCCGACGCTTCACCGCGCGGCACCGCCGAGCCGGCGGGCGAGCGACGTCCTACCGGCTCCTCCGTGGCGTGACGACCGCGCCGACCGGCGCCGTCCACATGAGCGACCTGCCGCTGTTGCTCGGCGGCCGCGAGGCCTGGGCCGGCACCCGCTTCGTCCCCGAGCGCGACTGGCCCGAGGTCGAGCGGCGCGGCCGGGCCTTCCGTGCGATCTGGGCCGAGTTCGCCCGGACCGGCGCCGTCACCGCCCCGGACGACGAGACGCTGACCTTCGACCGGCCCTGACGTTCGATCGGCACGGACCTTCGATCGGCACTGACCTTCGACCGGCACTGACGTTCGACTGGCACTGACCTTCGATCGGCACTGGCCGTCTTCGCGCCCCCTGAACTGGCGGTCGCGTGGTCGCCCCCGGGACCGGACAATCGTCAGCATGCCCACGCCCGACGCCGATCTCCGTGCACGCATCGTGTCCGGTGCGATCGCGGCGTACCGCGCGACGGACTTCCACCGGGTCGGACCGGACGAGGTCGCCGAGCACGCCGAGGTGCCGGTCGCCGAGGTCAGCAGAGCGTTCCCGATGTGGGAACTCCTCGTCGTCGCCGTCATCGACCGGTGGAACAACGGCAGCCGACTCGCGCTGTGGCCCGTCGCCGAACGGGACGGTGCCGTCGCGTACCTGCGTGCCCGGCTCGAGGCCGGCATCACGGACCCGGCCCTCGTCCGGCTCCGGATCGCCGTGCTCAGCGCCGCGTCGAACCCCGGCCACCCCGCAGCCGGGTGGTTCCGCACCCAGTACACCCGGGCGTTCGAGGACCTCACCCTCGCCCTGGTCCGTGACGTCGTCGCTGCCCGCGAGCCACGGGGCGCCTCGCCCCGGCACGCCGCCGAGCAGCTCATGGCACTGTTCGAGGGGCTGCAGCTGCAGGCGATGGTCCGCGACGACGCCGAGCCGCTGAGCGGCTTCGACCGCGCCGTCGCCCGGATGCGGGTCGGCTGGGCAGCAGCGCGCGTCGACGCCTGAGGGCTCCGAGCGGGAGCACGGACGGGAGGCACGGCGCGGCTTGCGTGCGTCGGCTCGCCCACCTGGCATGGTCGGCCCATGGAGTACACCGACTACGACACCCGGCTCGCCGCGTACGGCGTGATCACGGACGGTGACCGGGTGCTCCTGGCGAAGCTGCGCTTCCCCGAAGCCGGCACGTGGACGTTGCCGGGCGGTGGCGTCGAGTTCGACGAGACCGTCGAGCAGGCTGTCGTGCGCGAGGTCCGCGAGGAGACCGGGTACGAGTCCGAGGTCGGCGCGCTGCTCGGCGTCCGCCACCACGTCGTCCCCGCGGAGCGCCGGATCCACGCCAACGGTCGCCCGATGAAGGCCGTGCAGGTCGTGTTCCGCGCGACGGTCGTCGGCGGCACGCTGCGCGACGAGATCGACGGGTCGACCGACGAGTCGCGCTGGCTGCCCATCGCCGAGCTCCCGCACCACCGGCACGGGCTGCTCGTACCCGTCGCACTGGCGTGGGCGGGTGCGCTCACCCGCTGACCCCTCATCCGGCGGCCAGCGTCGCGAACTGTGCCAGGACGTCAGTGGGTACCGGCGTGGCTGACTCGGTCATCGCTCGCCCAGCAGGAATGAGATGCTGTCGAGCCAGTCCTGAGGCAGGTACTCGTCGGTGAAGAGATCGCGCCACTGCTCGGTCGGCGCGAACTCTCGTTCATCGAGGTCCCACTGCGCCCGGACCCGCGCGCGTTCGATGAGGAGTTCCTCGCGGGTCCAGTGTCGTCCCACTACAGCGGTCATGGCCGTCCTCTCGTCGGTGTGGGACGACGGTAGGGCGGTCAGTGGGGCCGGCGCGAGCTTTCTGAATACAACATGTTCACTCGGCGACGACGCTCAGGACGTTGCCCGACGGGTCGGTGAACCAGGCGATGAGCGGCCCGCCCTTGCGGTTCACGCCCTTCTCGTCGGTCATCCCCTCGTACTGCAGGAACGTGATGCCCTTCGCGGTGAGCTCGTCCACCGCGGCGTCGACGTCCGGCACGGGGAAGTTCAGCACCGTGAAGGCCGCGGGTTCGTGCGCAGGGCCCTTCGGGTAGACGAGGACACCGTGGCCGTCGCCGAGCTGCAGGAAGAGCATGCCGTGGTCCTCGGAGACCTCGACCCCAAGGACGTCCTGGTAGAACTCCTTCGCCTCCGGGACGTCCCGTACCGAGAACCCGCTGAACGCCTTCGTCGCATCGACCATGCCGCCAGTGAACCACCCCGGTCCGGTGTCGGCGCGCTCTGCCAGGATGGGGCCGTGAGCCACCCGGACAGCAGCGTCGACGACGCCGTCGAGCGTGCGGTCGAGCTGGCCTCGGCGGGGCCCCGGGCAGTGCTCGGCATCGCGGGTGCTCCCGGTGCCGGCAAGTCGACCCTGGCCCGCCGCGTGGTCGCCGCCGTCGACGAGCGACTCGGGGCCGGCACGGCGGTGCAGGTGCCGATGGACGGCTTCCACCTGTCGAACGCGGCGCTCGACGCCCTCGGCCGGCACGACCGCAAGGGGGCCGTCGACACGTTCGACGCCGACGGCTACGTCGCCCTGGTCCGACGACTCGTCGCTGCCGACACCACCGTGTGGGCGCCGGACTTCGACCGCCGCATCGACGAGCCCGTCGCCGGCAGCATCGCCGTCCCGCCGACCGCCCGGCTCGTGGTCTCCGAGGGGAACTACCTGCTCGACGATGCCGAACCGTGGGCAGCGCTCGGCGACCTGTTCACCGAGACCTGGTTCTGCACCGTCGACGACGGCGTTCGCGTCAACCGCCTGGTCGGTCGGCACATGCGTCACGGACGCGACCACGACGCCGCGCGCGCCTGGGCGGTGGAGGTCGACGGCGTGAACGCGGCGAGGGTCGCGCCCACGGTGATCCGTGCCTCCAGGACGGTGCGGACGTGACCATCAGAACGACGCGACACCGATCGAAGGAGCGACCATGACCATCGCCATCACCGGAGCGACCGGCAACATCGGGGGCGCCGTCGCACGCGCGCTCGCCGCGGACGGCGTGCCGTTCCGGATGATCGTGCGCGACGCAGCGCGCGCGCCGGAGCTGCCCGGCGCCGAGGTCGCGGTCGCGACGTTCGCCGACGCCGACGCCAGCCGGGCGGCGCTCGAGGGGGTCGACGTGCTCCTGATGGTGTCGGCGGCCGAGGCCGAGGACCGGCTCGACCAGCACCGCACCTTCGTCGCAGCAGCTGCCGAAGCCGGTGTGCGGCACGTCGTCTACACGTCGTTCCTCGGCGCGGCCGAGGACGCGACCTTCACCCTCGGGCGCGACCACTGGGCGACCGAGCAGGCGATCCGCGCGACCGACACGGCGTACACGTTCCTGCGGGACAGCTTCTACCTGGACTTCGTCGAGGACCTGGTCGGCGAGGACGGCGTGATCCGCGGGCCGGCAGGCGACGGCGCCATGGCGGCGGTCGCCCGTGCGGACGTCGCACGGGTCGCGACCACCGTGCTGCGGGACCCGGGTGCGCACGTGGACCGCACGTACGAGCTGACCGGGCCGGCGGCGTTCACGCTCGCCGAAGCCGCCGCGGTGGTGACCGAGGCGCGTGGCCGCACGGTGACGTACCACCCGGAGACGTTGGACGAGGCGTACGCGTCTCGTGCGCAGTGGAACCCCGAGCCGTGGCAGGCCGATGCGTGGGTGAGTACCTACACGGCGATCGCCGAGGGGGCTCTCGCGCACGTGTCCGGCGACGTCGAGCGGATCACCGGCCGGCGCCCGATGTCGCTGCGCGAGGTGCTCGCCGCGCGGTAGTGGGCGCGGGCGGGGCGCGGGCGGGACTTCGTGAGCAGAAATGGTCGGGTCAGGTGCGGCGACCCGACCATTTCTGCTCACGAAGCGCCACCGCAGCGCAGTGCAGCGGGCGCGGCGCCGCTCAGGACACGCGGCGCGCGGCGAGCGTGCCGACGACCCCGAGCGTCAGCACCGACACGAGCACGACGAGCAGCGGTGCCGTCCAGTCCCCGGTCGCACCGTGCAGCGCCCCGGCGACGAGCGGCCCGGCCGAGCCGATCAGGTACCCGCCGCCCTGCACGAACGCGGACATCCGACGGGCATCGGCGTCGCTCGACACGATCCGCACGATCACGATGAAGATCACGGTGATGCCGCCGCCCTGGGCCGCGCCGCCGAGCACCGACCACAGCAACCAGAGCTGCGGGGCGAAGAGCAGCCCGAGGGGCATCGCCAGCCACAGGAACGCGACGAGCGCGATGATCGCCCGCGGCCGCCACTTCGCCGCGAGCAGCGGGACCCCGAGCGCACCGACCACGGCCAGGATCTGGAACACCGACGAGCTCGCCCCGGACGACGCCTTCGAGAACCCGATCTCGTCGTGCAGCAGGGTCGGGATCCAGGCGGTCAGGGCGTAGTACGAGAACGCCTGGCCACCGAAGGCCAGCGTGAGCCCCCACGTGATGAGTCGTCGTGCGGGACGGACCGGCTCGGCGGCGGTGGCAGCAGCGGCCGCCGCGGCCCGGTCGGCGCGGATCGTCCGGATCGCCCCGGTGTCGAGCACCTGGTCGATCGGACCGGTGATCGGCAGGGGCTCGTCGTCGTCGGAGCGCACCGGGCGGCGCCACGCGGCCCGGGCACCCACCGCGTACGTCCAGGCGAACCCGGCGATGACCGCGAAGACCGCCCACACGGCGATCGCGACGGGCCAACCCCACAGCGCCGCCAGGGGAGCGGTCGCGAGTGAGGTGATCATCGACCCGACGTTGAGCGCCGACGTGTAGACGCCGGTGACCAGGCCGACACGCTCCGGCGAGGTGTCCCGCCGGATGACGACGGGGATCACCACGTTGCCGATCGTGATGCCGATGCCGATCACCGCGGTGCCGATGAGCAGTGCGGCGGACGACGGCATCGAACGCACCACTGTGCCGGCGAGCACGATGACGAGCGACAGGGACACCGCACGCTCGGG
Organism: Curtobacterium sp. PhB190; assembly: GCF_004365385.1. Classification (NCBI taxonomy): domain Bacteria; kingdom Bacillati; phylum Actinomycetota; class Actinomycetes; order Micrococcales; family Microbacteriaceae; genus Curtobacterium; species Curtobacterium sp. PhB190. Next base: position 143,073 of record NZ_SODN01000005.1, on the reverse strand, counting down.
GTCGGCCTTCGCGATGACCCAGCTGGCGAACGGCGTCGCCAGGGCGAAGCAGAGCACGGGGATCGTCGTCAGCAGCCCGGCGATCGTGGACGTCAGGCCGAGGTCGAGCCGGACGTCGCCGATGACCGGGGCCGTCGCGACGATCGGCCCGCGGAAGTTCAGTGCGATGAGGACGATGGCGGCGGGCAGTACCCACGCGGCGGCACGCAGCCCCTGCCGCGTCGCGTCGGTCCGGCCGCGCCCGCTCGTCGCGTCGGTCCCGCCGGTCGTGTCGGTCGCGTCGGTCCCGCCGGTCGCATCGGTCCCGTCCGTCACGGCAGCAGGATCGGGAGCAGGTCCAGCGGGGTGGCGGCCGTGGCGATGGTGCCCTCGGCCTCGGCGGGGGAGCCGTACCCCCACTCGGCGAAGACCACCGGGACGCCGTGCACCGTGGCGCCCTCGACGTCGTGCACCCGGTCGCCGATGAGCACCGGGCGGCTGACGTCGAACCCGCGGGCGTCGAGGCGGCGCAGCGCTTCCTCGACGACGTCGGCCTTGCTCGACCGGACCTCGTCGTCGCTGGCACCCGTGATGATGTCGATGTCCCCGGTGAGCCCGTAGTGCTCGAGGATGTACGTCGCCGGCGTCTCGGGCTTGCTCGTCGCGGTCGAGATCGGCAGCCCCGCGTCGTGCAGCGTCCGGAGCACGACGTCGATGCCGGGGAACATCGTCGAGTCGAGGGCGCCGTGCGAGAAGTAGTGCTCGCGGTACACGGCGAGGGTGTGCTCCGCCTGCGCCTCGTCCATGCCCATCGCGACCCGGAACGTGTCCATGATCGGCGGGCCGACGAACGACATCAGGGTGTCGTGGTCGGGCACCGGGACGCCCACGGTGCGGAAGGTGTGCGTCAGGCTCTCGAGGATGCCCGGCGCGGAGTCGCTGATGGTGCCGTCGAGGTCGAACAGGATGGCGGAGAACGGGCTGGTCATGTCCTGCCCACCCTACCGGCGGCGGTCGACGGGACCACCCTGGTGCCGCGCGCGACGGGGCGGACGTGCGCCGGGCCTCCCGGTCGGGCCGTCGGGCGGAACCAGGTTCCGGACACAGCACCACGCGATTCCGCGGTTCCGTGTCCGGAACCTGGTTCCGGCGGGCAACGCACCAACCCACCAACGCGACGCCGCACCAACACGCACGCGCCGCTCCGCACTCAGAACAGGCGGGTGTGCCCGCCCTCGATGCCGCGCATCGCGTCGTAGTCGAGCACGAGGACGCGGATGCCGCGGTCCTCGGCGAGGGTGCGCGCCTGCGGCGCCACCGTCTGCGCCGCCAGCACGCCCTGCACCGGCCGCAGGTGCGGATCGCGGTTCATGAGCTCGAGGTAGCGCGTGAGCTGCTCGACCGCGTCGATGTTGGCGTTGCGCTTCATCTCGACCGCGACGCTCGCGCCGGCGTCGTCGCGCGCCAGGATGTCGACGGGCCCGATGGCGGTCATGTACTCGCGGCGGACCAGCGTGTGGCCGTCGCCGAGCAGTTCGATCTGCTCCGCGAGGAGCTGCTGCAGGTGCGCCTCGACCCCGTCTTTCACCAGGCCCGGGTCGACGCCGAGGTCGTGGGTCTGGTCCGCGATGACCTCGTGGATGGACACGATCAGGCGGTCCTGGGTCTTCTTCTGCGTCACCGTCCAGACCTCGGTGATGCCACCGACGGTCTGCTCCTCGTCCGGCTCGCTCATCTCGATCGAGCACGGCGGGCTCATCCAGTTCAGCGGCTTGTAGCTGCCACCGTCGGAGTGCACGAGCAGTGAGCCGTCCGCCTTGAGCATGAGCAGACGGGTCGCGAGCGGCAGGTGGGCTGAGAGCCGGCCCGCGTAGTCGACGGAGCACCGGGCGATGACGAGACGCACCCGGGAAGCCTAACGGGCGTCGCGTCCCGACCCGGACGGCGCGCTCGTCGCGTTGTCGACGTTGTCGGCGCTGTCGGCCGGGAGGCGCGGCTCGCCCCCGCCGTGTCCGTCGCCGCCCCCGCGGGTCGGCCTGGCGGCGGCGCCGGTCTCACGGGCGGCACCCGACGCGAGTCCCGCCGCGATGATGAACACGAAGACGACCAGGAGCGCACCGAGCAGTCCGACGTGCTCGCCGAGGAACCCGATGAGCGGAGGACCGGCCAGGAACGCCACGTACCCGATGGTCGCGACGGCGCTGACCTTGGCGGCGGCCGTGCGGGGGTCGTCGGCAGCGGCCGACATGCCCATCGGGAAGCCGAGGCTGGCACCGAGGCCCCAGAGCACGACGCCCACGATCGCGAGCGGCACGTTGTCGATGAAGATGAGCATGCCGAGGCCGACCACCGCGACGGCGGCGCTGATGCGCAGGATCGGGACGCGCCCGAACTTGTCGATGAGGGGGCTGCCGGCGACGCGACCGACGGTCATCGCCGCGAGGAACACGGTGAGCACGCCGGCACCGGCGGCGTTGTCGAGCCCGTGGCCGTCGATCATCGCGAGCGGCAGCCAGTCGTTCGCGGAGCCTTCGGCCAGGGCCATGCCGAGCACGATCACACCGATGAGGATCGTGGACGGCTGCGCCCAGACCTGCATGCGGGTGAGCGGCGTGGCGACCGGGCTGGTGTCGGTGGAGACCTGCTCGGCGAAGCGGTGCTCGTCCTGGAACTTCGTGACGGCGACGAGCATCACGGCGCTCGTGATGACGACCAGCACGATGAAGTGCACGGACACCGGGATCTCGAGCCGCTCGGCCAGCGCTCCGAGCCCGGCGCCCGCCAGCGTTCCGAGGGAGAACGCTGCGTGGAACAGCGGCATGATCGTGCGCCCGCCGGCCTTCTCGGCTGCGGCACCGGACACGTTCATCGACACGTCGCACAGGCCGTTGCCGAACCCGAAGGCGATCAGGGCGATCCAGATGGCGGCGAAGCCCCACCCGAGCGTGACCGCGATGCCGGCGAAGACCATGCCGAGTGCCAGACAGGCGGCGGCGATCTGGATCCCGCGGCGTGCGCCGAGCTTGGCGACGATGTGGCCGGCGAAGGTCAGGCCACCGATCGAACCGACGGCCATGCCCAGGACGAGCAGACCCATCTCGAACGTGCTCGCGCCGAGGGAGTCGCGGACGCTCGGGATCCGGCCGAGCCACGTCGCGATGTCGAGCCCGGACAGGGTGAACACCACGAACACCGCGATGATCCAGGCCCTGGTGGTCGGAACGGTGCGGGTGGACGGCGTCGTCATGGTGGTCCCATCGTGCTTCGTTGCTGGTGGTCGTGGTGCGGGTCGCGCTGCGCGTTTTGTTCGGGGTCGGCCGCTATCGAATCGATTCGACCGCTTGTTCCCGCTACGCTAACCGGCGATGGACGAACCGGCAACAGCACTCGGCGCGTCGCCTGCCCGCGGCGGCGGCACCCGTCCGTCGCGCCCGACGCTGGCCGCGGTCGCCCGCGCCGCCGGTGTCGCGCCGTCGACGGCCTCGCTCGCGTTCAGCGGCAGCGGCCCGGTGTCCGAGGACGCCAAGGCCCGAGTCCTCGCCGCCGCCGCAGAGCTCGGCTACGGCGGCCCCGACCCCCGTGCGCGTTCGCTCCGCCGAGGGCGTTCGGGCGTCATCGGTGTCGTCATGGACGAGCGTCTGAGCGATGCCTTCCGTGACCCCGTCAACGTCCTGACGCTCGACGGCATCGCCGAGGTCGCCGGGGCTGCGGGCGCTTCGCTCTTGCTGGTCCGGAGTCCGCTCGATGACGAACAGGGAGCCGGCCCCCTCGTCGATGCCCCGATGGACGCCGTCGTGCTCGTCGGGTGCAACGTCCGGATCGACCCGGCCGTGGCGGTGCTGCGGCGCCGGCAGATCCCCGTCGTCGCGATCGAGGCGGACGAGATCGAGGGTGCCGTCCCTGTTCAGCTCGACAACCGGGATGCCTCGCGCCGTGCTGCTGCGTACCTGCAGGACCTCGGGCACGCCGACGTCACGGTGGTGACGCTGCCGCTCGACGCTGCTCGTCGGCGGGGGCCGGTCGACGACGACCGGTTCGCGTCGGGCATCGCGTTCACGACGCTGGAGCGACTGCGGGGCGTGCGCGAGGTCTACCCCTCCGCCGTGGCGGTCGAGACGGCGGGGAGCTCGGTGGAAGAAGGACGCCTGGCCGGCGTGGAGCTGTTCGCTGCCGATGGCCCTCGCCCCACCGCCGTCATCGCCCAGAGCGACCTGATCGCCGTCGGGGTGATCTCGGCTGCCCTCGACGCCGGGCTGCGGGTGCCCGAGGACGTCAGCGTCGTCGGGTTCGACGGCATCACGGTGGACGACAGCCTGTTGCACCGCACGCCGATCCGGCACCTGACCACGCTCGTGCAGCCGTTCGTGCAGAAGGGCCAGGCTGCCGCTCGTGCTGCGCTGGCGATGCTCGAGGGGGCGGAGCCGCAGCCGGCGTCGTTCATCTCGGAGTTGCGGGTGGGGGACACGACGGGGCCGCCGCCGGCTGTGCGCTGATCCCACCCCCGGATTCCGCCACACCCCTACGAGTCGGTCAGCGCAACTTCGCGACGATCACCGCGACAGGGCGGGAAGTACGACGTCATCGACGACCTCGACGATGTCGTCGCGGGACAGCGGGCCAGTGGTGAGGTGACGGGCGAGCACGAGTGCGGCGCCAGCGCTGACGCGTGATGGGCTGACAGCGCTCGAGGGGATCTCGCCACGGGCCGCGGCGCGTCCGAATGCTTCGGTCACGAGGCGTTGGCGCGGCTCGATGAGCAGTGCGACGATGCGCTGCCACATCTCGGGTCGTCGCTCTCGCTCCAGGAGAAGTGGTGCGAGGACCCGTCCGACGGGGGTGGTGAGCCCGTCCGCGAGATCGGACAGGAACGCGATGAGTTCGTCGCGGAGGTCACCGACCGGCTGGAGTCGGGTCCCCCCGGGGTGATCGCTCCGCTCCGCGGTGTCTTCGGTCCAGGCGAGGGCAGCGAGGACGAGCTGCTCCGGATCGGTCCAGCGCCGGTAGAGCGAGGCCTTGCCCGCACCGGCTGCCGCGGCGACGTTCTCGAAGGTGAGGCCCGCCATGCCGTGGTCAGCCAGCTGTTCGAGTGTGGCGGCGAAGATCGCGTGCTCGAGGTCAGCACCGCGCCGCCGGACGGGAGCGTTCACGAGATGAGTGTCCCACCGACCCACACAGCGCCCGGCTGAGCGAGGACGGCTGGGTCGACGAGGGGATCGCCGGTCGTGAGCAGGAGGTCCGCACGCAGCCCCACTTCCACACGCCCGCGGTCGTGCAGACCGAATGCCGCCGCTGCCCCGTCCGTGGCAGCGGTCAGTACCGCGCCGTTCGTCATCCCGGTGTCCCGCAAGAGGAGCATCTCCTCGTGGAGGGCCTCGCCGTGGCGAACCGGCGCGAACGGGGTCTCGTTCGCGTCCGTGCCGGCGACGACTGGCACACCGGCGGTGTGCATCCGGCGCACACTCTCGACGGCGTTCTCGAATGCGGCGTCGGCACGGTCCCCGAGCCGCGCGCGGGCCATCGCGCGCATCATGACGAGGGTCGGTGACGCGATGGTGCCCTGGTCGACCATCCGACGGACGGTCTCGCCCGGCAGCGGCCGGTCGAGCGGTGCGTGCGTGAGGATGTCGACCCCGGTGTCGAGCCCGCGGACGAACGACGCGGCGGTCACGACGTGGGCCACGGTCCGGAGCCCCCGGCGGCGTGCACCGTCGACCAGGGCCGTGATCGTTGCGACGTCGAGCGCGGGGACGTCGGTGGCGTCGGGGTCCTCGATGATGATCTTCACCAGGTCCGACCCCTCGCGGCCCGCCAGTCCAGGTACCGCTCGGCATCGGCTGCGCTGCTCACGCCGCTCGCGTCCGGGAAGCCCATCCGAGCGATCTGGGTGCTGCCCGGCGCCGAGGCGGCCGAGCCCGCGCTGAGGAGCCCCGGTGCCCCCGGTGCTCCTCGCTGCTCGTCGACGAGGGAGTCCGGGTGTGTCCCGAGGTCGACCATCGTCGTGACGCCGGCTCGGACTGCGGACGACAGCGCCGCCGGGGAGCCCAGGTGGACGTGCGTGTCGATCAGGCCCGGGACGAGGAACTGCCCCGTTCCGTCGACGACCGGACCGCCGGCTGGAGCGACGGTCCCCGCGGGACGGACCGTGGTGATGTGTTCGTCGAACTCGACGTCGACAGCCTCGGTTGTGGTCACCCCGCCGGAGCTGGTGCGGACGTTGCGAATGGTCGTGGTCATGCGGTCTACGATACAGAATCGTTCACTACACGCAACGAGGAGCCATCGATGTCCGAACTGATCGACGTCCACGCACACTTCGTCACCGCGGGCTACGTCGCAGCGGCCCGAGCAGCCGGGTACGAACAGCCGGACGGCATGCCCGCCTGGCCGAGCTGGTCGCTCGCCGGCCAGCTCGGTGACATGGACCGCCGCGGGATCGCCCGAGCGGTCCTGTCCATCTCGTCGCCCGGAGTGCACTTCGGGGACGACGACCGAGCCGCGGAGCTCGCGCGGACACTCAACGACGAAGCCGCCGCGATCGCGGCCGCGCACCCGGACCGGTTCTCGTACTTCGCGTCCCTCCCGGTGCCGGATGTCGACAGTGCGGTCCTGGAGGCCCGGCGCACGTTGCAGGGACCGGGTGCGGTCGGCGTCGTCCTCGAGTCCAACGCGCACGGCCAGTACCTGGGAGATCCCGCGTTCAGTACCTGGGAGATCCCGCGTTGGAGCCGCTCTGGGCCGAGCTCGACGCCCGCGGCGCGGCCGTCTTCGTGCACCCGACCTCGCCCGTCGGGTGGGAGCACACCGCCCTCGGGCGTCCTCGCCCGATGCTGGAGTTCATGTTCGACAGCACCAGGAGCATCGTCGACCTGGTGTTCGCCGGCGTCCTCGACCGGTACCCGGACCTGCGCGTCATCGTGCCGCACTCGGGCGCGACCCTGCCGGTCCTCTCCGACCGGATCGCCCTGTTCCAGCAGTTGTTCGGCGCCACCGCCGGCACGATGCCCTGGAAGGACGCGATGCGGCGGCTCTGGTTCGACACGGCAGGCACGCCGTTCCCACTCGACGTGCCAGTCCTCGCCGAGGTCGCCGGGACGGACCGGCTGCTCTACGGCAGCGACTCGTGCTGGACGCCGACGCAGGGCGTGGACGCGCAGATCGCCGCGCTCGACGATGTTGAGCCGCCGCACGACGCGACGAGTTGGCGGGAACTCACGACCCGGAACGCTCGGCGTCTGCTCGACTGACTCCGGCGAGGACGCTCTGGATCGCGGGTCCGGCGATCGCGACGACGGTGTCGTGGTCGGCTGCGAGCACGGCAGGGACCCCGAAGACCTGCCGGCTCGTGATGATCCCGACGAGCATGGCCGCGGCGAGCCCGGCCCGGAGCGCACGGTCCTCGTGATCGGCGCCGGAGGCTCCGTGTACGAGGCGGGCCTGGATGAAGTCCCGCAGCTGCGCCGTCGCGTCCTCGTTGACCATCGCACCTCGGAGCATCGCCATCAGCGGTTCCGACTCCTCCGGGGCGCCTTCCCAGGCCTGTAGGAACGCCCGGACGACACGCTCGCCGAGATGCTCGTCCGGACCCTCGAAGGCCGTGTCGAAGCGCCGGAGCGCGGACGGGGACACGGCCATCACCGCTGCGAACAGGTCGGCCTTCGACCCGAAGAACTGCATCACCTGCGAAGGGTCGACGCCGGCGTCCGCCGCCACGGCCCGGATCGTCGTGCCGGCGAAACCGTCGCTGGCGAACCGCGCACTCGCCGCCGCGAGGACCGTCGTGCGGGTGCTGGCCGCCCCGGGACGGCGACCCACGCGGGAGGTCGTCGCTGCTTCCGTCGTTCCGTCCATGCCCGCAATCTACTCCGCCGACGGGTTTCTCAACACGCGTTGAGTTCTTGCCGGATCGGACGTACGCTCGCCTCGACGACGAGCCCACGGAGGACTCCCGCACGAAGGAGAACACGATGACCGACCAGAGGATGACCGTCCCCTCCACCCCGCTGCCCGCGCCGCGCACGGGTGTGCTCACCCCCTTCGAGCCCGGCACCCGAACCCTCGAGGCCGGGTTCCGGATCGCGCCGCAGTTCAAGCCGCTGCCCGTCGACACGGTGTTCGACAAGGACGTCGCGATGCAGCTGCGCGACGGCACGACCATCCACGTCGACGTGTTCCGCCCGGTCGGTACCGAGCCGGTGCCGGTGATCGTGGCATGGAGCCCGTACGGCAAGGCGCAGGGCACGTCGCTCAGCGTGATGGGGGTGTTCGGGCTCGTCGGGCTGCCGAACAGCACGGTGTCCGGACTCGAGAAGTTCGAGGCACCGGACCCGGCGTACTGGGTCGAGCACGGCTACGCGATCTGCAACGTCGACATCCGCGGCGTGGTCGACTCCGAGGGCGACAGCGTGCTCTGGGACCGGCAGGAGGGCCGCGACGCGTACGACGTCATCGAGTGGCTGGCCGAGCAAGAGTGGTGCGACGGCAAGGTCGGCATGAGCGGCACGAGCTACCTCGCCGTGTCGCAGTGGTTCACCGCCGCCGAGCAGCCCCCGCACCTCGTCGCGATCAACCCGTGGGAGGGCGTCAGCGACGTCTACCGCGACCTCGTGAAGCGCGGCGGCATGCCCGACACCGGGTTCGCGCAGCAGCTGCAGGACGGCAGCTTCTTCGGGAAGGGCCAGAAGGAGGACATCCTCGCCGAGGTCGACGCCCACCCGCTGATGACCGACCTGTGGGAGCAGAAGATCCCTGACTTCTCGCAGATCGAGGTGCCGGCGTACGTCGTCGCGAGCTACTCGAACACCCTGCACACCGCCGGGACCTTCCGCGCCTGGCGTCGGATCGCCAGCGACGAGAAGTGGCTCCGGATCCACAACACCCAGGAGTGGCCGGACTACTACGACCCGGCGAACGTCGAGGACCTCCGCCGGTTCTTCGACCACTTCCTCAAGGGCGCCGACAACGGGTGGGAGACCACTCCGACCGTCCGGTACTCGGTCCTCGACCTGCAGGGCGGAGACGAGGTCGCCGTGCCGGCTGAGTCGTTCCCGCCGCAGGACGCCGCTTCGACGAAGTACTTCCTCGACGCCCGGACGCGAACGCTGACCACGGCCGCGCCCGAGGCACCTGCAGAAGCGTCCTACGCCGTCGACGCGAACCCGGACGCCGTCTCGTTCCTGACCCGCTTCGACGAGGAGACCGTCCTGGTCGGGTACCCGAAGGCGCACCTGTTCGTCGAGGCCCGGGGCGCCGACGACATGGACCTGTTCGTCCTCGTCCAGAAGCTCGACCGCTGGGGAACGCCGCTGCAGGCGTTCACCGTGCCGAACCAGTCGGCGATGGCGCACGACCTCACCGACCACGGCGCAACGATCCTGCGCTACAAGGGCTCCGACGGACGCCTCCGCGTGTCCGCCCGGCACCTCGACGAGGCCCTGTCGACCGACGACGTCCCCGCGCACTCGTTCGACCGCGTCGAGAAGCTCGCTGCCGGGCAGGTCGCCGAGATCGAGATCGACCTGTTCCCGGTCGGACTGCGCTTCTACGCGGGCGAGCAGCTGCGGTTCATCGTGAGCTCCCGCAACCTGCTCGGCACGCTCATGCCGGCGATCCGCGAGTACGTCGGCGCGAACACCGGGCGGCACGTCGTGCACACCGGCGGCGACCAGGCCTCGTACCTCCAGCTCCCCGTCCGGGCCGCACGGTGACCGGCGCGACCGTCCGCCTGGCCGGCGAGGACACCGACTCGACCATCGACGGGTTCGAGCTGTTCTCCGCCCGCCGGGCGCTCGCGCTCCTGAAACGGAAGCTCGGCCGGGTCCAGCTGCTCGAGCTGCTCGAGGACGAGATCGCTGCGGGTGACGCGTTCCTCCGCGCCCACCTCGGACGCTCCGGCGGCGAGCAGGCAACCGGCACGACCACGCTCCGTGCACGGGGCATCAGTGCCGCGCAGTTCGGTGCGTGGCTCGGCGCCGCGTTCGCCCGCGAGGACGTCATGCTCGCCGGACACCCGGAGCACTACGGGATCCACGCCGAGCCGGGGCGCAACGTGAACATCGTCGAGACCCTCGACGAGTACGTCTGCTCGTTCTTCATGCGCCCCTGGGACGACAGTGCCGTCGTCGAGCAGGAGCTGCCCGCCGCAGAAGCGACTGCCGGTCGCCGGTCGCACATGCTGTTGGCGGACGGGACGGTGATCGGCTCGATCGCGAACTCCTTCGACGAGGAGCAGGACGGCTTCACCGCACGTCTGTCCGTCACCTTGCCGGCGACCTGCGCCCCGGCGGTGATCGAGCAGCACCTCGAGCACTTCGCCGTCGAGTTCCGCACCTGGATCCGCCGAGCCGCCAACGAGCGGTGACCACTCGAAGGCCGGCGATCCGCACGAGACGTTGGCTCAGGGCAGCGTTCGCTCCCACGTCGACGTCGACGTCGGCCGCTCCGCGCGCGACCGTGAGCTGCGAGTCCTACTGCCAGGTGGCGGTGTCGGGGTCGATGCCGCGGGCGCGTGCGCCGGCGTCGATGATGCGACGCAACCATGAGGCGAGCCCGGCTCGGATGCCGTCGTAGTGTGCGGCGTACCCCGGATCGGCTTCGTAAATGCGGCCGAGGACGACCTGCATCTGCCGGGTGATCGGGAAGTAGGCGGAGAACACCTCGCGGTGCTGTTCAACGAGAGCGTCCGCGGCCGGGCTGCCGGGTTCGACACCAGCATCCATGGCGTCGGCAAGGGCCTGATCAAGCGCCGCAGACGCATCGGCGACGGCCTGCCAGTCGTCCACGGTGCGTGACGCCGAGCGTTCGGCGTAGTGCCGCCACTCCGGCGTATCGCCGTAGAGTTGCCGCGCCTCAGTCGGCCACTGCGGATTCCATCCAGGCCCGAACGTCGCGGTCTGCTCCTCATTGGTCATGAGCAGCCCGTGCTCGTGGGCGTCGGCCATCCGGGCCAGGTCATCGCCCAGCGCGCTGAGATGCTCGATCCGCGCCGCAAGCTGGGACTGCTGGGCGCGCAGCGCAATGACAACGGCCGCACTCGGATCGTCGAGAACGTTCCGAATGGCTTCCAGGTCGAGCCCCAGCTCGCGGTAGACGACGATGCGCCGCAGCCGCTCGAGGTCGTCTTCGGCATAGAGCCGGTACCCGGCAGCTGACCGTGACGACGGCCTCGCAAGGGCGATCTCGTCCCAGTGATGCAACGTCCGGACCGTCACGCCCAGGCGCGCCGCGGCCTGACCAACAGTCAGGTCCACGGCGTCGCTGTCATCAGGCATGCGCTCCATTCTTCTCGCCGTCGGCGTCAGGTGCGGTGATGCCGATCGCTTCGAGGTTCTTGGCGGTCTGGCTGGTCGGCTCGAAGGGTTTCGCGGCAGTGAAGACGACTCGCACCTTCTCCGGCGTGATCACCTCGACATCGCGGGTGCCCCAGGGCGTGTCCCGCGGCTCGCTCACCACGCCCGCGTCGTGGGCTCGGCACGCGGTGACGAGGGTGTCGATCTGGTTCAGGACGCACGCGAAGCTGAAGCTCACCGCCGGCGCCTGATCCGGAGCGGACGCGGTTGGGACCAGCAGGACGTCCTGAAAGGCCCACCGGCGCAGGTGCACGAGCTGGCCCGGCACGCTGAACAGGTCGAAGAAGCCCAGGCCGCGAGTCCAGAAGTCGACGGAAGCGGCCAGGTCGGTTGTCGGGATCGTCACGAACGACGGCATCCCGTAGATCCCGTGGAACGGCTCAGGCGCGACCACGTCAGGGCCGGGGGCGGGGACCGGGCTCATCTCAAAGGCGTTGTAGTAGCTGCTCATGGGTCCACGTTCTGCCCTCACGCGGCGTGAGGGTCAAATCGGGGAACTCTGGGACCAACCTGTTGGCCCGGTTCACCGAGTTGGCGGCCCGCGTCCGGAGAACGATCGGCTACCGGACCGCCGAGCGCTCGCCTGTTGGACTACGTCAAGAACTCGGTCGCTGATTCGACCCCTTCAGTCATCAGGCTCCAGCTCGGCCGGGCGAAGTCCTCCCGTCTCAAGCGCACCCTGACCTCGTCAACGACCTCATCGGCGCGGGTCTGGGCGCGAGTGACACCGTTGAGCTCGTAGCCGAGCTTCGCGGACACCCGAAGGGATGGCTCATTCCAAGCGACTGCGCTCGACTCCGCCCACTCAGCTCCCAAGTGGTCGAACGAGAACAGCAGCAGCGCCGCCCGCATTTCGGTCCCGAGCCCGTGGCCCTGATGTTCGAGGGCAAGCCACGAGCCGCTCTCGACGGTCTTGCGGGCGGCGAAGCGGCGAGCGTGCAGCTCTTGGACCCCGACCGGTGTCCGCTGGTGAAGCACGGTGAAGCTCACACCCCACGAGTCACGGCTCACCCCCGACCGGAGCTTCCAGTGGTACTGCGCGAGAGAACGAGCCAACGTTGTCGGTGCTGCGTCCGTCCATGGGACACCGAACGGCATTCGAGCCGGATCGTGGACGCCGGACAGAGCCACGTCGACGAGCCCAGGAAGATCCTCGTCGCGCAGGGGCCGCAGTTCCAGCCGAGGAGTGATGAGGCGCAGCCCAAACAAGGGCCAAACGTGATCGAGATCCATCGCCCAACGATAAGAGCGCGGCGTCGAACGTTACGGGCCAGCGATGTCCCGTTGGCCGATCAGCTATCGCGACGGCGTCTGTGAGGGCCATGCCGTGCTCAGCGCGAGGCGCACCGCCTGTTTCGCCTCGTCGGGTACGAGGTGTTCATCGTCGAGGGAAGTGACGGCGATCCAACAGGGGTCGTACTCGTTGCACTCCGATGCTCGGTGGAGCTCAGGTCCCCCGAGCGACACCTCAGTGGACGTCACCCGCACCGCGAAGTAGGCGACTGGCACCTCGCTATCGACGGGGACGTCGAGCAGATCACCCACGTCGCCATCAAGGCCGGTCTCTTCAAGGAGTTCCCGACGGCAAGCACCACGCATGCTCTCGCCCTGCTCGACACCGCCTCCGGGGAGCACGCAGTAGCTCTGACTTTCCTTTCGCCGCCTGATCACGAGCACCAGCTCGTCGTGAACGACGACTGCTGCTGATCGAACACGCATGGCCTCAGTTCACCACGCACCGCCTGTCCGGGCGTCCTGCAACGAAGCCGTCGACAATCTTCTCGTACGAGTGACCCGTCATCTCTGCGTGTACCTGCGAGACTCGCCCGATGGACCTCGACGAGCTCGGTCAACGGATCTGTGTCCTGGGGCCGTCCAACAGTGGCAAGTCGACCCTCGCGGCTGCTGTCGGCCGAGCCCGGTCGCTGCCCGTCGTGCACCTTGATCAGTACCGACACCTGCCCGGAACAGACTGGCTTGAGCGACCTGACCTCGATTTCGAGTTCCTGCACAACCAAGCGATGAGCACCGATCAGTGGGTCATTGAGGGCAACTACTCGCGTTGGTTGCCGGCCCGGTTGCAGCGAGCAACCGGTCTGGTGCTGCTGGACGTCTCGACCGCCGTGGGCATCGTCCGCTACTTTCGGCGCACCCTCTTCGAGCCCGACCGTGCTGGAAGCTTAGAAGGCACTCGTGACCGAGTCAGTGTCGAGATGCTGCGCTTCATGCTCGGGCCCGCCAGGAAGAACCGGCGCCGGTATCGCCATGCCTTCGACGAGTTTGGAGGGCCGAAGGTGTTCCTGTCAGATCGCGCTGCCGTGGAGCGCTTCTGCCGCCGCAACGGACTGGCCCGTCAGAGTCGATGACGCTGTCCGATAGCCGATAGCCGATAGCCGATAGCCGATAGCCGATAGCCGATAGCCGATAGCCGATAGCCGATCGACTACCGGACTCCGTCTGGTCCCGCCTTCGACTCTCTGGTCACTCGGGGTGACCGAAGATCGACAGGGGGATCCAGATGATGCCAATCATCGCAGCCCTCCAGCGAGAACACGCACGAGCCCCGGAGTCATCGCACGCTTCGGACCGCGGCAGCTCTGCTGGGCGTCAACGAAATACTGCGCGATCGGCACCCGACGCACCAACGCGGCGACCGCTACCGCAACGATTGCCGGCCCAGCGATGAGTCCGGGGATCCACAGGGACTCCACCCAACCAGGTCGACTTGATGGCAGTGAGGTGTAGCTGTCCGGTGTCGATCGTCAAGCGGCCACAGGTCAGGAGCCGGCAACTGTAAGAGCCAGAACGATGACAGTCGCGCCGATCACGACTCCGATCGCGCCAGCCCCGATCATGCCCATGCGCGCGAGTCGCGGCCGGAACGGTACTCCGAACCTTCCCCAGGATGCCTCAGAGATGGCGCGCGCAAGTCCGCGTGAGATTGTAATCACGCCAATGCCGGCGACGATCACAAAGCACCCCATGGTGACCATCTCGACTTGCTGTCCAGACATCGGGGCTCCGTTTCTGCTCCCAAGCACGCTACCCAAACCTGGGACGCTCGTGCTTTGAGCTGTCCCGAAAGCCGGTCTTGGGTTCAGCGGACGAGCTTGCTCGAAACTGTCTGGCCGCGTCCGTTACGGTTCCGGTCGCAGGTGAGGCTCCGCTCTCGAACGCCTGCGTTTGAGAGCGGAGCTGGGGGGTTAGCGGTTGGGATGTGCTTGTCGTTCGATGCAGCGGTAGACAGTGGCTCGTCCGATACCGAACAGCTCGGCGAGTTCAGCGACCGAGTGCGTGCCGGCTTGGTGGACCTCGAGGAGGTGGCGTTGTTGCGCGTTGCTGAGTTTGGGTTGCCGGCCGCGGAGATGGCCCTTGGCTTTCGCGATCTGCATCCCTTCCCGTGTTCGGGCTCGGATCAGGTCGGATTCGAACTCGGCCACCATGGCGAGGACGTTGAACAGCAGCCGGCCGACGGGATCGTTCGGGTCGTGGACGGAACCGCCGATGTTCAGCTTGACGTTCTTCGCAGTGAGCTCGTCGACGATGTCCTTCGCGTCGCGGAGGCTTCGTGCGAGCCGGTCGAGCTTCGCGATTACGAGAGTGTCCCCGTCACGACAAGATGCGAGCGCTTCGCGCAGCCCTGGTCGAGATCTGTTCGTGCCAGTCAGGCCATGATCGGTGTGGATGTTGGGCGGGAGGACTCCAAGCCGTTCAAGCGCGACTCGCTGAGCGGTGAGGTCCTGTTCGTAGGTTGAAACGCGGGCGTACCCGATGAGTAGAACGTTCATGGCGCGAGGATCCGCCGACTTCGAGGGTCCGCCTCGTCTCGCAACGCGATCGGCTACCGGACGCCCGTAGCGTCGTGATCATCAACTGCCGCTGAAGAGTTCGATAAGCAGGAGGGTGATGCCCGTCACCGCCACAGCAGCATTGCGCGCGCACAGCGCCTTCCGGGGGCGATGGCTCGGCTGCCTTCGCTGACGAGTTTGCTGCAACTCCGATCCGCGACCTCCGAAAGGGGTACAAGCTAGTGGGGCGAAACACCCGCTCGAGACATCGCGGCTCGTCTGTACGGTTATTCAGGTACGCCGACAGCAACGAGAAAGGCTTCAACGATGAAGTTCAGAACCGCCGCCTTCAGCGCAGCGACCCTTGTCCTCCTCAGCACTCTCGGGCTTGCTGGCCCCGCCAGCGCGGCCACGTCAGCGACCGACGACAACGGCGCAGCTGGTCAAGCCTGCGTCCAAGCGGCAACCGACCTCACCAGCAGCGGTGGAACAGGCGACTTCGCCTGCCTCATCACCATGTCCTCCGAAGAGGCGGCGAACCTCGCGCCACAGTCGAACGCCCGTGCCGACAGCGTCGGCTGCTATAACAGCACCCCCGTGCGCACGATCTGGGCTCCATCGTCGAGCGACATCGTCTACGGCGTGATCTACGGACAGGCGAACGACCCGACCAACGGCTCCTGGAGCAACTGCATCGACCTCACGTTCACCATCGGACTGCAGACCGACAAGCACATCTTCGGCCTGTCCGCTTTCTCCGTCCTCCGCAACTACAACGTGGACCTCAGCGGTGGCATCACTCTTGAGCAGATGGAAGGACTCCTGCCCAGCCGGACGGTGGACTCCACGGGCTACTCGAACCTCTCCGGCGACGGCTTCAACTTCACCGGCTCGATGGGCGGAACACACAACGGCACCTACATCTTCAAGCTCGGCAACATGAAGATCCAGGACTACGAGCGTGCGCACACGTTCAACCTCAACCTCGACCTCTCCACGTACCGTTTCCTGTGCACCCCGGGAGACAGCTGCCGGTACCCGGACGGCAAGGAAGCGCCGGTCTTCGGCTGAAACACCTAAGAGGAGGAGCGCACGTGAACAACCGCATCGAGGCAATTCGTGAAGCCATCAGAGCAGACACCGACCGTAGCGTCACCGCGACAGTCCTCATGCAGGACTTCAACGGTGTCGACGAGTGGAGTGTGAAGACCGACCTCCGGGACGCCAGCTGGACCGCCATCCACGTTGCAACGCAACGCACCATCGTCTCCGACGGCTACAACGAGCGCATCGGTGAGGGGCACAGCAAGCGCCCCCATCCGGCCGCGAGCCTCATCTATCCCGACAGCATGTTCATCTGGGGTGGTGATCAGTCCGACTGGCATCCGACCGACGCAGAAGACGGGGACGGCTTCACCGTGCTCGTCCTTCGACACCGATTGGACCGTTCTCTCCTTGCTTCCATCACCTACGACCAAGAGCTGAATCTCTTTAGCAGGTTCGACTCGCCAACCCGCCTCATCCACCTTCGAGACGCCGCAGTCAGCCGGTGACAGGTACGTACGCCGTCACCCTTTCGTTGGGCGATGACGAGGGCATGAGGTCGTCCTTCTTCCCACGGATGAGGAAGATCGCCAGGAGCGATGCGATGACCATGGCGATGCCGGAGGCGAGGAACGCGGCTGAGTAT
This sequence comes from Curtobacterium sp. PhB190, assembly GCF_004365385.1. Lineage (NCBI taxonomy): Bacteria > Bacillati > Actinomycetota > Actinomycetes > Micrococcales > Microbacteriaceae > Curtobacterium > Curtobacterium sp. PhB190. The sequence goes on along the minus strand of NZ_SODN01000005.1, from coordinate 126,271 downwards.
TCGTCGGTGAACGCAGTCAGCTGGTCACCACCGGCGGCGAGGGTGTGCTCGACGGCGCTGGCGTAGAAGACGGTAAACACGGCCAGGCCGATCGATCCGCCGATGTGGAAGGTCGAGTTGACGGTCGCGGAAGCGACGCCGGCATCCTCGGGCTGCACACCGGTGAGGGCGAGGTTTTGCAGCGGCACGAAGAGCATCGCCAGTCCAATCCCGAGGAGCACGAGCGCAGGGAGGCTGAACTAGGACCAGCCAGTAAATAGCCGGCAGGCCAACGAATCGAGGGGTGCGATGGACCTGTCTCGGTAGACAATCCTCAATCGAGACGGGCTCCGACAAAATACACGACCCTCGAACAGGTTACATTTCCCACAACAAATATTACGATGCGGTAACGGGGTACGGGATCCCCATCCGTTCAGCGGAGGGCGCCGAATAGCTTGCACAGACCGGGAAACACCCGGAGCGCTCACCAGCCGCACATTGCTGGTTCTCCACCCTGCACCAGGGTGTGTTCGGCGCGCACACAGCAGCCGCGCCGAGCGCGACACCTCAGCAAAGGAAACGATCACCATGCGCAAGAGCCTGAAGACCTCCATCACCCTCGCCACGACCGGCGCCCTCGTGCTCGGCGGTGCCGCGTTCGGCATCTCCTCCGCCCAGGCCTCCACCCCCGCGATCCACACGGTCTCGTCGTCGTCGTCGAAGATCCCCGCACCGGTCGCCTCGGTCCCCGAGGTCCTCGGCGGTTCCACCGCCGTGAAGCTCGACTCCGGCTTCACCGACGCCCTCACCGCCCTCAAGCTCACCCCCGGCGTCTCCGGAGATGCGACCCTCGCTGACGGGTCGGTGTCGTTCCCGATCACCGCCGGGTCGGTCACGTACTGGTCGCCGGACGGCAACTACAAGCCCTACGTGCAGGGCCTGCTCAACCACGACGACTCCGGCCTCACGCTGAAGGCCGGCGACACCACCGTCACGCTCGAGAACTTCGTCGTGAACCCGGGCTCCTCCAAGCTCTACGGTGACGTCCTGGTCAACGGCAAGGTCGCCGCGTCCAACGCGTTCCTGTTCGAGCTCTGGGGCGGTTCCCTCAAGCCCCTCCAGCTCGAGGGCGACAACGCCATCCTGACCGGCACCACCGTCCACGTCTCCGAAGACGCCGCCGGCCTGCTGAACAAGACCTTCGGCACCGACGCCGTCAAGCGCGGCCTCCTCGTCGGCACCGCCACCATCACCGCACAGATCAAGTAACACCCCACGTACTCCGGCTGTGCATGGCAGACCGGAACGGCCAACGCCCCGTCGCTCGCGACGGGGCGTTGCTCGTTTCCGAGGAGGGGAAGCAGGCGACGTCCGACGTGCCGCCAGTTACCTCGGCAATCGAGTTCGTTCACGGAGCGCGTGACCTGTGGCCCGCTCGTTCCAACGCACCCGCTCGCTCCCGTAGACACACTCGTGCTCTCCAGAGTGACCAAGGATCAGGTCACATCTCCACCTATCGAAGGTGCTCGGGCAGATCGTCGACATCGTGCAGCAGCATAGACACCACCACCGGCGCCCTCGTCTCACTGAACGATCGGCTATCGAGACGCTGCGACCAGCAGGCTTGCGGCGTGGAACGCCGAGCGGTCCTGGCGGCTGATCGGATGACAGACCCCACCACCCACTTAGGCAGCAGGGCCGCTTCGGAGAGTGCTCCGGTTGCCGGCCCTGAGGGTTATGGGCGGCGGGCGGTTCTGACCCGGCGCGCAAGGATGAGCAGGGCAAGACCAGCAGCGAGCAAAGCGCCGGTGATCAGGAGAGGTCGGGTCGGGTCGGTTCCGGTCGCAGCGAGTGTGTCGTTACCGCCTGCGTCGATCGAGCCCACCGGGGCGGGGCTCGCATCGGGGGATGCGATTGCGCCCGGAGTCGGAGTCGGAGTCGGAGTCGGCGTCGGCGGATTGACCGCGGCGGCCGCGACGACGATCGATTGATTGAGGTCCTGTGAGCCCCGGCTGTTTGAAGTGGTCAGCGTGAACGCGAATGTGCCTGCAGCTGATGGCGTGCCTACGAGCTTGCCGCCCGGAGTCAGCGTGAGGCCTGGCGGAAGGGTGCCGGCTTTGAGGGTCACGTTCCCCCCTCCCGTGACGGCGTATTGATACTCGTAAGTGGCGCCGACCGTGGCGCGGACTGCTTGGCCCGTCAGTGCCGGTGGGGGCGTGATGGCGGTGACAACAGGAGCTGTCGAGGCAGTAGCGGACTGCCCCGTCTCACCCACGCGTCCGGGGATACCAACGTCGACGCCAGCGACGGTGAACTGATGCTTCACCGACCGCGCTTGATCGTCTGCGGGAGTGAACGCGTAATGGCCCGGACAGGTGATCGTGGCACCTGGTGCGATGACGGCGTCAGGGCAGGTGATGGGAACTGCCCCACCAGCTTCGTTCACGCTGAAGGCGTAGGGGATGAGAGACGGATTCGACACCTCGATGCTGTAGTCAACGGCGTCGGGGTGGGGCTGAGACGACACCGTCGCGGTCAGCGTGGCGGGTGTGTCGCTTTGCACGGCGACCAGTGCGCGAGTGGCAACGGATAGATCCGCACCCGGGTTGTAGTCGCAGGTTGGTGACGGTTGCAAGAAGGTCCACGTCGTATCCAGCGGCTTGTCGCCGTTGTTCCCGGGAATCATCAGGTTTCGACGGGAGTCGCCGATACGGCAGTTGGTACCTGTGGTGAACGCGTCGGTATCGGGCGCCGCTGCTTCGGGCAGCGTGAAGGTGCCCTCAAAGAGATTCTCCCAAGTGACATCCCGGAACTCGAAGTGGTAGGTCCCCGCGTCCGGCAGGAAAACAACTGTCGGCTTGCCTCGCATCGAGACGTCGGCGACTTGGATGCCGCTGTCCTCGTCTGTGATGACGACTCGGCATTCGTGCCCTGGCAGATACGAGAGTTCTGACATGGCGAAGTAGTTGTACGCGCTCGGGTTTGAGGTATCGGCGACTGCCCCAACGCATCCGCTTGCGATCCAGTACGTCAGTGGATCAGCGTTTGCAGCTGTGGGGCCCGCCGATATATACGTGCCGGTGAGGCCGGCGATGGCTAGGCCGAAAGCGAGCACGCGCGCGCGACGAGATTTCTTCTGCTTCATGGATCGTCTCAATCTGAGGGGAGTTGCTGCGGCAGGTGCTCGATCACACAACGGGTGGCTGCGAGTGTAGCCGCGGGTGGCACCTCGCGGTGTAGTTCCCACCTCGTCTCGGAGTGTTCCCCACGCGTGGTTTCCGAGGCCGTTGTGAGCACGGTCACGGGGCAGCAGATCAGTGGTTGCAGTTCGTCAATCGCTGAGGTGCGCACCGCGCTGGATCACTTGAGGGGTCGCCCGGGAGCGAGCGAACCTTGAAGCCGTGAGCCGTTGCTATGCAATATATAGCATCAAAACGTACGGCGCAACCAGCTCAGTAACGGTTTGGGCTTCCGCACCAAGATGGCGTCGATGGCGTCGATGGCGTCGATGGCGTCGATGGCGTCGATGGCGTCGATGGCGGCGATGCGGTGGGTATCAAAGACACCAGCCCCACGGCGGGCCGCGCGTAGCACCGGGGAGGGCAGTCCTCCGAACCGTCTCTGAACTCATCACCCCCGCCGGCAATCCGGCGGGGGTGATGCTGTCAGCATTGATGGGCGTCTCGACAGCTGATCCCCCGGTGGGACGGGGTTCAACACAGACGAGGATCAACCTCGTGGACGCCGCACGATCCCCAGGACGACGCAGGCAAGGCCAGCGACGAGCGCGACGACCAGCACCACGAAACTCACCCCATGAATCGTCGGATTGATGATCCCCACAAGCAGCGCGAACGCGATCACGACGACACCGGTCACGGTGAGACTCCGAGCAGACATGTGGCGAGTCAATCAGGACGGGTGCCGTCCCGATAGCCGGTCGACTACCGCGACTTCGTGCGCAGCGGTCCAGCTCCCCCCTCGAGCCCCGTGCTTCCTGATGGGGGCGTTCTCGGATAGGTGGTCCGAAACGATTCCGAATGACGGGACGTCAAACGAGGCGTTCCACCGACGCCCACCACGTGCGGAGGAATCAGCGCCGCCGCACCCCGAGCCCCACCACCGTCACGAGGTTGACAGCACTCCCCACCAAGAACCCCGTCGTCCCACCCGCGACGCCGGCCACCGGCCCGAGCACCGCCATGAGCCCAGCACCGACGACGAACCCGGCGACCGAGGCCAACGCCACCTGCCGTGACCGCCCCGATGCGAGCAGCAGCGCCGCAGGCACGAGCCCGACGGTGAACACCCACACCGCGACCATCAAGTACCGCAGGTCCGCCACGGCGGCAGCGCCCTCGGCGGGGTAGACGATCGGCAGGAACCACCCGGCGAGCAGCGCCACCAGACCGAACACAACGGCAGAAGCAGCGGCGAACCCGACGACGAGCATCAGCGCTCCGCGAGACCGCAAGGACCCACCATCCGTCCGGTGCGCAAACGCCGGCACGAGCACCTGCCCCAGCGCCTGCCCGAGCATCGATGCCGGCGTCGCCAGGGTGAACGCCGCGGCGTAGACCCCGGCCTCGTGCGCCGACGAGGTCACCTGCGCCGAGATCATCGTCAACTGCAGCAACCCGTTCGAGGTCACCACCGCCAGCACGTTCCACGCCGCGAACCCGAGCACCCCTGCGGCGGGTTCGCGAGCGGCAGGGCCGAAGTCGTTCCACCGCGGCCAGCACGCGATCGCGAACACCGTGTACCCGATGGCCAGCGGCAGCAGCACGAAGGGCTCGAGCCGAGTGATGCACGCCACCACGAGCAGTCCGAGCGCGAGCACGCTCGTCACCGAGTCCCAGAGCGCTACCCGCGGCGCCCGGCCGTAGCCGAGCTGCGCTCCGCGGGCGTAGCAGTACAGCCCGTAGCCGACGACGACCCCGACACCACCGAGCACCATGCCGGGCCCGTTGCCCCAGGCGACCGCGACCGGCACGGTGACCGCGGCGAGCACCACGGTCGACACCAGCATCGACAGCCCGAGCACCCGGTTCACCGCGGCGTCCGACCGCCGACCCCGCAACGCGATCGCCAGGTACCGAGAGGCGGTGTTGCCCGCGGCGTTCGGCCAGAGCAGCGCGACGAACACCGACAGGGACAACAGTGCCGTGGTCTGCCCGAGGGTCTCGGTGCCGAACACCCGCCCGACGACGACGGTCACGAGCAGCTTCGCGACGCCCTGCACCCCGATCCCGACCGTGGCGAGCACGGCTGACGACGCCACAGAAGACGACGGAGCCACAGGGGCAGCAGGCCCGCCAGAAGGCCCACCAGAAGATCCAGACCCGCTCACCGCGCCAACGCCTGTTCCACCCATCCACGCCGATGCGCGCGCACCCCGAGCGTCACCGCCCGGACCCCGATGTACCCGAGGGCGAACGCCGCCCACAGCCCCGCGAGCGTCCCGCCGGCCCACCACAGCAGCGGCAGGTACACGACCAGGTTCACGCCGCCCGCGATCGCCAGGTACCGCGCATCCCCAGCGCCGATCAGCACCCCGTCGAGCACGAACACGTACCCGGCGACGGGCATCCCGACGGCGATGAGCACCAGCACGAGCGGCAGCGCGTCCCGCACGGCGGACGAGTCGGAGAACACCGGCCCGAGCACACCACTGACAGCCAGGGTCACCACGCCGAGCAGCGCCCCACCGACGATCCCGAGCAGCACGAGCCGCCGCGTCACCAGCCGGACCCGCTCAGGATCCCGCGCCCCGAGCCCGTGCCCGAGGAGCGCCTGCCCGGCGATGGCCAGGGCGTCGAGCGCGAACGCCAGGGTCGAGAACACGGTCAGCCCGACCTGCGTGGTCGCCAGCCCGGTCGTGCCGAGCCCGGCCGCGGCCCCGACGGTCGCGAGCATCGCGATCCGCAACGACGCGGTCCGCAGGAACAGCCAGGCCCCGGACCGCAGTGCCCGGACGACGCCCGAAGCGCCGGGGCGAAGCGGCGCTCCCGATGATCGTGCGGCCCGCACGGCGATCCGGACGTAGACGATCGCCATCGCCCACTGCACGATGACGGTGCCAGCGGCGGATCCCTCGACACCCCAGTCGGCGCCGTAGATCAGGACGGCGTTGAGCAGCCCGTTCGCGACGAACCCGACGGTCGCGACGACGAGCGGGGTCTTCGTGTCCTGCAACCCACGCAGCAGCCCGGTCGAGGCGGTGACGACCAGGATCCCGGGCAGTCCGATCAGCGAGATGGTCAGGTACGCGGTCGCGGCCGCCGACACCTCGGCCGAGGCGCCGAACAGGTCGACGAGCGGACCGGCGAGCGGCCACCCGACCAGCGCCAGCACCACCCCCAGCGCAAGCGCGAGCCACATCCCGTCGATGCCGGCGTGCACGGCTCCGCGACGGTCGCCACCGCCGAGCGCCCGCGCCACGGCCGGGGTCGTCGAGTACGCCAGGAACACCAGGAGCCCGGTCACGGTCGACAGCACGGCACTCGCGAGTCCGACGGCCGCCAGGGGCGTCGCGCCGAGGTGCCCGACGAGTGCGGTGTCGGTGAGCAGGAACAGCGGCTCGACCACGAGCGCGCCGAGCGCCGGCACCGCCAGCCGCACGATGTCGCGGTCGACCGCGCGCCGTTCGGCAGTGATTGCGGCTGTCATCGTTCGGGGCACCGGGCCATTCTGGCGGGGATGGGGCACGGGCATCGTTCGCACACCCGGTGATGGTCGCCATCGTCGACTTGGCCGGTCCTGCTGGATGGCTCGGTGTCCCGGCCCCTACGCTGCTCGGATGCGTTCTCTCGTCAAGCTCGATGACTGGTCTGCATCTGACGTCGACGCAGTCTTCGACCTGGCTGACGCATACCGTGCGGGCCGGGGGCCCGTGACGGATGGCGCGGCGGTCATGTTCTTCCCGCCGACGAGTCTGCGCACCAGGGCGACGTTCGAGCGGGGCGCTTCGCTCATGGGGCTCGAACCGATCGTGTTCCCGGACACGACACTCGACAAGCCGGAGGCGCTGTCAGATGTCGTTCGCTACCTCGAGAACTGGGTCGACATCGTCGTGGTGCGCCACCACGACCTCGCCGTGGTCCAGGCCTTGGCTGCGGCTCACGCGTTGCCGGTCGTGAACGCGATGACGGACGACAACCATCCGTGCGAGGTGCTGTCCGACCTTCACGCCTTGCAGCAGCGGGGCGACATCACCGCGATGCGCTTCCTCTTCGTGGGCGCGGACGGCAACATCGCCAGGGCGTGGCAGGAAGCCGCTCGCGTCTTGCACCTCGACCTCATCCAGTGCTGCCCGGCCGAACTCGCAACCCCGGGGGCTGCGTGGACCGACGACCTCGAGGCAGCTGTTCGGTCTGCGGACGTGGTCCTCACCGACGGTCCCGGTGCGCATGCTGACGCGCTCGAGCAGTGTCGGATCACGGCGGCGCTCCTCGACCTCGCGCCGCCGGGAGTCCGCTTCAACCCGTGCCCGCCGTTCGTGCGCGGCCGTGAGGTCAGTGTCGACGCGGTCGAACACGCCACATTCGTCGGACACGACTTCAAGGCCGGACTCCTCCCGGTACAGCAAGCCGTCATGGCGTTCTGCCTCGGCCTCGGCTGAGCAGAGGCGTTCTGATCACCGATCCGCTCCAGATCGCGGCTCCTGCAGCTCACGGCCGAGGCCGCCGAGGCTGGCCGTGAGGACCTCTGTCAGGAGTCGGGCATGCGTGCCGTCCGGGTCGAGATCCGGATCGTAGACGGTGATCGATGCGCCGACGGCACGGGGAGCGAGCGCGCGGAGCAGATCGATCAGCTCGTGTGGCGTGCAGCCGCCCGGGTCGGGACTGTCGACGGCGGGCATCACCACTGCGTCGAGCACGTCGACGTCGACCTGCAACCAGTAGCCCGCCGCACCCGCCGTCGTCCGCAGGGCCTTGACGACTGTGGCAGTGCCACGGGCGCGCCACTCCGAGGTCGGGACGACTGCGCCGAGCACAGAGCGGACCTCCGCGAGCTCGGCGTCGTCGTCGCGACAGCCGACGTGAGCAGTTCGTGCAGCATCGAAGTACGGGCCGGCACCGTCGATGTCGGACAGCGCCGGCCAGTGGTGCCCGACGGCGGCGGCGAGGTCCTCCCCGGCCACGCTCGCGCACGCGTCGCTGTTGCCCGGGTTCCGGAAGTCGGTGTGGCCGTCGACGTGCACCAGTCCGACGCCGTCCCGTCGTTTCATCGCGAGGCCAGCGCCGAGCAGCACGCTGCAGTCTCCGCCGATGACCAACGGTGCGGCTCCGGAGGCGAGCACCGTGTCGATGCGGTCGGCGAGCCGCCGCGCGTGGTCGATCACGGCGCGTTCGTTGCGAACGACACCGGGCGCACGGGTTGCGTCATCGTCGACGTAACGGCCGGGAACGACCACGCCGGCATCAGCAGCTCCCTGCTCCGCGAACCGGCGGTGGAGGCCGGCTTCGCGGAGCGCCTCGGGTGCTTTCGCCGTGCCGGGCACCGCGCCTGGCTCTGGTGGCCGCAGGCCGAGGTTCGTCGGGGCAGAGACGAGCGCGATCACCCGACTGAGTGTGTCAGACCGTGCCCGCCTCGCTGTCGGTCAGGTGAGGTGGTTTTCGTGGGCGTAGATCGCTGCGGCGATGCGGTTGCGGAGGCCGAGCTTGGTGAGGACCCCGGCGACGTGGGTCTTGACGGTGACCTCGCCGATGCCGAGCGCTGCGGCGATCTCGGCGTTCGACTGGCCCTTCGCGACGAGGAGGAGCACCTCGTTCTCCCGCTGGGTGAGGTTCGGGAGTGCGCGCCCGTCTGGTGCCCGGAGCGGCCCGGTCGGGAGTTGCGGTGCGAAGCGGTCGAGCAGGAGCCGCGTGATGCGGGGCGCGGTCACGGCATGGCCGGCAGCGACGGCGCGGACGCCCGCGAGGAGCTCGGCGACCGGCGCGTCCTTCAACAGGAATCCGCTGGCACCGGCACGGAGCGCCCGGTAGGCGTACTCGTCGAGGTCGAAGGTGGTCAGGATCAGGATCTTCGCGTCGGGGTCGTCGGCGAGGAGTCGTCCGGTGGCTTCGAGACCGTCCATCCCGGGCATCCGGATGTCGAGGAGGACCACGTCCGGGCGAAGTGCCTTCGCCTGACGGATGGCGCTCCGACCGTCCGGGGCCTCGCCGACGACCGTGATGTCCTCTGTGTCGTCGAGGATGAGCCGGAATCCCATCCGGATGAGGGCCTGGTCGTCGACGAGGAGCACGCGGATGGTCATGCTCGTGCTCCTCCGGGCCGGATGGCGAGGGGGATCGAAGCAGCGATCCGCCATCCACGGGTGCCATCGGGTCCCGCCTCGAGGATGCCGCCGAGCTGGGTGACGCGTTCTTCCATCCCGACCAGCCCGGAGCCTCCGGCTCGGGTCTCGTGCGCGCCTCCGGTGCCGTCGTCCTCGATGCTGAGGACGAGCTCGTGTCGCGAGGCCGTGATGTTCACGGTGAACGTGGTCGCGCTCGCGTGCTTGAGGGTGTTCGTGATGGCCTCCTGGGTCACCCGGTACACGGCGACCCCGATCGCTGCCGGAACTCGGTCGACGGCGCCGTCGGTCTGCAGTGTGGCACGCAGGCCGGCTGCGGTGACGAGGTCGAGCAGCGCCGGTACCCCGTCGATGCTCGGCGTGGGCAGCAGTCCATCGCTCGCTCGGATCGTCCCGACCGCGTGACGGGTGTCGGCAAGGGCCGTGCGGGCGGTGCGTTCGATCAACCCGACGGCCTCGTCCACGCGCTCCGGTTGCCGAGCCGCCCTGCCGGTGCTGGCCGCCGCGAGGGTGACGATCACGGCGAGGCCATGGGCGATGACGTCGTGCATGTCCCGTGCGATCCGGGTGCGCTCGTCGGCGACCGCGAGCAACGTCTGCTGCTCACGTTCACGCCGTGCCCGAGCGCTCTGCTCCTGCAGGACCGCGACCACGCGGCGGTGGCTGCGGACCGAGGCACCGCACGCGGTCGCCGCGAGGACGAACACGGTGAGGACGGTCAGCATCTCCGTGACGTGGAGCCCGTGCGGCCACGTGACGGACGCGGCCACCGCGCCCACCTCGGCGATCCCGACCGCGACCGCGGTGTCCCGCACCGGGCGGTGGGCGGCGACCGTCGCCAGCGCCACCAGCACGCTCACGTCCGCAGCGAGCTGCACCCCGATCGACCACTGCACGGCAGTGACGACGCTGATGCCGAAGAAGACGGCAACGGGCCATCGTCGACGCACAGTCAGCGGCGCGATCATCGCCAGCGACAGCGTGACGTACGCCACGAGCAGCGGGTCACCGGCCCGGGCGTGGAAGACCAGCTGCGGTGTCACCGCGACGGCGAGAGCACCGGCCATGACGGCATCCGCCACGATCGGGTGCGCCCGCCACCACTGCCGCACCGTGCGGTCGTGACCCAGGACCCTCACATCCCGCTGCCGTCGAAGAACGCGGCCAGGGCGGGTGCCGTGTCCGCGACGGTCGACAGGTTCGCCAGGAGCACGATCCCGAGGAACAACAGCATCCCGGGGAGCAGGATCCCGCCGCCGGCGAGCACCCGGCGGAGACGCCGATCGGCCTTCGGGGTCCGGGCCCGCTGCACCCAGATCGCCGCTGTCCCGGCGACGACCACGATGAGCGCAGCGACCGTGGTCACGACGAGTGCTGCGTGGTAGCGGCGGAAGTCATCGATGAGCGCGGCCAACGGCGGCGTCATCGTCCCGGACGCGAGCTCACCGCGGACCTGGAGCACCGAGGTGCCGTCCATCGGGAGGAAGTTCAGCACCGATGACAGCGGAGCCACCGCACCCTGCACGTTCGCCATCACGACCAGCAGCACGACCGGGGCGATCGGAGCACCCAGGATGCCGACCAGGAACAGCCCGACGCGACGCCCCCGCGATCGTGCCCGTGCGAACGCGGTCCAGACACGTTGCCCGACCGGGACCAAGACGACCAGCAGGGCGACCGCGACGATCGCCTTCACGACGTGGAACACGGTCCAGAACGACACCGCGGCGGCCAGCGGCGAACTCGACGTCCGCCCGGACCCCACCCACTGCGCGAACCCAGAGGCCACGGCTCCGGGAAGCGCCGCGACGGACAGGTGCGTCCCCGAGGACCAACCGGCGATCGCTGCCGGCCACACGACCACTGCGATCGTCAGCGCTCCAGCCAACGTGAACCACACCACTCCACGGCGATCCACAGTTGCCGGCGTGTTCGTCATCGTCATCGTCATCATCATCATCATCACCCTCCACCACGTCGGGCGCATCCCGACGAGACAACGGTAGGGAGCGTGACCACACCGCCGCGTCCTCCCCGGACACGAGATGTGGGGTCGGCGAACCTCCTCCTCGGGGAGGACCCGGCAGACGGAACCCGCGAGTTTCACACGCTCGGCACGGTTCCGGGGTTCAGTCGCGGACGACCTCGTTGATCGTGGCCCAGCCGAGCGTCGGTGGTGCCGAGACCACAGCACCCGGCGTGCCGAACATCTGTGCAGCCCAATCGCTGGCGACGCTGTACGCGGCTTCGGCGATGGCCGATCCAGCGCTGACCCGGCTCGCCCCCGCCCGTGCGAGGTCACCGACCGACAAGGTCCCGGGCCCGAACGCGACGTTGAGGGGCAGCTCGATCGCGTCCACGAGCATCGAGATCGTGGCGGCCGACAGCGCTCCGAGCACGAAGACGCCACTGGCGCCGGCCCTGGCGTAGGCGTTCGCACGGGTGAGCGTCTCCTCCACCCAGACGTCGCTCCCGGGCGCGCCCAGCAGGTGGGTGTCTATCCGAGCGTTGACGAAGAGTGGGATGCCGGCGTCATCCGCAGCCTGGCGGGCTGCGCGGATGCGGTCCTCCTGTTCCGCCACCGGCCGGAGGGAGTCCTCGATGTTCACGCCGGAGACCCCGAGCTCGAGGAACGCGGACACGGTCGAGGCGACGTCGCCCGGTGTCTCGCCGTACCCGCGCTCGATGTCGGCGGTGAACGGGACGTCGACTGCCGCTGCGATCGGCCGCACGGCGTCCAGCGCGCCGTCCCGGGTCAGATCGTTGCCGTCCCGGTGACCGCGTGACCAGGCGACGCCGGCGCTCGTCGTCGCGATCGCACGCGCTCCGGCCGAGAGGACGATGCGTGCGGACGCGACATCCCACACGTTCGGCAGGACGACCGGTGCACCGAGGACGTGCATCGAGTGGAAGTCTCGGGTGCGCTCGAGGTGCGTGCTCATCGTGCAATCTCAGCACATCGCCCATCGCGACGCTTCCTGGAGATACTGGGACATGCTCGAGCTGGTGAGACCACAGGCGACGTCCTTCCGAGCGTGGTCCGACGCGCATCGTGAGTGGGGCCCGGGCCTGCACGAGGACGGGTTCGGCATCACACCCCACGACGACGTCGACGACGAGGACGGCTTCCGCACCTGGGTCGATCGGCTGCACACCCGCCCCGGCGCGCACTGGTGGATCGTCGAGGACGGGCGCGTGCTCGGGGGCATCGCGCTCCGCTCTCCGGGGGACCCGAGCGTGGTGCAGTTCGGCCACGTCGGGTACGGGATCCGACCGTCGGCACGGGGCCGCGGTGTGGCGACGTGGGCACTGGGTCAGGTGCTCGCGCATGCCTCACGGATCGGCATCGATCCGGTCCTCGCCGTGTGCCGCGACGACAACATCGGCTCGATCGCGACGGTGGAGCACTACGACGCGACCCTCGTCTCGACCGAGCGACGCGGGACCGTCCGCCTGCGGCACTACGCGATCTCGAAGTCGCACCGTCGTCCGGGGTAGCGAACCGAGCGGGATGCGTCGTCGGCGCCACTCCGCAGCTGTCTGTAACGCTGGAGCCATGACCGGACACTCCAGAGTGTGAAGGACGAACAGGACGACGGCCCGCTGTGGACGCGAGCGGTTCGTGATGACGGGGCTGCGTTCGCCGCGCTGTTCGACCGGCACCGACCGCGCATCTACCGACGGGCGTTGAGCCTGACGGAGCACTCGCACGACGCCGAGGACATCACAGCGGCGGCGTTCTACGAGCTCTGGCGCAAGCGCAAGAGCGTCACCCTCGTGGCGGGTTCCGTCGCTCCGTGGTTGCTGGTCACGACGGTCAACCTGACCCAGAACCATCGACGCGCAGCGGCGCGGTACCGGAGGCTCCTCGAAGCGCTCCCTCGGGACGATGCCCAGGCTCCAGCCACGGACGCCGAAGACCTCGAGGCCCGCGAACGCCTCAGGACGACGATCCGGGGGCTCGCGCCGCAGGACGCCGCGCTGCTGGTGCTCACCGGGGTCGAGGAGATGCCGGTCTGGCAGGCGGCGCAGGCGGTCGGTCTCAAACCACCCGCGGCACGCGTGCGGCTGCACCGGATGCGGCAGCGCCTGCAACGCGACCTGCACGATCTCCGTCCCAGTGTCCGCAACGCCCCGGAAGGCACCTACTGATGAGCATCGACATGAACCCCGACGCTGCCGCGGCGGTCCGCTCGGAGCTGGCCGCCATCGGGACACGACGGAGCGCCCTGCAGCGACAGCAACGACGTGCACGCATCGGCGTCTCGATCGTCTCCGTCGCAGCGATCGCGGTGACGACGAGCGCCGCCGCCCTGGTCGTCGCCGGGCTCCCGGGGACCACGACGACGGCAGCAGTCGGGCGCACGACCACTGCGACGCGCACCGGTCCCGCACTGATCGACATCGGGCAGGCTCCCGACACAGCTGGGGCCGTGATCGTCGACGTCACGTGCCGCAACGACGTCGGCATGGTCCAGGTCCCCACCGTCGGCGGGGGCACATCCGGCCTGAGTTGTCGGGACGAGGGGACGATGCGCGTCGTCGACGGCCGGCTCCCGGAGCGAGGGACGACGACGTTCAGCATCGAAGCGTCAGCGGGGACGAGGTGGACGGCGACGCTGCAGTACGCCACCGCGGTTACGTCGGACTGGGCGGTCAACGACAAGGGCCAGACCTACGGGGTCCCGAACGCGTCGGGGCACCCGGATCTGGTCCCCGGGAGGGCGGACAACGGCCGCAAGGGCTGGGTTCTGTGGAGCGAGCCGGACGGCGGCGATGTGTACGAGTCCGACGGCACGACGGTCGTCGGGCATTGGACGGCGCGGGTCGCCGATGAGGTCCCGCTCGATCAGCGGTACATCGACGAGCAGGAGTCCGTGCAGACCGCGACCCCGTCGCCCAGCGCGCCCCGCTGAACCGGGCGGGGAGTGTGTGCGGACCGGAGCGACCAATTGGGGGGGGGGGGCGTCCCGGTCCGCAACGCACCACGTGACGGACTGGAGGCCCGTGGCGGCGCCGCCACGGGCCTCCAGTCCGGTGGTCCCACGTCGTCAGGCCGGACGCGCGCTTCGGCCGACCGCTCGCATCAGTCGGCGCGCGGCTCCGCGGGGACGGCGCCGGTGGCGGCGTGCGCGGGGTCGGCGACCTCGGTCGGGGGCGCGTCGGTGCCACGGGCCCGACCGATCAGGTCCATCAGGTGGTAGACGACGATCGCGGCGATGGTGCCGAGGATGATGCCGCCGAAGCTCGCCTGGCCGAACGCGAACGTGAAGTCCGCGATGCCGATGATGAGCGCGATGCCAGCGGTCAGCTGGTTCTTCGGCTTCGAGAAGTCGACCCGGTTCTCGACCCAGATCCGGATGCCGATGACACCGATCAGGCCGTACAGGGCGGTGGTCGCACCGCCGAGCACGCCGGCGGGGACCGAGGAGATGACGGCACCGATCTTCGGGGAGAGGCCGAGCAGGACGGCGGCGATCGCGGCGACCCAGTACGCGGCGGTGGAGAAGACGCGGGTGGCGGCCATGACGCCGATGTTCTCGCCGTAGGTGGTGGTGGCGGAGCCGCCGCCGGCACCGGCGAGCACGGTCGAGACGCCGTCGGCGAAGAGCGCCCGGCCAGTGAGGGGCGTGAGGTCACGGCCGGTGAGCTGCCCGACGCCCTTCACGTGCCCGACGTTCTCGGCGACGAGCGCCAGGACGACCGGCACGAACGCCAGGTAGATCGCGAGCTGCGACGGGTCGAACGCGGGAGCGGTGAACGTCGGCAGGCCGATCCAGGCGGCGTCGCCGACCTTCGAGTAGTCGACCTGGCCGCCGATGAGTGCTGCCACGTAGCCGACGAGCACGCCGATGACGATCGACAGACGACCGATCAGCCCCTTGAACAGGACGGTGACCAGGATGATCGCCGCGAGGGTGATGACCGCGACGACCGGGGCCGCCGTGAAGTTGTCCTTCGCCGCGGGCGCCAGGTTGAACCCGATCAGGGCCACGATCGCACCGGACACCACCGGGGGCATCAGCCGGTCGATCCAGCCGGCGCCGGCCAGGTGCACGACGAGCCCGACGATCGCGAGCAGCGCACCGACGACGATGATGCCGGAGAGCGCGAGGGGGATGCCGCCGATCTTCGTCGCCGCGCCGATCGGAGCGATGAACGCGAACGACGACCCGAGGTAGCTCGGCAAGCGGTTGCCCGTGATGAGCAGGAACAGGATCGTGCCGATGCCGCTGAACAGCAGGGTCGTGGACGGCGGGAAGCCCGTCAGCAGCGGCACCAGGAAGGTGGCACCGAACATCGCGACGACGTGCTGCACGCCGAGACCGATCGTCCTGCCCCAGGTGAGTCGCTCGTCCGGTGCCACGATCGTCGTCGCGGAGACGGTCTTGCCGTCGCCGTGCAGCTTCCACGGAAGTCCCATGCGATGACCGTACCGGCAGCCGTCCACAGGTGACGACGCACACCGACCTGCTGCATGGCGTCGGTGGCTATCGTGGACCGCATGACCGACGTCGCACGTGCCTCCGGCATCCACACTGACGAACTCGACCCAGCGGTGCGCCCCCAGGACGACCTGTACCGCCACGTGAACGGCACCTGGATCGCCGAGACGCCGATCCCCGACGACAAGGCCCGCTACGGCTCCTTCACGGTGCTGGCCGAGGCCGCCGAACTCGCCGTCCGCGAGATCATCGAGCGCTCGCAGCAGGCCGCACCCGGCACCGAGGAGCGCAAGGTCGGTGACCTCTTCTCCTCCTTCACCGACGAAGCACGGCTCGAAGAGCTCGCCACCGCGCCGATCGAGCCGCTGCTCGCCGAGATCACGGCCATCGAGTCCGTGCCCGAGCTCATCGCCACCGTCGGACGCTTCGAGCGCCTCGGTATGCCGAGCTTCCTGCAGCTCTTCGTCGACAACGACCCGGGCGACCCCGAGTCCTACGTCGTGTTCCTCGAGCAGTCCGGTCTCGGGCTGCCCGACGAGTCCTACTACCGCGAAGAGCGGTTCGCCGACATCCGCACGAAGTACCGCGAGTTCGTCGCGGCGATGTTCCCGCTCGCCGGGTTCGAGGACGGCGGCGACCGCACCGAGCACGTCATCGCGCTCGAGACCGCCCTGGCGTCGAAGCACTGGGACAACGTCACCACGCGCGACAGCCAGAAGACCTACAACAAGCTGCCCTGGGCCGAGGTCGCGGCGCTCGCCGAGGGCATCGACCTGCAGACGTGGTGGGAAGCCATCGACGCCCCGGCCGGCGCGTTCGAGACCGTCGTGGTGCGCGAGCCCTCGTTCATCACCGGCCTGGCCGAGCTCCTGCGCGACCAGCCGCTCGAGGTCTGGAAGGACTGGCTGCGCTGGCAGGTCATCCGCGGCTCGGCCGCGTACCTGACGAGCGCGTTCTCGGCCACGAACTTCTCGTTCTACGGCACCGCCCTCACCGGGGCGCCGAAGCAGCGCGAGCGGTGGAAGCGCGGCGTCTCCCTGGTCGAGGGCGCGATGGGTGAGGCCGTCGGCCGGATCTACGTGCAGGAGCACTTCGACGAGACCTCGAAGGCCACGATGGACGACCTCGTCGCCAACCTGGTCGAGGCGTACCGGCAGAGCATCACGGCGCTCGACTGGATGACCGACGAGACCCGTGCGCGTGCCCTCGACAAGCTCGACAAGTTCACGCCGAAGATCGGGTACCCGGTCAAGTGGCGCGACTACTCGGCGCTGCCGGTCGTGCCCGACGACCTCGTCGCGAACGTCCGCGCCGTCGCGTCGTTCCAGGTCGACCGCGAGCTCGGCAAGATCGGCAAGCCGATCGACCGCGACGAGTGGTTCATGACCCCGCAGACGATCAACGCGTACTACAACCCCGGTTTCAACGAGATCGTGTTCCCCGCGGCGATCCTGCAGTTCCCGTTCTTCGACGCCGACCGCGACGCCGCCGCCAACTACGGTGCGATCGGTGCCGTCATCGGCCACGAGATCGGGCACGGCTTCGACGACCAGGGCTCGCAGTACGACGGCGACGGCAAGCTCGAGAACTGGTGGACCGAGGCGGACCGCACGGCGTTCGAGGAGCGCACGAAGGTCCTCATCGCCCAGTACGACGCGCTCGTCCCGACCGAGGTGCCGGACGGCCACGTCAACGGTGCCCTGACGATCGGCGAGAACATCGGCGACCTCGGTGGCCTGTCGATCGCGTGGAAGGCGTACCTGCTGTCGCTCGACGGCCAGGAGCCCCCGGTCGTCGACGGCCTGACCGGTGCCGAGCGGTTCTTCCTGAGCTGGGCGCAGGCCTGGCAGATGGCGATCCGTCCGGAGGAAGCCGCGCGCCTGCTGTCGATCGACCCGCACTCGCCGAACGAGTTCCGGTGCAACCAGGTCGTCCGCAACATCGACGGCTACTACGACACGTTCGGCGTGACCGAGAAGGACGCGATGTACCTCGACCCCGCCGAGCGCGTCGCGATCTGGTGATGGTGGAGCCGGACGCGGCTCGGTCGTCACGCCGTCGGCGGCCGGAGGACCGCTCGGATGGTGGCGGTCGGGCCCGCGGTCGGCACAGCGGTCGGCCGGACGACCGCTTCGGCGCCACGACCGAGGCCCTCGGTGCCCTCGCCCTCGACGGCGCCGGCGTCAGCGCCTCGGTGATCGACACCTCGACCGGCAAGGCCCTGCTCGCGATCGACGACACCGTCGTGCAGCCCGTCGCGAGCCTCGGCAGGGTGCTGCTGCTGATCGAGGTCGCGGCGCAGCTCGAGGACGGCCGCCTGCACGGTGACCGCCTGCAGCGCATGGCGCGGGACACCGCGACCGGCGCCGGCCTGTGGCAGTTCCTGCAGGAACCGACGATGCAGGTGCCCGATCTGGCGACCCTGGTCGGTGCCACCGGTGACACCTGGGCGATGAACGCACTGTTGTCGACGGTCGGCATCGACGCCGTCCGCGAGCGTGCCGAATCGCTCGGCATCGAACGGACCGCGCTGATCGACCGAGTGCGCGACCGTCGTGGTCCGGACGACGCCCCGGATGCCTCGGTGGCCCCGACGGGTGAGCTCGCGTGGGTGATGCGCGGACTGGCGCTCGGGGAGGTCGTGGACGAAGCGGTCTCGAACCGGGTGCTCGGCTGGCTGTCGCTGGCGAGCGATCTGAACCTGGTCGCCGGCTCGTTCGGCCTCGATCCCCTGGCGCACCGTGCGCTCGACCACGGGTTGCAGGTCGTCGCGGTCACCGGGTCGAGTACGGGCGTCCGTGCCGAGGCCGGGATCCTCCGGGGTCCGGGGTCGTCGGTCAGCTACGCCGTGACGGTGACGTTCGACGACGCCTCGTTGCAGCGGCGCCTCGCGGTCATCGAGGCACTGCGGACCATGGGCACCGAACTGCTCGAGGCAGTGCACGCCCCGGCGCGCCGCTGACCGGGTCGCTCAGTTCCCCTCGGACGTTGCGTCGGGTGGCGGCACGCAGGCCGACTCGGCGGTGAGGCTCAACCCGTCGACGGTGCCGCGGATGCTGGCGGTGGCCGGGTCTGCGCCGGAGGAAGACGACCAGAAGTCGCGGCCCATCGCGCGGTCACTGACCCCGAGGCCCTCGGACGTCCAGAGCGCGGTCACGGCGTCGAACGGCTCCTGGGCGTCGTCGACCACGTCGAACACGGGCACCACGCTGAGCGCCGTCGCCCGGGTGCCGGTCGGGTCGGACGACCCGGACGTCGCGCACTGTTCGGTGCCCGTCGTCACGGTCGCCGGGACCCCGGCGGCGGCTGCTGACCGCTCGAGGAACGCGCGGAGCACGGTGGCGCGGTCGTCGACTTCTGCACGGACCCACGGGGTCGGCGTGGGACTCGTCGGTGCGTCGCCGTGCGGACCGGCATCCCGCGGCTTGGGTGCGTCGAGGGGGAGCCCGAGCCACCCACTGACCGCGCCGCTGCCCAGGTCGAAGGCGGTCCGCGGTGCGCGGTGTGCATCGGCTGCCTCGTCCGTCGTCGCGGCGAGGGTCTCGGCGACGTCGCCGAGCGGACGCACGCCGATCGACAGGGACGGCCGATCGGCCACTGCCGGGAGGCCGGAAGCGTCGTCGGGGGCCCGCGCCGCGTCTGCATACGTCGTCCCGGGCGAGTAGTAGAGGCGCTCCACGTGGTGGTCGTCGGCGAGTGTGTCGATCATGCGCATCAGGGCCCGGCCGGGGTGCGTGGCCGTGACGTCGACGGACACGTCGCCGCGGCTCAAGGTCGTCGTCCTCGTCGTACTCGTGTTCGTCGGCTCTGGACCGGTGATCGTCCGCACACGTTTCGCTGCATCGCTGAAGCTGACGTCCCGCACGAGCCCGATCCTCGAACCGGTCGGGGTCATCCACAGCTGTCGCACGAAGGTCCGCGTGCGCAGCCGACCGGCCAGGCCGACGACCCTGCGGTCCATCGGATCGAGGCTGACCGGAGCGGTCTTCCGCGCAGACGGCACGTCGAGTGTCACCTGCAGCGTCGTGCCGGTGACACCGCGCTCGGCCGTCCGCCGGACCCGATCGGCGACGGCGAGGTCGGCGGTGTCCGCTGTGACCTGGAGCGACGTGAGCCAGTGGTCCGGGTCGTCCTTGGCGTCGAACTGGCGGATCTCGCCCTCGGTCGAGCCCACGCCGGGCAGCCGATCGACGTCCGCGATCAGGTCCGCGAGCGCCGACTCCGACCCGTGCGGCGGCGGTGGCATCGTGCACGCTGCGAGTGCCAGCAGGGCCCCGAGTGTGGTCGCGATCGCTGCCGCGGACCGTGTTCGTCTTCGAGCCCCCATGCCGTGAGTCTAGGAACGGGCCGTCGCAGTGCGGTATCGGTCGCGAGACCCATCGGTGCTCAGCGGAGGACCACGAACGACCGCAACGGCTGCGGGGCGACGTCGTGGACCTCGACGAAGCCACGTGACTCGTAGAACGCGCGCTGACCTGGCTCCGCATCGGTGAGCAGGACCGTCTGGCGGACACCCGCGTACCGCTCGAGGACAGCGTCGAGCAACGCGCCGCCGACGCCGGACCGGTGCGCTTCCGGCACCACGAGCAGGTCCTGGACGTAGACGATCGTCACGCCGTCGGACACCGTGCGGACGAGCCCGAGCATGCGGTCGTCGTCGTCGCGTGCGGTCAGCACGGTGTGGGAGCCGGCGATCGCCCTGGCGAGGGCGGCGGGGTCCTGCGTGTACACGGTCCACCCGACGGCGTCGTAGAGGGTGAGGAGTTCGTCGGTCCCCGGTCGTTCGTCCCTGATGGCGAAGGTCACCGGTCCATCGTGCACGAGGCCCGAAGTGGGCAGGCCGAGGTCGACACCGCCGCCGGGCGTCCGGTGAACTGCCGGAGGTGCCCTCCGTGGGCATCACGGCGATCCGGCTGCCCGACGAGCCAGCCGTCACCCACCCGCTACGACGTCGCCTGCCCCTCCGGCACGAGCGCCTGCACGGACAGCAGCGACGCATCGGCGGACGAGCACGCCTGGTAGTCGGCGTCCTTCACGAACAGCGACTGCTTGGATCCGGGCGGGTACACACGGAAGCCGTCCGGGGTCTTCGGCGAGCAGTCGGCCTTCGAGTAGTTCCCGGCCTGGACGATCTTGAGCGGCGCCACGGCGGTCTGCCCGGCGGCCAGGGTCACGGTCGGGTGCGGTGAGCTCTTCTCCTGCGTCGCCGCAGCACCGATCTGGGTGCCGTTGCCGCCGCCGACGAACGAGACGCCCGGCCAGCCCTGCAGGGTGCAGGTGGTCGACCCGGTGTTCTGCAGGGCGAGGTGCACGATGACGCTGCCGGCCGCACCGCCGCTGCCCGGCTCGATGCTGGCGGCGAGCGAGGACGCGGCACAGCGACCGCCAGCGGCCGACCCGGACCCCGACGACCCGGATCCGGAGGACCCGGGACCGGTGCCGGCCGACGCCGACGAGCCGGACGACGGGGTCGCGGACGACGACGACGCCGACGAGGACGACGACGCGGACGGCGACGGCGCGGGCGCGGTCACCGTCTCGGTGGCGGAGGGCTCCCCGCCGGAGGCACAACCCGCCAACGCCCCGACTGCGACGAGCCCGGTGACGGCGAGCAGGAACTTCGATCGACTGCTGCGTTGCATGGTGCACAGGCAACCACCACCGGGAGATCGCGGTTCGGTCGGCATCCAGGGACCGCGAGCACACTCCGGAGCAAGGAACCCGAGCAGCGGAGGTCGGACATGACGGGCAAGCACGAACAGGCACGTGGCGACGAGGGCCGCGCGGACGGGGTCGAGACCCGCGCAGGTGCCTTCACGGACAGCGACATCCCCGGCGAGGAGCGCGTCACGACGACGGAACCCGTCGGCGAGTTCGTCGCGAGCGACATCCCGGGC
The DNA here is from genome assembly GCF_004365385.1 of Curtobacterium sp. PhB190. Classification (NCBI taxonomy): domain Bacteria; kingdom Bacillati; phylum Actinomycetota; class Actinomycetes; order Micrococcales; family Microbacteriaceae; genus Curtobacterium; species Curtobacterium sp. PhB190. Next base: position 104,648 of record NZ_SODN01000005.1, on the reverse strand, counting down.
GAGGCCCGCCCGGAGTCGAGCGGACCCGACGGCGAGTACGTCGAGTCGGACATCCCCGGTGAGGCCGAACCGACGCAGGACGGCGAGACCGGCCACTACGTCGACAAGGACCAGGCCTGACCACTAGTCGATGCGCTCCGCCGCCACCAGGCGGCGGAGCGTCTCCACGCCCGCTGGCGGGCAGCGACCGGCGTCCGCCGAGGTGACCCACTCGACCTCGTCGACCTCGGCCGAGGCGACGGGCGTGGCGGAGTCCAACGGGCCTCCTGGTCGGACCAGGAACAGGGTCATCGCGACCATCGTGCCTGGTGCCTGCCCGTGGGCCGGCTCGAGGACGACACCGAACGGGTCGACGTCATCGGCGGTCACCCGCAGACCGGTCTCCTCGTGGGCTTCGCGGATGGCGGCGTCGAGGTCGGTCTCGTGCGACTCGGCCTTGCCGCCGGGCAGGTAGAGCACGTCGCGCGCTCGCGCACGCACCATCAGGACGCGTCGGTCCCGCACCAGCAGGAGCGCGCTGACCCGCAGCGTGGGTGGCTGGGTCGTGTCGGCCGGGAGGCTCAGCTCGCGTCCGCCTCGTCGGCGCGCTTCGAGACGGTCGGGTCCAGGGCGGTGCGATCGGCGAGCGGGACGACGGGCGCCGGCAGCTCTGCCTCGGGCTCGGGTCGCACGCCGAACAGGGCGTCGATGGCCCCGACGAACTCCTCGCCACGGCCGGCGCGGCCGAGCTCGCGGGCCCGGACCGACGGGCGGTGCAGCAGGACGCCCACCAGGTGCCGGAGGGCGCGCTCGGTGTGCTCGGCGGACTCGCCGTCGGCGTCACCGCGGCGCTTCGCACGGTCGATCTCGTCGTCGAGGATGTCGAACACGTGCTTGCGGAACGCGACGAGGGCCGGGGTGGTGGACTGCTCGAGCGCCTGCGCCCGGAAGCGGGACACGGCGTCGTCGACCATCGCGCGGGCCTCGGACTCGGCGTTCAGCTCGGAGATCGGGGCGTGCAGGCTGATGGTCTCGAGGTCGAGCAGCTCGACGCCGTCCACGCCGGCAGCGGCCGGGTCGACGTTACGGGGGAGTCCGAGGTCGATGACGATGCGGCGGATGCCGTCGTCGAGATCGGCCGGTGTGACGACCGGGAGCTCGCTCGACGTGCAGGTGATCACGACGTCGCTGGTGCCGATCGCGTGGCGAAGGTCACGGGCGGCGACGAGGTCGTGCTTCGCGGCGAACCAGGCGGCCCGGCCCGAGGGCGAGAACACCTGGATGTGCACGGCGCCGCGGTCGCGCAGGGCCGCGATGGTGGTGGCCGCGTAGCTGCCGGTGCCGATCAGCAGCACGCGGGTGTGGGCCCAGTCGGTGACGCGCGACGACGCGAGCTGCAGGCCGAGGCGCACGAGCGAACGACCGGCGGCACCGATCCGGGTGCGGGTCTTGACGCCGCGCGAGGTGTGGGCGGCTTCCTGGAACAGCCGCTCGAGGTCCGAGGTGGTGGTGCCGTTGCTCCGGGCGTCCTCGAGCGAGCGGCGGACCTGGCCGGAGATCTCGGTCTCGCCGACGACGACGGACTCGAGTCCGCTCGACACGGCGAACAGGTGCTGCACGACGTCCTTGCCGCCGAGCACGTTGACCGAATCACGCAGTTCGGTGGCGTCCAGGTCGCTCGCAGCGGCCACGGCCTGCACGGTGGCGGCGACGGCGGAGTCGCGGTCGTCGCCGGCGATGTCGAGGTAGGCCTCGAAACGGTTGCAGGTGGCGAGGACGACGGCGCCGTCCAGGACGTCGGAATCCGTCACGAGGTGGCCTGCTGCGGCCGGGGCAGCGATGCTCAGTCGCTCCAAGAGGTCGAAGCTGGCGTTGCGATGCGACGCCGTGAGACAGATGAGCACGTAGCCAATGGTAACGCGCTCGATGGGACAATCATCCGGTGACCGACGCGACGACCACATCCCTCCCCGACTCCCACCCCCTGGCATCAGGGCGGACGAGCGGGTCCCGCCTCGTCCGGGCCCTGCGGGGTGACCGTCCGGAGACGCTGCCGGTGTGGTTCATGCGGCAGGCCGGTCGGTCGTTGCCCGAGTACCGCGAGCTCCGGGTGGGCACGGCCATGCTCGACGCGTGCCTCGACCCCGAGATGGCGTCGGAGATCACGCTGCAGCCCGTCCGCCGGCACGGGGTGGACGCCGGCATCTTCTTCAGCGACATCGTCGTGCCGATCAAGCTCGCGGGCGTGGACGTCGAGATCGTCCCCGGTCGCGGCCCCGTGCTCGGCTCACCGATCCGCACCGCGGCGGACGTCGACGCTCTCGAGCCGCTGGACCCGGCGGCCCTCGAGCCGATCCGGCAGGCGGTCGCCCGCACGGTCGAGCAGCTCGGCGACACCCCGCTGATCGGATTCGCAGGCGCACCCTTCACGCTCGCCGCGTACCTGGTCGAGGGCGGCCCGTCGAAGGACCACATCCGCGCACGGACTCTCATGCACGCGGAGCCGGAGACCTGGTCGCGGCTGCTGGCCTGGGCGGCCGAGGTGTCGGGGGCGTTCCTCCGGGCCCAGGTGCTCGCCGGGGCCTCGGCCGCACAGCTCTTCGACTCGTGGGTCGGGTCCCTGTCGCGCGCCGACTACGTCCGGTACGTCGCACCGCACTCGGCGCAGGCGCTGTCCCACGTGACCGACCTGGGCGTGCCGCGCATCCACTTCGGCGTCGGCAGCGGCGAGGTCCTCGCCGACATGACCATGCTCGGCACCGACACGGTCGGCGTCGACGCGGTCGGGGTCGACTGGCGGCTCCCGCTCGACGAGGCCGTCCGCCGCGTCGGCACCGGCGTCAGCGTGCAGGGCAACATCGACCCGGCGATGCTCGCGGCCCCGTGGGAGGTCCTCGAAGCGCACGTGCGCGAGGTCGTCCGCCGCGGTGGCGCCGCCCGCGCCCACGTCGTGAACCTCGGCCACGGTGTGCCGCCCGAGACCGACCCGACGGTGCTGACGCGCGTCGTCGAGCTGGTCCACTCGCTCGGTGACGGGTCTGCCGCGTGACCGACGTCGTCGTGGTCGGCGGCGGGATCGCCGGACTCGTCACGGCCCGTGACCTGGCGAAGGGCGGCGCGGACGTCGTGCTCGTCGAGTCGTCCGGCGTGCTGGGCGGCATGATCCGGCGGCACACGGTCGGCGGCCTCGACCTCGACATGGCGGCAGACTCGTTCGCGACCCGCACGGACGCCGTCGGCCGCCTGGCGATCGAACTCGGGCTCGGCAACGACGTCGTCGCCCCGGACCCGCGCGGTGCCTGGTTGATGACCCGTGACGGCCGGACGTCGCCGATCCCCGCGACGGGGCTCCTCGGCATCCCGAGCACCCCGATGGCCGCCGACGTGCTCGCCGTGGTCGGGCAGAAGGGCGGGCTCCGTGCACAGATGGACTCGCTGCTGCCCGGACCGGTCGGCGCCAAGGCGGAGTCCCTGGGTGAACTCGTCCGGCGGCGCATGGGGGAGCGGGTCCTCGACGACCTGGTCGTCCCGATCGCCGGCGGGGTGCACTCCACCCACCCGGACCAGCTCGACCCGGAGCGGGTGGCTCCCGGCCTCCGTGCGGCACTGCTCCGCGAGGGCTCGCTGGCCCGCGCGGTCCTGGCACTCCGCGCCCGCGCGGCCGCCGGTACCCCGGTGCAGGGGATCCGCGGCGGGATCGTCCGGCTCGTGGACGAACTCGTCGCCGACATGGAGACCTACCGCGTCGACGTCCGGCTGCACACCCGGGCGACCCGGATCGAGGCGCACGCGGTCGAGGTCGTCTCCGCCGACGGCACGGTCGAACGCCTGCCCGCGCAGCACACCCTGTCGTCGGTGCCCGATCCCGAGCGCACCGCGGCGTCGGACCGGACCGGGATCGAGCTCGTCACGCTCGTCGTCGACCAGCCCGAGCTCGACGCAGCCCCCCGCGGGACCGGGATGCTCGTGCACCCGGACGCGCAGGCCGTGTCGGCGAAGGCCCTGACGCACGCGACGGTGAAGTGGCCGTGGCTCGCCGAGGCGGCTGCCGGCCGCCACGTGCTGCGCCTGAGCTACGCGATGCCCGCCGAAGCGACCAGCGCGCACGGCGCGAGCGGTCCCGACGACGCGGCCACGAGCCTCCCGGTCGACCCGGACGGACCCGTCGGCACCCGAGCGCTGCACGACGCGGCCACGCTGCTCGGCGTCCCCCTGACGGCGACGCACGTCGTGGGCGCTGCGCGCGTCCGCTGGCACGGTCCGGACCTGACCGCTGCCGGCCTCGGAGCAGGCGTCATCGGCATCGGTGAGGTCGCGACCGGACGGGGCCTGGCCGGGATCATCGCGGCCGCCCGCACCGCCGCTGGACAGATCCTGGATTCCTGAGCGGACCCCAGACCGCCCGGGGGCTACTGTTGGTGAGACCGTCGGACGTATTCCGTTCGGCGCATGACCACCGCACACTGAACCAACGGAGGAATCGCACATGCGCGGAAAGCTCCTGTTCGTCGCCGGCGCCGCACTCGGGTACGTCCTGGGATCGCGAGCCGGACGGGCGCGGTACGAGCAGATCAAGACCGTCAGCGGCAAGGTCTGGAACAGCAACGGCGTCCAGAAGGGCGTGCACGTCGCCGAGGACTTCATCGCCGACAAGACCCCGGACGTCGCCGAGTTCATCGGTGAGACGACCAAGAAGGCCGTCCGCAAGGTCGGCCAGAAGAAGGACACCACCACCTCATGACCGACACCCGCGACCGCAAGTCGCGTTCGCTGTTCGGTCTGGTGGGCGACGTCCCGAAGCTCGTCAAGGGCCTGGTCAAGGGTGAGATCGACCTGCTCAAGGCCGAGATGCTCACGAAGGCCAAGATCTTCGGGCTCGCCGCGGGGCTGCTGGTCGGTGCACTCGTCATCGTGCTCTACGCGATCGGCGTGCTCCTGACCGCCGCCGTGATGGGCCTGGCGACCGTGATGCCGGCCTGGCTCGCAGCGATCGTGATCGCCGTGGTGATGCTGATCGTCGCCGCCATCCTCGGGTGGATCGGCTGGAAGCGCCTGAAGAAGGGCCTCCCGATCACGCCGAAGCGCACGATCGACAGCGTCAAGAACGACATCAACGCGGTGAAGGGGATGGGCAAGAAGCCCACTCCGCCGAGCCAGTACGGCAGCCGCAAGCCGGACGTCGGCGGCCGGTTCTGAGCCCCGACAGCCGCACCACCGACGGAGGAACCGTGACCGATCCGCACGACGATCTCGCAGACCGCGTCGCCGCGACCCGCGCCCAGCTGTTCGACACCCTCGACGCGATCGAGGACAAGCTCAACGTGCCGAAGCAGATCGGCATCGCGGCGTCGAAGGTCAAGCGCGGCATCGACGAGAAGCCGGTCCCGTACCTGGCCGGCCTCGCAGCCGGAGTAGCGGTGGTCGGGGGTATCGTCGTGATGGTGCTCCGACGGCGGTAGACCGCCCGAGCGCGGTCCACCGGGTGCGGGGCGGCCACGACCCTGGCAACCGATAGGACAAGGACCCATGAGTTCCGACGCGCCCGCTCCTGCATCCGCGCACACCTCTCCGCACGAGACCGACCCCGCGACGGGGATCGATCCCAACCTCATGACGGCGTACGCCCTCTGGGCCGTGTTCCGCAGGCCGCTCGGCCCGGTCCACCGCGTCGGTGACGACGCCGTGGCCGAGCTCGACGCCGTGGTCGCGTCCGCCGCCGAGCGCGGGGTGACCGTCCGTGGCTTCTACGACGTCTCCGGCTTCCGTGCCGACGCCGACGTCATGATCTGGCTGCACGGCGACGACGCGCAGGTCATCCAGGCCGTGCTGCGCGAGATCCGCCGCACCGGGCTGTTCCAGGACACCGAACCGGTGTGGCACGTCATGGCGATGCACCGCGAAGCCGAGTTCAACAAGCGGCACACGCCCGCGTTCCTGCGTGGCAAGGACCCCGAGGCGTGGATCACGGTCTACCCGTTCGTCCGTTCCTTCGAGTGGTACCTGCTGCCCGAGGACGAGCGCTCGAAGATGCTGCGCGACCACGGGATCGCCGGCGCCAAGTACCGCCGCGTCCTGACGAACACCATCGCCACCTTCGCCCTGAGCGACTACGAGTGGATCCTGCCGCTCGAGAGCCCCGAGCTCGTCGACCTCGTCGACCTGATGCGCGACCTGCGTGCCACCGAGGCCCGTCTGCACGTGCGCGAAGAGGTCCCCTTCTTCACGGGTCGTCGCGTGACGACCGCCGAACTCCCGGAGGTGCTGTCATGACCGACACCAGCCTGATCACGAACGGTCAGCCCGTCCTCGCCGCCACCCCAGCGGCCGCTTCCGGCCCGGAGCACGTCGAGGTCCCGACCGCCTACGACGCGATCCTGCTCGCCGGCTTCGGTGGCCCCGAGGGCCAGGACGACGTCATCCCCTTCCTGCGCAACGTCACCCGCGGCCGCGGCATCCCGGACGAGCGGCTCGAAGAGGTCGCGCACCACTACCGGCACTTCGGCGGCGTGAGCCCGATCAACGCGCAGAACCGCGCGTTGAAGGCGGCGCTCGAGGTCGAGCTGGCATCGCGCGGCATCGACATGCCGGTGCTCTGGGGCAACCGCAACTGGGAGCCCTACCTCGAGCAGGCCTTCACCGAGGCCGCCGACAAGGGCTACAACAAGCTCATCGCGATCGCCACGAGCGCCTACTCGTCGTTCTCGAGCTGCCGCCAGTACCGCGAGGACTACGCACGCGTGCTCGACGAGACCGGTCTGCTCGGCACCATCGAGATCGACAAGATCCGGCAGTTCTTCGACCACCCCGGCTTCGTCCGCCCGTTCGTCGACGGCGTCCGTGACGGCATGGCGAAGGCCATCGCCGAGAACGCTCAGCTCGACGTCGCGACCGAGCTGCACGTGCTGTTCTCGACGCACTCGATCCCGTCGACCGACGCCGCGAAGTCCGGCCCGGACTACCGCGGCTTCGACGAGCACGGCGCCTACGAGGCCCAGCACCTCGCCGTCGCGCAGGTCGTCCTCGACCAGGCCTGGGCGGAGCTGCTCGAGCAGCCCGAGCACGCGCACCTGCAGGGCACGTCCAAGCCCGCGTGGAAGCTCGTCTACCAGTCGCGCTCCGGCCCCCCGACGCAGCCGTGGCTCGAGCCCGACATCAACGACTACATGAACGAGGAGCTCAAGGGCGGCCCGACCCGCGCCGTGCTCATCGTCCCGCTCGGCTTCGTGAGCGACCACATGGAGGTCATGTGGGACCTCGACGAGGAAGCCACCGAGACCGCGCAGGAGCTCGGCTTCTGGTCGGTCCGCACGCAGACCCCCGGTGTCGACCCGGCCTACGTCTCCGGTCTCGTCGACCTGGTGCTCGAGCGCGTCAACGGCACCCCCACGAGCGAGCGTCCGCACCTGACCGACATCGGTCCCTGGTACGACGTCTGCCGCCCGGGCTGCTGCGAGAACGTCCGCGCCGGCTTCAAGCCCGCCGCCGCCGGCGTCGCACCGTGACCGACGCACCGACCCCGATCCGGCTGGGCACCCGCGCCAGCCGGCTCGCGGTCGCGCAGTCGCAGGACGTCGCCGACCGCCTGGCAGCGGCGTCCGGTCGGCCCGTCGAACTTGTCACGGTCACGAGCGAGGGCGACACGAACCGCGCCTCGCTCGCGTCGCTGGGGGGCACGGGCGTGTTCGCCAGCGCCCTTCGCGAAGCCCTGGTCGCCGGCGAGGTCGACGTCCTGGTGCACTCGCTCAAGGACCTGCCGACCGCGCCGTACCCGGGCCTGACGATCGCTGCCGTGCCGAAGCGTGCCGACGCCCGCGACGTCCTCGTCGCGCGGAACGGCGCCACGGTCGAGAGCCTGCCCGAGGGTGCGAAGGTCGGCACGGGTTCACCGCGTCGCGTCGCGCAGCTCAGGGCGAAGCGCCCCGACCTGGACGTCATCGACATCCGCGGCAACATCGACACCCGCCTGGGCCGGGTGGACGACGACCTCGACGCCGTCGTGCTCGCCGCCGCCGGGCTCACCCGCATCGACCGGCTGTCGGCCGCCACCGAACTGCTCGACCTCGGTTTCTGGCCGAGCGCTCCGGGCCAGGGCGCCCTGGCGATCGAGACCCGTGCTGCTGAGACCGACACGAACCTGCTCGCCGCGCTGCGCAAGATCGAGCACGCCCCGACCCGCCTGACGGTGTCGGCCGAGCGCGAGGTCCTGGCGAAGCTCGAGGCCGGCTGCTCCGCCCCGATCGGTGCGACCGCGGTCGTGGACGCCGAGCTCCTGCTCGTCTCCGCCACCGTCTACAGCCCCGACGGCGCCGAGTACCGCACGGCGTCGCACGCTGCCGTGCTCGAGGGATCCGCGCAGGACCGTCTTGCCGAAGCACTCGAGGTCGGTGGCCGCGTGGCCGCCGAGCTGCTCGAGAACGGTGCCGGCGACCTGGCGGACCTCGCCGACTCGGTGAAGTAGAGCCCGTCACGGACACGCCCGCTCCCGTCGTCGTCATCCCCCGGGGTGGCGCGTGGGGCGAGCGCGTCGCGACGGCGGCTCGGCAGCGCGGGCTCGACCCGCGGGTCGTCCCGCTCATCACGACCGAGCCGCCGCTCGACTGCGGCCCGCTCGACCGTGCCGTCGCCCGCGTGGCCGGGTACGCGTGGGTGGTGGTGACCAGTGCGACGGCCGTGACGGTGCTCGCAGAACGCGTGGCGGGCCTCCCGTCCGGTGTCTGCGTTGCGGCGGTCGGTGAGCCGACCGCCCGTGCCGCGCGTGCTGCGGGCTGGGTCGTCGACCTCGTGCCGGAACAGGCCTCGGCCGCTGCCCTCGTCGAGGCCCTGCCGGACACCGACGGCACCGTGCTCTTCCCGCGCTCCGAGATCGCCGCGCCGACCCTCGTCGACGGACTGCGGGCCCGCGGCATCGACGTGGACGACGTGGTCGCGTACCGTACCGTGGGGACCGGCGACGAGCCGATCACCCTCGACGCGGTGCCCGACGCGGTGCTCGTGACGAGCGGCAGCGTCGCCCGCGAGATCGCCCGCCGGATGACCCCGCTCGACCCCCGCACCCTCGTGGCCTGCATCGGCCCCGGAACCGCCGCGGACGCGCGCGCGGCCGGACTGCCGGTCCACGTCGTCGGACCCACCCGGTCCGCAGAAGCCCTGCTCGACGCCGTCGTCGAGGCCCTGAACCCCACCGCCCCCGAACAGGAAGGCCACCCGTGACCGGCCGTTTCCCCCAGGTCCGCCCCCGTCGACTCCGCGCCACCCCCGCGATGCGACGGCTCGTCGCCGAGACCCGGCTGCACCCAGCCGAGCTCGTGCTGCCGATGTTCATCCGCGAAGGCGCCACCGACGCCGTCGACATCTCGAGCATGCCGGGCGTGCAGCAGCACTCGCTCGACTCGTTCCGTCGCGCCCTGGTGTCGGCCGCGGAGGTCGGGATCGGCGGCGTGAACCTGTTCGGCGTCCCGACCACGAAGGACGCCACCGGTTCCGGCGCGACCGACCCCGACGGCATCCTCAACGTGGCCATCCGCGTGGCGAGGGAAGAGGTCGGTGACGACCTGGTCGTGCAGTCCGACCTGTGCCTCGACGAGTTCACCGACCACGGCCACTGCGGCGTCCTGGCGGCGGACGGCTCCGTCGACAACGACGCGACCCTGCTGCGGTACCGCGACATGGCGGTCGCGCAGGCAGAGGCCGGCGCCGAACTGGTGTGCCTGAGCGGGATGATGGACGGCCAGATCGCCGCCGCGCGTGACGCGCTCGACGTCGCCGGGCACACCGGCACCGCGCTGCTGGCCTACGCGGCCAAGTACGCCTCCGCCTTCTACGGCCCCTTCCGCGAGGCCGTGTCGTCGTCGCTCGTCGGCGACCGGCGGACCTACCAGATCGACGCCGCCAACGGTCGACAGGGGCTGCGCGAGGTCGCGCTCGACGTCGACGAGGGTGCCGACGTCGTGATGGTGAAGCCCGCGATGAGCTACCTCGACGTGCTCGCCGAGACCGCTGCGACGTCGCCCGTGCCGGTCTGGGCCTACCAGATCTCCGGCGAGTACGCGATGATCACGGCAGCCGCGCAGAACGGCTGGATCGACCGTGACGCCGCCGCGATGGAGTCGCTCATCGGCATCAAGCGTGCCGGCGCCGACGCGATCCTGACCTACTTCGCCGTCGACATCGCGCGGAAGCTCAACCAGGAGGCCGGCCTCCGCACCTCCGGCACCACCGCCGCAGTCGCCGGCATCGCCTCGACCGGGAAGGCCCCCGAATGACCACGAACGACCAGCTGTTCGGCCGCGCCAAGAACGCGATCCCCGGCGGCGTGAACTCGCCCGTCCGCGCCTACGGTTCGGTGGGCGGCACCCCGCGCTTCCTGGTGTCGGCGAAGGGCGCGTACGTCACCGACGCCGAGGGACGCGAGTACGTCGACCTCGTAGCGTCGTGGGGTCCGGCGATCCTCGGACACGCCCACCCCGGCACCGTCGAGGCCGTGCAGCAGGCCGCCGCGCGCGGACTGTCCTTCGGCGCCTCGACCCCGGGCGAGACCGAGCTCGCCGAGCTCGTGAAGCAGCGGGTGTCGGTCGACGGCGACGGCCCCATCGAGAAGCTCCGCATGGTGTCGACCGGCACCGAGGCCACGATGACGGCGATCCGGTTGGCCCGCGGCTACACCGGCCGCGACCTGCTCGTGAAGTTCGCCGGGCACTACCACGGGCACTCCGACTCCCTGCTCGCCGAGGCCGGTTCGGGTGTCGCCACCCTGGCCCTGCCGGGCAGCGCGGGCATCACCGAGGAGACCGCGGCGCAGACCCTGGTGCTGCCGTACAACGACCTCGACGCCGTCCGCCGCGCGTTCGACGAGCACTCCGAGCGCATCGCCGGCGTCATCGTCGAGGCCGCCGCGGCGAACATGGGCGTGCTCGCTCCCGAGCGCGGGTTCAACCGCGCGCTCGCGCAGATCGTGCAGGCGCACGGGGCGCTGCTCATCGTCGACGAGGTCCTGACCGGGTTCCGCGTCGGGTCGGCCGGCTGGTGGGGCCTCGAGGCGTCGAAGGTCGTCCCCGACGGCGCCGGGTGGAAGCCCGACCTGATCACGTTCGGCAAGGTCATCGGTGGCGGCATGCCCCTCGCCGCGCTCGGCGGCCGACGCGAGGTCATGGACTTCCTCGCCCCGCTCGGCCCCGTGTACCAAGCGGGCACCCTGTCCGGCAACCCGCTCGCGGTCGCCGCCGGCATCGCCACGCTCCGGGCTGCGACGCCGTCGGTGTACGAGTCGCTGAACCGCACGGCCTCGGTCATCTCCGCGGCCACGTCGGACGCACTGTCGGCCGAGGGCGTCGCCCACACCGTGCAGCGCGCCGGCAACCTGTTCTCGTTCGCCTTCACGGACACCGCACCGCGGAACTACGACGACGTGCGGGCACAGGACGTGTTCCGGTACGCCCCGTTCTTCCACGCGATGCTCGACGCCGGGGTGACCCTGCCGCCGAGCGTGTTCGAGGCGTGGTTCGTCACGGCCGCCCACGACGACCGGGCCGTCGGACGGATCCTCGACGCCCTGCCCGCCGCGGCGAAGGCAGCGGCCGCCGCGGCGGCGTAGGCAGGAGCCGCCGCGGCGGGATAGGGGTCGGTGCTCCGTGCCGGAGCCTCGGCTGGTTGACTGGCCGCATGCAACTCGCCGAGGCCCTGATCGAGCGCGCCGACCTGCAGAAGCGCATCGAACAACTGCGCGGCCGCATCGCCGCGAACGCCCGCTACCAAGAGGGCGAGGAGCCCGACGAGGACGCCCGCGAGCTCCTCGCCGAGGCCGAACGGTCGATCGACGCGCTCGAGGTCCTGCTCGCCCGCATCAACGCGACGAACGCCAGCACCACCGTGGCGTCCGGACAGACCGTCACCGCACTGCTCGCCCGACGCGATGCCCTCCGGCTGCGGCACGCGCTCGTCACCGGAGCGGCGGACGCCACGTCCGGCACGAACGGCGGTTACCGACAGCTCCGCAGTGAACTCCGCACGTTCGCCGCGCTGCCGACCGCCGAGCTCCGGTCGCGGGCCGACGCCCTGGCGAAGGAGATCCGCGAACTCGACGCGGTCGTCCAGCGCACCAACTGGGAGGTCACCCTGGTCGACTGAGCAGCGGGCGGTGCGTCGGTAGACGGACCGGGGCGGGTACGGACCCGACGACCGGCGGGCAACCCGGTCACCTGTCGGCGCAGTGGGCAGCGCCATGGCGAGAGCCGTGCACATCGCAGCCCAGCACGTCGCACCAGGTACGGTGCACACCGCACCACGCACAACCGCGTACCGACCGGACCGACGAGGGCGGGACAGGGGACAGCACCGCCCCACCCTCGACGGGTCAGGAGCAGTCGGCCTTGGTGAAGGTCGTGTCGAGCGTCTTCGAGGTGCCGTCGAACGCGTAGGTGTACCGCATGTCGACGCCCTCGTCGAGGAGGTCCTTGGTGTCGCTGTTCGAGCAGAGCGTCGGGCCGACCGAGTCGCGGATGGCGCTCTCGGTGATCGACGCCGGGTCGACGCTGGACGACACCGTGTAGTCGTAGTGGATCGCGTTGCCCTCGGCCTCGACGCCCGTCCACGACGTCACGGAGTCGACCTGCTTCGGCAGGTCGCTCTGCTCGCGGATCTGCACGACGGCCTTCGAGACCTTCTCCTCCGTCGAGTCGCTGAACGCGGCGGTGAGCGCCTGGCGGACCAGGAACGCGACGACCACGGCGACGACGACGCCGAGCAGCGAGATCAGGACGCGCTTGCCACGGGACTGCTTGGGCGGCGGGGCGTACGGAGCGCCGGCGGGAGCGGGCTGCGCGTACGGCTGCTGGCCGGGCTGCTGCTGCGCCCAGGGCTGCTGGCCCGGCTGCTGCGGACCGGGCTGCTGTGGGCCGGCGTTCGGCTGCGGCTCGGACCCCGGGTAGGGCGGCGGCGTGGTCGTCATGGTGTTCCCCCTCGTTGCGGTGCGCGGCCTGACACCGTCGTCCGGCATCGGGTCCCTCCCCGAAGCGGGCCGCGGACACCTGAGCAACCATCCAAGCACAGGCCGGAGCGCCGCAACGCGCCTGTCCGGCCCACGCGACGCGTCAGGCGGAACGGCGAGCTGCCCAGCGCCCCTCGGAGCGCAGGATCGCGAGCGGGAAGTCGAACGCGTGCGACACCGCCGACGACGTGATGACCTCGTCCGCCGTGCCCTGTGCCACCACGGCACCGTCACGGAGCAGCATCGCGTGCGAGGTCGACACCGGCAGGTCCTCGAGGTGGTGCGTGACCATGACGCTGCCGAGCTCGGGGTGTCGGTGCCGCAGCGCGTCGACGGTCTCGAGCAGGTGCTCGCGCGCGGCGACGTCGAGCCCGGTCGCTGGTTCGTCGAGCAGCAGCAACTGCGGCTCCGACATCAGCGCCCGTGCGATGAGGGTCCGTCCGCGTTCGCCCTGGGACAGCACGGGCCAGCGTGCGTCGCGTCGTGCGGCGAGCCCGACGTCGGCGATGTGCTGCTCGGCCAGTGCGACCTGCGCGGCCGTGGGCTCCCACCGCATCATGAGGTCGGTGGTGCCGGTCAGTCCCGTCAGCACCGTCTCGAGCACGGTGAGCGGGGAGAGCATCCGGTGCCGCGGGTCGACGTGGCCGATGTGCTCACGCAGCTCGCGGACGTCGACGCGTCCGAGGCGTCGGCCGAGCACCTCGACCGTGCCCGCCGTGGGGTGGCCCGTCGCCCCGAGCACCGCGAGCAGCGTCGACTTGCCGGCGCCGTTCGGTCCGAGGAGCGCCCAGTGCTCACCGCGGCGGACGGTCAGGTCGACGTCGTGCAGCAGGTCGCGGCCGGAGCGCGTCACACGGACGCCCTCGGCACGGAGCAGGACGCCGTCGGCGCGGAACTGGGCGCCCGCGGCGCGGGACTGGTCGGTGTCGGTCACGACTCCATCGTGGCCGACGTCAGCGCCGTTCGGTGCCGTCCGCCAGCGCGCCGCCCTCGGCGACGAACGCGCGGGCCTGTACGGTGTGCTCCTCGACGGTGCTGCTGAGCGAACGGATCACCGCGGCCGCTGCCTCGCCGTCGCGCTTCGAGATCGCCGCGCGGAGCGGGTCGACGAAGTGCTTGACGTCCCAGAACATGCCGCTCTGGTGGGTCAGGGCGAGGAAGTTCGCGCGGGGCAGCAGCGAGGTCGACAGCTGGACCAGCAGGTCGTTGTCCGCTGCACCGATCAACTGGGTGACGACCGCGCCGACCTGTGTCGAGACGTCGCCGGCCCGCTCCTGCTCGGCGGCCGTGCGCAGGGCTTCCAGCGTGTCGACGAGGCGGGTGGCCGCAGCGTCGTCGAGCTTCGGGACGGCCCAGCGGGCGGCGAGCTCCGTGACGCCGGCGAGCACCTGGATGGTGTCGTCGAACTGCTTGGCGGTGGGCGACGCGACCCGGGTGTACCGGTTCGCCTCCATCTCGACCAAGCCGTAGTCGACGAGCTTGGCGATCGCCTCACGGATGGGCGTGCGACTGACACCGAGCCACTGGACCAGTTCGTCGTCGTTGAGCCGTTCGCCGGCCTGCAGCGTGCCGTCCTGGATCGCGGCCAACATCTTCTCGAGGACCACGTCGCGGAGCAGCTTGCGCGGCGAGTTCTCGACGGTCGACTTGGGTACCGGCATGACGGACTCCTCGTGTCACGGACGTTTGGTATCCAAACCCTAACGTGTCAATATGCAATCGTTTGCGGAATAACAGCATCCCAGAACATCAGCCACGCACGTCGACCACGGTGCGTCCGTGCACCCGACCGGCGACCACCTCGGCGCCGATCTCGATCGCCTGCTCCGGGGTGACGGTCCGGGTGACACCCGCCAGCAGCGCCGGGTCGAGGTCGGTCGCCAACCGCTCCCACGCCCGGTGCCGCAGCTCGGACGGGGCGTCCACCGAGTTGATGCCGAGCAGCGACACCGCACGCAGGATGAACGGCAGCACCGTCGTGGGCAGCGCGGAGTCCTGCGCGAGCCCGCACGCCGTGACGGCTCCACCCCACCGGGTGCCGGCCAGCACGTTCGCCAGGGTGGCCCCGCCGACGCTGTCCACGGCGCCGGCCCACGCGGCACGCTGCATCGGCTTGCCGGGCTCGGACAGGGCACCCCGGTCCACGACCTCGGTCGCGCCGAGGCGTCGGAGGGAGGCCTCGTTGGTGCTCCGGCCGGTCGACGCGGTCACCTCGTACCCGCGCGCGGCGAGCAGGGCGATCGCCACCGTCCCCACCCCGCCGGACGCACCCGTGACGAGCACCGGCCCGGCACCCGGTTCGACGAACCGTTCGAGCGCGAGCACGCTGAGCATCGCCGTGAACCCCGCCGTGCCGATCGCCGCCGCGAACGAGTCCTCGATCGCCTCGGGCAGGACCACGAGGGAACCGGACGGCACCACGGCGTGCTGCGCCCAACCACCGTGCCGGGTCTCACCGAGCCCGGCACCGTTCAGCACGATGCGGTCGCCGATCGAAACGTCGTGCACACCCGGTCCGAGCGCCGACACGGTCCCGACGACGTCGATGCCGGGCACGAGCGGGTCGACCCGCGCGACGCCGGGGTTCCTGGCGAGGGCGAGGCCGTCCTTGTAGTTGACGCTCGAGTACGTGACGTCGACGAGGGCTTCGCCCTCGGTCGGATCGGGCAGGTCGACGTCGGCGACGGTGGGCGGGGCTGAACTGGACACGACTACGGCGCTGTTCATGCGCCGGACGCTACCCCGGGCCTCCCGGCTGGCGGTCCGTTCTTTCCCAGAACGCGCGCGATCCCTGGCGGAATCGGGCGTACCGGGCCGGAAAAAAGGACCAGGTACGCCCGAATCGGTCAGGTACGCCCCGGCCAGCGCCCCCGACCAACCTCAGCCGAACATGATGGCGGCTTCGTCGAACCGCGCCTGCGGCACGGTCTTCAACTCGCCGAGCGCCTCGTCGAACGAGACGTGCACGATGTCGGTGCCCTTCAGGGCTACCATCCGGCCCCACCGTTCCTCGACCACCGAGTCGATGGCCGCCAGGCCGAGCCGCGTCGACAGCACCCGGTCGTACGCGGTCGGCGTGCCACCGCGCTGGATGTGCCCGAGGGTCGTGGCGCGCGTCTCGATGCCCGTCATCTCCTCGATGAGCGGCGCGAGGCGCTCGCCGATGCCACCGAGCCGCGGACGCCCGAAGGCGTCGAGCCCGCGCTCGGTGTGCGCGTTGTCCTCGTGGTCGGGGACGAAGCCCTCGGCCACCACGACGAGCGGTGCGCGCCCGCGGTCGTAGGCGGCACGCACCCACTTCGCGATCTGTTCCATGCTCGTCTTCTGCTCCGGGATCAGGATCGCGTGCGCGCCCGCGGCCATGCCGGAGTGGAGGGCGATCCAGCCGACGTGCCGGCCCATGACCTCGGCGACCATGCAGCGGGAGTGCGACTCGCCGGTGGTGCGGAGGCGGTCCATCGCTTCCGTCGCGATCGCGACGGCGGTGTCGAAGCCGAACGTGTAGTCGGTGGCGCCCAGGTCGTTGTCGACCGTCTTCGGGACGCCGACGATCTTCAGCCCGGCGTCGGTCAGGCGCTTCGCCGCGGCGAGCGTACCCTCGCCGCCGATCGCGACGATGGCGTCGATGCCGTGGCGGTCCAGGGTCTTCGAGATGTTCTCGACGCCGCCGTTCGGCCCCTCGAAGGGGTTCGTGCGGCTGGTGCCGAGGATCGTGCCGCCCTGCTTGGCGATGCCCTGGATGTCCTTGCGGCCGAGCGGGACGATGTCGCCGTCGACGACGCCGCGCCAGCCGTCCCGGAACCCGACGAACTCGTGGCCGTGGATGGCGATGCCCTTGAGGACGATCGCGCGGATGACCGCGTTCAGACCGGGGCAGTCGCCTCCGGAGGTGAGGATGCCGATGCGCATGGGAACTCCGTCGTCGGGTGGTGCGGGTGGGGGTCGTGGGGGACTGCGACCATCATGACTGACGGTGGTTGCGCATTACCATCCCGGTGTGACCCTGCTCGACTCCGCCTCGTCGTCCGGCGACGCGTCCGTCGATGCGTCTCGCGTCGACACCGTGTACCGACCGGGAGGCCCGGTGAACGTCACGTCGACCCTGCGGCCCCTGCAGCGCGGCTCCGCCGACCCCGCCTACAAGGTGGTCGGGTCGGTCGTGTGGCTCGCCCTGCGGACGCCCACCGGCCCCGCTGCCGTGGCGATCCGGCCGGCCGGCGACACCATCGCGGTCTCGGCGTGGGGCGACGGCGCTGCGTGGGCGGTCGAGCACGCGCCGGAGCTGCTCGGTCGCGGCGACGACTGGGACGGGTTCGACGTCTCCGGGCACGCGTTCCTCGCTGCCGCCCGACACCGGCAGCCCGGACTCCGGCTGCTCCGGACGAACACCGTCGTCGCGATGCTCGTGCCGGCGATCATGGAGCAGAAGGTGACCTCGCGGCAGGCGTGGGGCGCGTGGCGGTACCTGCTCCGTCGGTACGGCACGCCCGCGCCGGGTCCCGCGCCGGAGGGACTGACGGTGCCGCCGACGGCCGACGAGTGGGCGCGGATCCCGAGCTGGGAGTGGCACAGGGCCGGCATCGAGCCCGGACGGTCGGCGACGGTGATGCGCGCGGTGCGTGTGGCTCCGGCGCTCGAACGGACGCTGACGCTCGGTCGCGGCGGTTCGGTCGTGTCGGCGCGGCTCCAGTCGATCCCCGGCATCGGGAAGTGGACGGCTGCCGAGACCGCGCAGCGCTCCCACGGCGACCCCGATTCGCCGAGCGTCGGGGACTTCCACGTCCCCGCGCTGGTCGGGTGGGCGCTGACCGGGGGACCGGTCGACGACGACGGGATGCTCGAGCTGCTCGAGCCGTGGCGGGGGCACCGGGAACGGGTCGTGCGGCTGATCGGCGGATCGGGGTTCCGGAAGCCGTCGTTCGGGCCGCGGCTCACGATCCAGGACCACCGCGGGCACTGAGCGGTCGCGCGCGGCCCGCTGCGGTCCGCACCTGTTTCGCGACACGACACCAGGTGATCACGTGGTGTCGTGTCGGAGAACCGGTGTCGCGCCGGGTCAGGGGTGGCGGACGCCCTCGCCGGCCAGCACGGCGCGGTAGCCCTCGCGGAACGTCGGGTACTGCGGCGCCCAGCCGGTGGACCGGAGCAGCGCGTTCGACAAGCGCTTGTCACCACCGGACTGCCGGGCACCGCCGTCACCGGTGACGGGCTCGGGAACGCCGAGCTCGTCGGCCAGGAACCGCAGCACGTCGTCGAGCCGGCTCGGTTCGTCGTCGGTGCCGAGGTACGTCGGCGCCGGGTCCTCCACGGTCGCCAGGTGCACGAGCGCGGCGGCGGCGTCGTCGCGGTGGATCCGGTTCGTGTGCGGCGAGGCACCCGGAGCCAACCGGGCCGAACCGGAGCGGACCTGGTCGATCAGACGCTCACGACCCGGACCGTACACCCCGGACAGGCGCACGAGCACGGCGTCGGGAGCACGGTCGCGCAGTAGTGCCTCGGCCTCGACCAGGACCTCGGCGGTCGGGGTCGCACCGTGCGCCGGGGTGTCCTCGGTGACCTCGCTGCCGTCGTCGACGTCGTACACCGCGGTCGACGACACCACGAGCAGGCGTGGATCGGCGTCCGAGGCGTCGATGCCGTCGAGCACGTTCCGCAGGCCGTCGACGTAGGTGGCGCGGTACTCGTCGACGTCACGGCTGCCCGCGGCGAAGGCCACGACGACGACGGAGGTGTCGGCGGGGATCTCGGGGACCTCGTGCCGCAGGTCGGCGCTGCGGCCGGTGATCGGGGCCGGGACCAGTTCGGCGCGGCGTCGGAGGCCGATCACGTGGTGTCCCAGGCGCGCGAAGCGGAGACCGGCTTCGGTCCCGAGGTCGCCGCAGCCGGCGATCACGACGGTGTCGTTGTTGTGCACCCGTCGACCTTGGCACGGGCAGCTGGTGGACGTTCCCGCGCCCGGCCTGCTGCCGCTCAGAGCACCTTCCGTCAGTCCGAGGTGCGAGCGGGTTCTTCGTCCTTCGCCTCGACGCCGTCGTGGCGCATCCGCACGACGCTGGCCAGGGTCGACAGCGCCATCGCGGCGATGATCACGATCAAGGAGACCCAGGTGTTGATCTCCGGCGCCCACTCGATGTGCTCGCCACCGTTCAGGAACGGCAGCTCGTTGTCGTGCAGTGCGTGCAGGACGAGCTTCACGCCGATGAACGCGAGGATCACCGCGATCCCGTACTTCAGGTAGACGAGCCGCTCCAGCAGCCCGCCGAGCAGGAAGTACAGCTGCCGCAGACCCATCAGGGCGAAGACGTTCGCGGTGAACACGATGAACGGGCTCTCGGTGATGCCGAAGATCGCCGGGATCGAGTCGAGTGCGAACAGCAGGTCGGTGGTGCCGATGGCGATCAGCACGATCAGCAGCGGGGTGAAGTGCCGCACGCCGTCGTGGGTGGTCCGGAACTTCATGCCGTCGAACGTGTCGGTGAGGCGCACCCGACGGCGGAGCAGCCGGACGATGAAGCTGTCCTTCTGGTCGTCGGCATCGTCCTCGCCGCGGAGCTGCTGGATCGCCGTCCAGATCAGCCAGGCGCCGAAGATGTAGAAGATCCATGAGAAGTTCTCGATGAGCTGGGCGCCGACGAGGATGAAGATGCCGCGCAGCACGAGCGCGATGATGATGCCGAGCATCAGCACCTCTTGCTGGATCTTCTTCGGCACCGAGAACCGCGCCATGATGATGACGAAGACGAAGAGGTTGTCGATGCTCAGGCTGTACTCGGTGAGCCAACCGGCCAGGAACTCACCCGCCGAGTCGCCGCCCGCGAACACGAGCATCAGGACCGCGAAGACCAGCGCGAGCCCCACGTAGACGCCCACCCACGTCGCCGACTCGCGCAGCGTCGGCACGTGCGGCCGGCGCGCGACGATGAGCAGGTCGGCGAGCAGGATCGCGACGATCGCGATCAGCGAGCCGACTTCGAACACGACGGGGAGTTCGGGCATTGCGGCCTTCCTGGCTGCGGGGGATCGGGTGGATGAACAGCCTGACAGAGGTGGATGAACAGCCTGACAGATCCGAACGCATCCGGCAGCCGGATCGTTCCGGGTGAACGATCCGCCCCACCACCTCGTTGACCGGGTATGGGACTCCGCACACGCACCAAGGTCATCATCGGCATCTCCACCGGCGTCGTGGTCATCGCGGCCGCCGCCGCCATCGCCGGTCCGTCCATCTACGCGAACACCGTCAACGGACAGGCCGCCGCCGCACCCTCGCTGCAGGCGACGTCGTCCGCCAGCCTCGACGCGGCGGACGCCGACGGCACCTGGACCAGCACGAAGACCTCGTACGCCGGCTACCGGGTGCACGAGGTCCTGCAGGGGAATGATGTGAACGTGGTCGGACGCACGAAGGACGTCGAGGGCGCCGCCGAGGTCGACGGCGGCTCCCTCGCGACGGCGACGGTCACGGTCCAGGTCGCGAAGATCTCCACCCCCGAGTCCGCGCGCGACGCCTACTTCCGGGACACCGCGCTGGAGACGGACAAGTTCCCGACGGCGACGTTCACCTTGACGAAGCCCGTCGACGTCTCGAAGGCGCTCGACGGCAGCACGCAGGACGTCACCCTGACCGGCACGATGGACCTGCACGGCGTCACGAAGGCCGTCACCGCCGACGCGCAGGTGGCGGTCGGCACGGGAGGCACCGTCCAGGTCGCCGGCTCGGTGCCGATCACGTTCGCCGACTACGGCGTGAAGGCTCCCTCGCTCGGCTTCGTCACCGTGGACGGGAAGGGCACCGTCGAGTTCTCCCTCGACCTGCAGAAGTGACCGTGTCGAGTCGTTCCGCCGACGAGCTGCTCGCGACGCTGTACCGCGAGCACGGTGACGCGCTCACCCGGTACGTCCGGCACCTGACGCGGGACGGCTCGGCGGTCGAGGACGTCGTGCAGGAGACCATGGTCCGCGCCTGGCAGCGCCCAGCGGTGCTCGAACGCGCGCCGGACAGCGCCCGCGCCTGGCTGTTCACGGTCGCGCGGAACCTGGTCGTCGACGACGCGCGATCAGCTCGGAACCGCCGGGAGTTCGGCACCGAACACCCCGTCGACCGCGCCGAGTCGGACCGCACCGACGCCGTGCTCGACCGCATCGTCGTGGCCGACGCGCTCGCATCGCTCTCCCCGGACCACCGCCGCGTGGTCGTGGACGCCTACTGGCTCGGCCACACGGTGCCGGAGATCGCACAACGACACGACATCCCCGAGGGCACCGCGAAGTCGCGGCTGCACTACGGGCTGCGAGCCCTGCGGCTCGCACTGCAGGAACGAGGAGTGACCCGATGAGCGACGACCGGTACGCAGAGTGGGACGCGGCGTACGTGCTCGGGTCCCTGAGCCCGGACGAGCGGCTCGAGTACGAGCAGCACCTGGAGACCTGCGACCGCTGCACGGCCGCCGTCGCCGAGCTGGTCGGCCTGCCCGGTCTGCTCGCCAAGCTGCCGGCCGACCAGGCGATCGAGATCGCCGAACCGGACGGGAGGCCCGACACCGGTTCCGAGAGCACCCTCGCCTCCGTCGCGCACCGCGTTCGACACCGTCGCCGTCGTCGCCGGGTCTGGGTCGCCGCCACCGCGGGGCTCGCGGTGGTCGCTGCCGTCCTGGGCGGACTCGCCGTCGGCACGGCGGGGGACCGCGGCTCGGTGCAGGCCGGGCGCGACGTCTCGGCATCGGCGACCGCGGACCGCTACGACATGACCGGCGCCCAGGGACTCGACGTCGACCTGGCCGTCAGCGGTGAACAGTGGGGCACCCGCTTCGACTGGGGTTGCTCGTACGGCGGCAAGGAGTGGGCGGCGGACGGCTCGGTCATGTACGACCTGGTCGTGGTGCGGTCGGACGGCACCGCGCAGATCGTCGGCTCGTGGACGGCCGCGGGCGAGGACGCGAAGGGGCTGTCGGCGTCGACGGACATCCCGCGCGACGACATCGCGAGCGTGCAGGTGCGGCTCCGCGGCGAACAGGGAGCCCTCGCCGTCGTCGACCTCTAGCTCCCGCCCGCCGCTCCGTCGTCCCGCTCGTCCCCGTCCCCGTCCCCGTCCCCGTTCCGAAGCCTCTGCTCCCGAGGTTCCGAAATCTCGGCATCTGGGCGCAGCACGGCGTCGTTCGTGGAACCTCGGCGCTCCCCGTGCGGCGAGTCGTGGAACCTCGGTGGACGTGCGGGGGCAGCTAGCCCGAGACGGCCTCGTCCGACACGTCGGGGCCGATCGCGTCCTGGACGCGCGCGCTGACGGACCGGAGGATGTCCGCGTCGGTCCCCACGGGCCTCCAGAACAGGTCTTCCAGCGCACCGGTGTGCGCGCGGATGCCGGCGAGCACCGCGCGGCGGCCGTCGGGGGTCATCTCCACCCAGCTGCCGCGGCCGTCGGTCGGGCAGTCGGCGCGTCCGACCAAGCCGCGGGAGACCATCCGTGTGACCTGGTGGCTGACGCGCGACTTCTCCCAACCGATGCCGGCGGCGATGTCGCGGACGCGCAGCCGGTGGTCCGGCTCGCGCTGCAGCCCGATCAGGATCTCGAACTCGGGGATGGAGATGCCGGCGCCCGCCTGGACGGCCTGGTCGAGCGCTCGGTCGAGGCGTCGCCAGACGTCGTGGTAGGCGTCCCACGTCGCCCAGTCGTGGCCATCGTTGCCCTGCGTCGACATGCCGACCAGCGTATCCACCGTGGGGACCGACCGACCCCGCCGCCGCGTCTTTCATCCGTCCGGATGACCCGAACGGGGCGCTGCGGAGCGATCCGTCCGGCCCGTACGATGACCGGGCCGTGCAGCGCCCGGCGCGACGAGACAGGAACCCGCATGACGAACCCGTACGCACAGCCGCCGATCGCACCGGTCCGCCCGACGAACACCCTGGCGATCATCGCGCTCGTGCTGGGGTTCGTGGTGCCCATCGGCGGGGTCGTCGTGGGGCTCATCGCGCTGCCGCAGCTGCGGCGGACGGGCGAGGCCGGGCGCGGTCTCGCGATCACGGGCATCGTCGTCGGCGCGGCCATCTCCGTCTTCACGGTGCTGCCGGTGCTGCTCTTGCTGCCGGAACTGATCCGGGTCTTCGGCTGACGTCATCCCCCAGGACGGTTCCGAGCCGACGTGCGGCGCGCTCCAAGGTGAGGTCGGAGGTGCGGCATACGATCGGAGCATGCCGAGCGCCCGCCTCCAGGACTGCACCGACGACGCCGTTGCGCTGGTCCGCAAGTGGCTGGCGGCGTCCGCCGGGGCGAAGCCGGACGCCGGTGCCGCCCGTCTCGCCGAGGCCCTGCGCGACGAGCGTGGCCTCGACTTCACGCGCAGCTTCGTCGACAAGGTCATCCGCCCCGAAGACCCCCGGGTCGCGGCCCGCAACCTCGAGCAGGTCAGCCGCGACGTCCCTGACTTCCTCGCCTGGTACCTGCGCGGCGCGGTGACGCTCGGCGGCGGGTTCGCGACGATGGCGCCGTGGGCGGTCATCCCCACCGCACGGCGGATCCTGCGTCGGATGACCGGCCACCTGGTGATCGACGCGAGCACGGCGAAGCTCGGTCCGGCGCTCGCCAAGGTCGGTGGGCCGGGCACCCGGCTCAACGTGAACCTGCTCGGCGAAGCCGTGCTCGGCAGCGCCGAGAGCGACCGCCGGCTGCAGGGGACGATGGACCTGCTCGCCCGCGACGACGTCGACTACGTGTCGATCAAGGTCAGCTCGGTCGTGCCGCAGATGTCGATGTGGGCGTTCGACCAGACGGTCGAGCGGATCGTCGACCGGCTCGTGCCGTTGTACCGGCTGGCGGCGGCTCCGCTGGCGTCCGGCGGCCCGGCGAAGTTCATCAACCTGGACATGGAGGAGTACCGCGACCTCGACGTCACCCTCGCGGTGTTCCGGACCTTGCTCGACCGTGACGAGTTCGCGGGGCTGCAGGCCGGCATCGTGCTGCAGGCCTACCTGCCCGATGCCGCGGGGGCGCTCGAGTCCCTGACGACGTGGGCGCAGGAGCGCCGGGCCCGTGGTGGAGCGCCGATCAAGGTGCGGCTCGTCAAGGGCGCGAACCTGGCGATGGAGCACGTCGACGCGATCGTGCACGACTGGCCGCTCGCGACCTGGGGCAGCAAGCGCGAGACCGACTCCGCCTACCTGCGGATGCTCGACGCCGCGCTGACCCCGGAGCGCACCGACGCCGTGCGCATCGGGGTCGCCGGGCACAACCTGTTCGACCTGGCGACCGCGTGGGTCCTCGCCCAGCGCCGCGGGGTGACCGACGCGGTCGACGTCGAGATGCTGCTCGGCATGGCATCGACGCACGCCGACGCCGTCCGCGCCGACGTCGGACAGATCCTGCTCTACACACCCGTCGTCCAGCCGGACGAGTTCGACTCCGCGATCGCGTACCTCGCCCGCCGCCTGCAGGAGAGCTCGAGCCCCGAGAACTTCATCGCCGCGGCGTCCGACATCGACCACGACGCCAGCGTGTTCGACCGCGAGCACGGCCGGTACCTGGCGTCGGTCGCGGCGCTCGACCAGCCGGTGCACGCGACGCACCGCACCCAGGACCGCCACCGGGCGCTCGGCGAGCCCGTCCTGCGCGACGCGTTCCGGAACGCCCCGGACACCGACCCCGCCGTCCCCGCCAACCGTGCGTGGGCGCTCGACGTCCTGCGCCGGGTACCGCGCTCGCAGCTCGGCGCGCAGACGATCCGCGGGGCCAAGGTGGCCGACCGCTCCAAGCTCGAACGGATCATGGCCCGCACCGCGCAGGCCGGCGTCAACTGGGGGCGGCAGGACCCCTCCGACCGTGCCGAGCTCCTCGACCTGATCGGGCACGAGCTCGAGACCCGCCGCGCCGACCTGATCGAGGTGATGGCGGCGGAGACCGGGAAGACGTTCTCCGAGGCCGACACCGAGGTCACCGAAGCCGTCGACGCCGCCCACTACTACGCCGAGCGCGCCCGCCGCCTCGGCGACATCGAGGGTGCCCGCTACGTCCCGCCACGCCTGACGGTCGTCGTGCCGCCGTGGAACTTCCCCGTCGCGATCCCCGCCGGTGGGGTGCTGGCGGCGCTCGCCGCGGGCAGCGGAGTCGTGCTCAAGCCGGCACCCGAGGCGAAGCGCAGTGGTGCGCTGCTGGCCGACGTGCTCTGGGACGCCGGGGTGCCGCACTCGTTGCTGCAGCTCGTCGACCTGGCCGAGGACGAACTCGGCCGCGACCTGGTCGGGCACCCCGCCGTCGACCGCATCATCCTGACCGGTTCGGCCGACACCGCGCGATCCTTCCGCTGGTGGCGCGCGGGTTTGCCACTGAGCGCCGAGACGAGCGGCAAGAACGCGATCGTCGTCACGCCGAGCGCCGACATCGACCTCGCGGTGCAGGACATCGTGCAGTCCGCCTTCGGCCACGCCGGCCAGAAGTGCTCGGCGGCGTCCCTGGTCGTCCTGGTCGGCACGGTCGGCGAGAGCGAACGCTTCCGTCGGCAGCTCGTCGACGCCACGCGCACGCTCCGGGTCGCCTGGCCCGACGACCCCACCGCCCAGGTCGGCCCGGTCATCGCCGAGCCCGAGGGCAAGCTGCGGCAAGGGCTCACCGAGCTCGGGCCGGGGGAGTCCTGGCTCGTGCAGCCGACGGCCCTCGACGACTCCGGGCGGCTCTGGTCACCCGGCATCCGCGACGGCGTCCGCCCGGGCAGCGACTTTCACCAGACCGAGTACTTCGGCCCGGTGCTCGGCATCATGCGCGCCGAGACGCTCGAGCAGGCGATCGCGATCCAGAACGGCACGGACTACGGCCTGACGGCGGGGATCCACTCGCTCGACGCCGACGAGGTGGCGGACTGGCTGGCGAGCGTGCGCGCCGGCAACCTGTACGTGAACCGCGGCATCACCGGTGCGGTCGTCGGCCGGCAGCCGTTCGGCGGCTGGAAGCGGTCGTCCGTGGGCACCGGCACGAAGGCGGGCGGACCGATGTACGTCGCGACGCTCGGCCGGTGGGAGCCGGTCCCGCGCACGGTGCACAAGAGCATCCAGCTGCACGGTCTCCCGCCGCGCGTGACCTCGGTGATCGAGGCCGCACGCAGCGGCTTGTCGTTCGAGGAGTTCGACCAGGTGCGGGCCGGTGCGCTGAGCGACGTCCGTGCGCGCGAGGAGCTGTACGCCGGGTCGCACGACCTGTCGGGTCTCGTGGTGCAGCGGAACGTGCTGCGCCACCGACCGCAGTCCGTCATCGTGCGGCAGGCCGAGGACGCCTCGGCGGGTGACCTGGTCCGCGCGCTCGTCGCCGCCACGGCTGCACGCGCCCACGTCCTGCTCAGCACCGCCCGCCCGTTGCCCGGTCCACTCAGCCAGCTGCTGGCCTCGAGTCGGTCGCCGCTGGACGTCGTCGACCACCTGGTCGAGTCCGACCAGGACTTCCACGCCCGCGCGTCGTCCGGCGCCGTGTTCCAGGCCAACTGGACGAGTGGTGAGGACGACGAACCCGTCGACGCGCTCGGGGACATGCTCGCGCAGGGGCAGGACCGACCCGTGCACACGGCGTTCGGCGGCCCCGGCGCACGGATCCGGCTCATCGGTGGCGATGCCCTGGCGCTCGAGGAAGCCCTCGGGGCGAGCATCGACGTCGCGATCCACGACGCGCCGGTGGTCGAGGCCGGGTTGATCGAGATGCTCCCGTTCATCCGTGAACAGTCGGTCTCGATCACCGCGCACCGGTTCGGGGACGTCGACGCGGACTTCGCTGACCTGCGCGTCTGACGGACTGCCGCTCGGTGAGCAGAAATGGTCGGGTGCGCTGCGGCGGACCCGACCATTCCTGCTCACGAAGTGTGCGGCGTGGCGCCGGCCGGGTCAGTCCTCGGTGTCGCCTGCTTCTTCGTCCTCGACGCCGGTCTCGTCCATCCGGTCACGCAGGTGGTCGGCCATCGCTCCGGCGCCCTCGCCGTGGTGGTCGTGGTCGACCTGTTCGATCAGGCCGTGCAGCTTCTCGTGGTTCGTGGCCTCGTTGGCGCCGTCCATGACGGGCTCGGTCTGCTCGTTGTCGCTCATGGCTCGGACGCTACGCCGGGGTGGCTGCGGACCGGTAGTGCAGCTCGACGGCACCGCCGGTGAACGGCGTCGTCCCGACCAGCTCGAACACCGGGGTCGGTGCCGCGACCGGTAGCAGCGGCGCACCGGCGCCGAGCGCCACCGGCATCACGGTGACGCGGAGCTCGTCGAGCAGCCCTGCTTGCTGGTACTGCGCCGCGAGCAGTCCGCCGCCGACGACCCAGACGTCGCGCTCGCCGGCGGCCCGTTCGAGGTCGGCCTGGAGGTCCGCGACCTCGCCCGACACGAAGTGCACGTCGGCGCCGTCCGGCACCGGCAGGTCACGCGTGGTGAACACCCACGTCGCCAGGTCCGGGTACGCCCACGTGTCGTCGTGCTCGAGCAGCCACTCGTACGTGGTCGAGCCCATGACGATCGCGCCGATGCCCGCGAAGAACCGGTCGTGGTGCTCCTGGAACGGCTCGAAGCCGAACTGCAGCAGCCAGTCGAGGTCGTCGTCCGGTGCAGCGACGAAGCCGTCCAGCGAGGACGCGACGGAGTAGGTGGTACCCATGCCCCGGACGCTACCGAGCACCCCCGACAGGCGTCAGCGCCGCCCGCCGTCAGCGCCGTCAGCGCCGGCTGCCCCGACCGACGACGGCGACCTCGGCGACGGTGAGCACCGTGGCGATCCACACCTGCTGCAGGGCGAACCCGCGGCGTCGTGGGTCGAGGGCGAGCGGCACCATCGTCACGCCGTGCACCGCGTCGACGGCGGCGCTCAGCGTGTGTGCGTTCCCGGTGCCCGTGCGTGCGACGAGGGCGGCCTGCACGAGCTGCCGGACGCCGAGCACGCCGTGCAGCACGGCCTGGTCGCGACCACGAGCCGCTCGGCCCAGGTGCCACAGGCCGAGTCCGGCCCGGCACAGCTCGACGACGGCTGCACCCCGCACCGACGATCCGTGGCGGCTCATCGTCGTCGTCCGGCCACGAGTGCGACGGCCCCGGCCGCGCCGAGTGCCGCCCCGATGATGCCGTTGCCGATCCGTCGGTGTTCCACCCACCAGGTCTGCGGCGACCAGGCGTGCGCGGACTCGTCGAACACACCGTGCGCGCCGTGGTCGCCCGGCACCGGCTCGTACAGGTTGTCCTGCAGCTCCTGCCCGTCCTTGTCAGGCGCCTGCTGCCCGGAGACGAGCGTCTTGGCGGCGTACCAGTCGGCGAAACGCCCGCTGAACCGGTTGCCGAGGATCGTGTAGACGGTCGACTCGCCGACCCAGGTGCGACGGCGCGGCCGCTCGGCCACGGCAGCGATCGCGCGGGCACCGACCTCGGGCTGGAAGATCGGTGCGACCGGCTGCGGGTGGTGCGGCAGCTTCGACTTCACCCACCCGAACTGGATCGTGTTCAGGGCGGGCATGTCGACCCGCGACACCTTCACCTTGCTGCCCTGTTCGAGCAGCTCGGAGACGACGGACTCGGTGAACCCGACGATCGCGTGCTTCGCGCCGCAGTACGCGGCCTGCAGCGGGATGCCCCGGAAGCCGAGTGCCGAACCGACCTGGACGACGTGCCCCTGGCCGCGGGGCACCATCCGGGCGAGCGCGGCACGGGTCCCGTTGACGAAGCCGAGGTAGGTCACGTGCAGCGCCCGCTCGAAGTCCTCGGGCGCGGTGTCCAGGAACTTGCCGAACACCCCGACCATCACGCCGTTCACCCACAGGTCGATCGGCCCGAGTTCCTGCTCGACGCGGTCGGCCGCGGCCTCGACGGCCTCGCGGTCGGACACGTCGGCGACCAGGGCCAGCCCGCGACGCCCCGCGGCCTCGACCTCGGCGACCGCGGCGTCGACGCCGTCCCGTCCACGGGCGAGGACGGCGACGTCCCACCCCCGCGCGGCGAGCTCCCGGACGGTCGCACGCCCCAGTCCTGCGGATCCACCGGTCACCACTGCCACTCGAGTCATGGCTCACTTGTACCTGCGGCCGACCATGCACCACTCAGCCGGTGTCCCCCGGACCGGCGGGCACCGAACCACGATCACACCGACCGGCCATGATGGCCACGTGGAGACTCGAGACCCCGAGAGTGACGAGCTCGCTGAGGAAACCCCTCCCGGCTGGGTCCTGAACACCCCGAACCGGCTGCTCGAGGTCTGGCTCTACCCCGTGCTCGAGCTGCTCCTCGCCGCCGCGCACGTCGCCCTCGGCATCGCCTTCGGCGGCGTCTTCGCGCTCGTCGTCGGCATCGCCGCTGCGGTCGTGTTCGGGATGGGTTCAGTCGCGCTGCTCGTGACAGGCTGGCGCGCGTACGACGAGCAGACGCGTGCGGCCTCGTGGCGCTGCCACGTCACCCGGGTGGTGGTGGCAGTGACGAGCGCGGCGGTCGTCGCGGTGGCGAGCCTGGTGGTCGGGACTCCATCCGGCCTGGTGTTCGGCGCGATCGCCGGGATCCCGATGGCGTTCCGGTTCGCGCGCATCGTCCCGCGCATCGACCACCTCGTCGTCGCGTGGGCCTCGGCGTCGGTGGCGGTGATCTGCACGACCCTCGCCGTGATCGGGTTCACCGTGCCCGACCTCCCGGAGTACCGGACCGTCGCCTGGATCGGCGGGTCCTTCTTCGGACTGTTCGGTGCCGTCGTTGCCGTTCACCAGTTCCGGGCAGCCGCCCGGGCGCCGCGCGACGAGCTCGAGCTCGGCCTCAGCGCCCCCGACCGAACCGCGTCGTGACCCCCGCCGAGTAGAGCACCGAGTCCGGCTCGAGCTCCGTCAACCCGAACGGCAGCCCGGCGGCGCCGACCAGGTCGTCCCGCAACGACACCACCGAGGCCCGGTGCAACGGCCACGCGTCGTGCTCGTTCGGCCAGAACCGGGTCCGCCCGGCCCGGTGCACGTGCATGCCCCACCGCGCGGTCAGGAACGTCTCGAGCAGCCCTGGCTCGTCCAGTACCTCGCCCACGCGGACGTCGAGCATCGACCGCAGGTGCGTCCCGTGCCGCCGCATCGCGTACCCGACGCGGCCGTCGCCGCTCCGCGACTCGGCGTCCGCCCACCAGTAGGGCAGTCCGGTGGCCACGCGTGCGCCGAGGGTCGGCAGCAGCTTGCCGGCGTCGAGCGACAGGAACACGACACCGTGCTGGCCCTGCTCGTCGACCGTGTAGACGCGGACGTTCACCTCGACGAAGTCGCCGATCGAGCCGGTCCGCCCCAGCGCCCCGAGGGGCGGGAACCGGGTGTCCTCGAACCGGAACCCGATGAGGCCCACCCAGGTGGTCACCCCGTCGTCCGTCCCGTCGAGCGCCATCGTGTCGGGTCGCGTTCCGGCCGGCAGCAGCGGGGCCACCGCCGACACGTCGACGCGCCAGTGCACGAAGACGACGTCGAGCCAGTCCTGCGAGATCCAGGGACGGCCCGGCAGGCCGGGGGCGGCTGACTGGAGGCCCGGGGTGCCGTGGGTGGGTCGGGTGTCGGTCACGATGTGGTCGCCTCCGGTTCGATGTGGCCCGCGACGGGCGCGTCGTCCCACCCCTGCTGCGGGGTGTCGCAGGTGCCGCGGAACACGTACTGCGATGGCCGCTTCCGCTCGCTCGACGTCCAGTCGATCGCGGGGCGGCGCCGTTCGGGCGGCAGGTACCCGATCCGGTAGACGGCCATGAGCTCGAGCGACTCGGGCACCCGGAGCAGCCCCTCGATCTCCGCCCAGGCGCCTGGCGTCTCCATCGGGAAGGACACGAACTGGATCCCCAGCCCGAGCTCGGTCGTCGCGAGCCAGATGTTCTCCATCGCCGCGCCCATGCTGAACACGGAGTAGAAGCCGGACAGCTCCTGCTGCCGGTACTCGTGGCGGTCGAGCATCACGCCGAGCAGCAGCGGCGACCCGGCGACGAGCTTCCGGTTCTCCTCACCCAGGCTCTGCGGCACGCGGAGGGTGTTCATGAGCAGCTGCCCGCGCTTCGTGAACACCTGCTTCGTGAACGGCAGGAGCGGCCCGGGCAGCTTGTCGAACAGCATGCCGTCGCGCCGCTCGTCCATCTCGGCCTTCGAGAACCGGAAGTACGGCTTGTACCGCTCGAAGAACGTCCCCTCGGCCATGGTGCGGGTCATCGAGCTGCCGCTGATCGCGGCGACCAGGTCGATCGTGTCGCGCTCCTCGACCAGCACGAACCGCCACGGTTGGCTGTTCAGCTGGGACGGGGCCCGGCCGGCGAGCTCCATGAGCAGCCGTTGGTGCTCCTCGGACACCGGGTCGGGCAGGAACGCCCCGTTCGTGGTCCGGCGGCGTCGGATGGCCTCGAAGAGCTCCACTGCTTCCCCTCGTGTCTCGTCGTCACGGTCGACGCCGCACCAGCAGCGCCCCCAGGTAGGACGGCGCAGCGGCCACCGCGATCTTCCAGTGTGCTCCGGAGCGCGGGTTCGTGCGGGGCGCGAGCGCGAGCGGGACGAGTGCGGGCAGCAGGAACAGCGCCGAACGGTCCCGGGTCCACAAGGGTGTCGTCGCGGCGGCCCCGGTGAGCGTCGCCGTCACGACGAACAGGCCGTGGTGCACGACGCGGAGCTTCCTCGTCCGGATCAACCGGACGGCGACGGCCGTGCCCCAGAGGCAGTTCGCGACGTAGGCGAGGCCCGCAGCGGTGACCAGCCGACGGGCGGGACGCGATCCCGTGGGCGGTGATCCGCGCCTCCCGGTCGTGTTCCGTGCCATCTGCCGGACGTTACGCGGTGTCGCGACTGACCAGCTTGGAGAGCACGATCGCGGACCGCGTGTGGTCCACCTGCGGTGCGAGGCGGACCTTGTCGAGCGCCTCCTCCAGCGCGGACAGGTCCTTGGAGCGCATGTGCACGACGGCGTCGGCGCTCCCCGTGACCGTGCCGGCGTCGATGACCTCGGGCACGGTGTCGAGCAGCGCACGGAGCTCGTCGGGGGAGACGGTGCCGCGGCAGTACAGCTCGACCCAGGCCTCGGTGCCGCGGTCCTCGACGGCGGGGTCCACCTTGATCGTGAAGCCCTGGATGACACCATCGCCGACGAGCCGGTCGACACGGCGCTTGACGGCCGATGCCGAGAGTCCGACCACCGACCCGATGTCGCCGTAGCCGGCGCGGGCGTTGTCCCGGAGTTGATCCAGGATGCGGTGGTCGAGCGAATCCATTGCACCCATCGTACGCGGACTTCTTGCGAGGTCGGCGGTTCGGACGCACGAAACGTGCGTCACCCGAACGGGTGCCACGGCGCTTCGCTCCCGGTACTGCACTTGCCGGACGGTCTGTGTCAGGATCGACGTGGCGTCGACCTGGTCCGCTACGGCGAGTGAGCCTGCATCTCGCCGGAGCACCTCTCCTTCGTTCCGTTTCGGTTCCTGGCAGGCTCGGGCCCCGGTCCCTTCTCAGGAGGACTGATGTCGAACACCGCACCCTCGACCACCGATGCACCGGCCCGTACCGCCACCAAGCGGACGATCCTGATGTGCAAGCCGGACTTCTACACGGTGAGCTACCGGATCAACCCGTGGATGCACCCGGAGGAGCCGACCGACACGTCGAAGGCCGTCGCCCAGTGGCAGACGCTCGTCGACGTGTACGAGCAGCTCGGCTTCGACATCTCGTACATCGACCCCATCGACGGCCTTCCGGACATGGTCTACGCGGCCAACGGCGGGTTCGTGCTCGACGGCATCGCCTACGGCGCGAAGTTCCAGTACCCCGAGCGCCAGCCCGAGGGCCCGGCGTACATGGACTGGTTCCGTCAGGCCGGCCTGACCGTTGCCGAGCCCGAGCAGACCAACGAGGGCGAGGGCGACTTCCTGCTCATCGGGAACACCATCTTCGCCGGCACCGGCTTCCGGTCGGACAGCACCTCCCACGACGAGCTCGCGACGATCTACGGCCGTGAGGTCGTCACCCTGAAGCTCATCAACCCGAGCTTCTACCACCTCGACACCGCCATCGCCGTGCTCGACCCGGAGCCCGACGCTTCCGGCCGGTCGAACATCGCGTACCTGGAGAGCGCCTTCGACGAGCCGTCGCTGGCGATCCTGCGCGAGCGTTTCCCCGACGCGATCATCGCGACGGAGGAGGACGCCGCGATCCTCGGCCTGAACTCCTACTCCGACGGGTACAACGTCGTGATCGCCGCCCGGGCTGTTCGGTTCGCGGAACAGCTGCGCGAGAAGGGCTACAACCCGATCGGCGTCGACCTGTCCGAGCTGCTGCTCGGCGGTGGCGGCGTGAAGTGCTGCACGCTCGACCTGCACCCGGTCGGCACCGGCACCTCGGTCGCGCGTTCGCTCGGGGTCAGCTGATGTCGGCGGCAGCGTCGCTCGGGGTCAACACCGCGGCGGCGCTCGCCGTCGAGGACCGCGCCCTCGCGCACAACTACAGCCCGCTGCCCGTCGTCATCGCGTCGGGTGCCGGAGCAACCGTCACCGATGTCGACGGCAAGCAGTACTTGGACGGGCTCGCCGCGTACTCCGCGGTGAACTTCGGCCACGGCAACCCGCGGCTGCTCGACGCCGCCCGGGCGCAGCTCGACCGGGTGACGCTCACGAGTCGTGCGTTCGTGAACGACCAGCTCGGGCCGTTCGCCACGGCACTGGCGGCGTTGACGGAGACCGAGATGGTCCTGCCGATGAACACCGGTGCCGAGGCCGTGGAGTCCGCGATCAAGGTGTCCCGCGCCTGGGGCTACCGCGTCAAGGGGGTCCCCGGGGACCGCGCGACGATCATCGTGGCGTCCGGGAACTTCCACGGCCGCACCACCACGATCATCTCGTTCTCCGACGACCCCGACGCGCGCAACGACTTCGGTCCGTACACCCCGGGGTTCCGCACCGTGCCGTACGGCGATGCCGCTGCCCTGCGCGCAGCGATGGACGAGACCGTCGTCGCCGTGCTGCTCGAACCCATCCAGGGCGAGGGCGGCGTGGTCATCCCGCCGGCGTCGTACCTCCCTGACGTCCGGGAGGTCTGCGACGAGTTCGGTGCGCTGTTCATCGCCGACGAGATCCAGTCCGGCCTCGGACGCACCGGCCACACGCTCGCCGTTCAGCGCGTCGGGGTCCGCCCGGACCTCATCACGCTCGGCAAGGCACTCGGCGGCGGCATCGTGCCGGTGTCCGCGGTCGTCGGGTCGCGCGCTGTCCTCGGCGTGCTGCGTCCCGGCGAGCACGGTTCGACCTTCGGTGGCAACCCGCTCGCTGCGGCCGTCGGAGCCGAGGTCGTGGCGATGCTCGGCGAGGGCACGTTCCAGCAGCGCGCCCTCGACGGCGAACCGCTGCTGCGCGGGCTGCTCGACGACCTGCTCGGCAAGGGGGTCGTGTCGCACCGCGTCGCCGGACTCTGGGCGGGGATCGACATCGACCCCGCGCTCGGCACCGGCAAGGAGATCTCGAAGGACCTCGCCGACCGCGGGCTGCTCGTGAAGGACACCCACGGTTCGACGATCCGCTTCGCTCCGCCGCTCGTGGTCACCGACGACGAGCTGCGCACGGCGATCGGCACGCTCGCGTCGGTCCTGGCCGCGCGCGCCTGAGCCGCGCGCCTGAGCCACGCGCTCGGCGCCACGCGCTCGCTTCGTGAGCAGAAATGGTCGGGTCGCCACACGGCACCCGACCATTTCTGCTCACCAAGTGCGGCTCACACCGCCCAGCGCGCCGCCAACTCGTCCATCAGCGCATCGAGGCGCTCGTCGACGACCTGCGCGTCGGGGTTGGCCTCGAACCAGGCGATGACCTCGCGCACACCCTGCCGGTAGGGCGTCCGCGGCCGGTACCACGGCACGAGCGACCGGACCTTGCTGTTGTCGAACACTGAGCTGTTGGCCTTGTCGCCGAGCAGCGCCGCACCCCACTCCGGGTCCACGGCGTTGATGGCGTCCGCCGGCACGTGCACGATCTGCAGGTCGGACACCCCCGCCGCCGCCGCGATCTCGTGTGCGATGGCGTTCCACGTCGGCGCCTCGTCGCTCGTGATCGTGAAGGCCTCACCGATCGCCGACGCGTTGTCGAGCAGCCCGGTGAACCCGACCGCGAAGTCACGGCTGTGCGTCAGCGTCCACAGCGACGTGCCGTCACCGGTGATGATGATCGGCTTGCCGGCGCGCATCCGCGCCACCGCAGTCCACCCGCCGGTGAGCGGCAGCTTCGTCTCGTCGTAGGTGTGCGACGGCCGCACGATCGTCACCGGGAAGTCCTGCTCCCGGTACGCCTCCATCAGCAGTTCCTCGCACGCGATCTTGTCGCGCGAGTACTGCCAGTACGGGTTCTTCAGCGGCGTCGACTCCGTGATCGGCAGGTGCGTCGCCGGCGTCTGGTACGCCGAGGCCGAGCTGATGAAGACGTACTGCCGCGTCCGTCCGGCGAAGAAGTCGATGTCGGCCTGCACCTGGTCCGGCGTGAAGGCCACCCAGTTCACCACCACGTCGAAGTGGCGGTCGCCGAGTGCGTCCGCCAGGGCGCTGCGGTCCGACACATCGGCCTGGAGGCGCGTCACCCCCTCCGGGATCGGCCTGCCCCCGGTGGTCCCCCGGTTCAGGACCGTGACGTGGTGGCCCTGTTCGGTCGCCTCCCGCACACAGGAGGCGCTGATCACGCCGCTCCCGCCGATGAACAACACGCTCGCTCCGGTCATGGATGCTCCCTCGCTCTCCGCGGCGCAGCCCTGCGCCGAACCCCTCCGATCCTGCACCTCCTTGTCGGAGCGGGCGCGGAGAACGGCGCGGAGCCGAGTGGCCTGTGTCCTACAGCGAGGTACTTGGAAGAGCAACTCGATGAGTCCATGGGCCGTAGCCCTGACTACTTCAGCTGTGACAATTTCCATCATCTTTTCGAGGTCCATACCGATCATGTGCCCGGTTCCTCGAAAACCGCGGACGTGTGGTCGGGGGAGGACCGCTGTGCTTTGGCTCCGACCTGGGGACTACCGTCACGGGTCGAGCCGCACCGACGCGGCCACGACAGGAGTGACACGCACATGGAGTACCGCTACCTCGGCAACTCGGGCCTCAAGGTCTCCGAGATCACCTACGGCAACTGGCTCACCCACGCATCCCAGGTCGAGAACGATGCGGCCATCGCCTGCGTCAGGGCCGCCCTCGACGTGGGCATCTCGACGTTCGACACCGCCGACGTCTACGCCAACACCGGCGCGGAGACCGTCCTCGGCGAAGCCCTCAAGGGGGAGCGTCGCCAGTCGCTCGAGATCGCCACGAAGGTGTTCGGGCCGACCGGGCCGAAGGGGCACAACGACACCGGGCTGTCTCGCAAGCACATCCTCGAGTCGATCGACGGCTCGCTCGGCCGCCTGCAGACCGACTACGTCGACCTCTACCAGGCACACCGCTTCGACCACGAGACCCCGCTCGAGGAGACGATGCAGGCCTTCGCCGACATCGTGCGCCAGGGCAAGGTCCTGTACGTCGGCGTGAGCGAGTGGACCGCGGAGCAGCTCCGTGCCGGCGCCGCGCTGGCCGAGGACCTCGGGTTCCAGCTCATCTCGAACCAGCCGCAGTACTCGGCGCTGTGGCGGGTCATCGAAGAAGAGGTCGTGCCGACCTCGAAGGAGCTCGGCATCTCGCAGATCGTCTGGTCCCCGATCGCCCAGGGTGTCCTGACCGGCAAGTACAAGCCCGGTCAGCCACTGCCCGAGGGCTCACGCGCCACCGACGACAAGGGCGGCGCGGACATGATCAAGCGGTTCATGCGCGACGAGGTGCTGTCCTCGGTGCAGGAGCTCGAGCCGATCGCGAAGGAACTCGACCTGTCGATGGCACAGCTCGCCGTCGCCTGGGTGCTGCAGAACGAGAACGTCGCGAGCGCCATCATCGGGGCGTCGCGTCCGGAGCAGGTGCACGACAACGCCGGCGCTGCCGGTGTCACGATCCCGGGGGAGCTGCTCACCCGGATCGACGATGCCCTCGGTGCCGTGGTCGAGCGTGACCCGGCGAAGACCAACGACAGCAGCCCGAAGACCCGCGAGGCCTAGCGCCGACCCGGGCCAGACGGCTCAGACAACGGAAAAGGCCCCCTGCCGAAGCAGGGGGCCTTCACTGGTGGCTGGACACGGCATCGATCCGTGGACCTTTCGATTTTCAGTCGAACGCTCTACCAACTGAGCTATCCAGCCGTGGCGACCCTGACGGGACTTGAACCCGCGACCTCCGCCGTGACAGGGCGGCACGCTAACCAGCTGCGCTACAGGGCCATGTTGAATTGCTGTGGTGTTGCTCAGTACTACTTGCTCGCTCACTCGGAGAGTGACCCCAACGGGATTCGAACCCGTGCTGCCGCCGTGAAAGGGCGGTGTCCTAGGCCACTAAACGATAGGGCCGCAAGTGGTGCTTCGCGCTACCGATGGACAAGCATACGGATGCCCCCGGGGGTTCGCAAATCGGGCCGCGTTCCCGCGGAATCCCCGGCGTGTCGCGCCCGCCCGGCACCGGGTGTCGAGGTTGCGGTGCGAGCATCGTCACCGGCTCCACGCCCCTCGACCGAGGGGCTGTGGGGCTGCGACACCTGTTGTTACTGTTGCGTCTGTTAACAGTGTTACGTGCGTGAGCCTTGCCGCGCTGTTACGAAATCGAGATACATGTCGACCTCACCTTCGCTCTCCCTCCGCAACCGCAGCCGCCTCGTCGCCGCCGCGGTCGCCGTCGCGCTCGCCGGCAGCACCCTCGCGGTCCTCGCCCCGGCGACGTCGGCCAGTGCCGCGAGCTACCCGAGCTGGTCCGAGGTGCAGAAGGCCAAGTCCTCGACGAGTGCCCAGCAGGCGAAGGTCACCGAGATCAAGTCGCTCATCTCGACCCTGAAGTCCGAGGCCGCTGCGAAGCAGAAGGCCGCACAGGCCGCCGGCGAGGCCTACCAGGCGGCACAGAACAAGTACGACGAGGCGACCCTCGAGCAGAAGACCCTCCAGTCCCAGGCGGACGACGCCGAGCAGACCGC
Source organism: Curtobacterium sp. PhB190 (assembly GCF_004365385.1). NCBI lineage: Bacteria > Bacillati > Actinomycetota > Actinomycetes > Micrococcales > Microbacteriaceae > Curtobacterium > Curtobacterium sp. PhB190. The sequence continues at coordinate 66,720 of NZ_SODN01000005.1, read as the reverse complement.
CGCACAGTCCGAGGAGCAGGCCGGTCAGCTCGCCGCGCAGCTCGGTCGGGCCAGCGCCAACGACGTGACGACCGACATCCTCACGCACCCCTCGGACTCCGGCGACCTGCTCTACGAGCTCGGCGCCATGTCGAAGCTCAGCGAGCAGGCCGACGGCATCTACTCGCAGGCGTCGCAGGACCGGGGCACCGCGCAGGCGCAGGCCGACAAGGCGGACAAGGCCAAGGCGGCGCTGGGCGACCTCGCCGACGCGGCCCAGTCGAAGATGCAGCAGGCGCAGGGTGCTGCCGACGCGGCGCAGACCGCCGTCGACGCCCAGAACGACAACGAGTCGCGGCTCGAGGCCCAGCTGACCGCTCTCACCACGAAGCAGCGCGGTGTCGAGGCCGACTACCGCAAGGGCGTCGCCGCCGAGAAGGCCCGACAGGCCCGCATCGCCGCTGCTGCCGCCAAGGCAGCCGCGAAGGCCGCGGCGACGAGCCAGGGCGGTACCGGCGGCGGGACGGCCAACTCTGCCGGGTGGGTCCGTCCGGCCGGCGGCTTCCAGACCAGCGGCTACGGCATCCGCGTCGACCCGTACACGCACTACACGGCACTGCACGCCGGGGTCGACCTCGCTCCCGCCTGCTACGCCCCGATCTACGCGGCCCACGACGGCACCGTGACCTTCGCGGGCAACGGCGGCGGCTACGGCAACGAGGTCATCCTCGACAACGGCGGCGGCATCTCGACGGCCTACGGCCACATCGTCGACGGCGGGATCATGGTCGCCAGCGGCCAGCACGTCACCGCCGGGCAGCAGATCGCCAAGATCGGTTCGACCGGCTGGTCGACCGGGTGCCACCTCCACTTCGAGACCCGGATCAACGGTGCTGCCGTCGACCCGGTCCCCTTCATGGCAGCGCGGGGGATCTCGGTATGAGCATCAGCGCAGCCGGGATGCGTTGACCCCGCCATGACCCTGTCCGCTCGCTCGTTCTCCTGCGGGATCGCCACCGTCGCCGTGCTCGGCATCGGACTGTCGGTCGTCATCGCCGGACCCGCCCAGGCCGCGCCGTCGGCACCGTCCTGGGACGACGTCAAGGCCGCGAAGTCGGATGCCGCCGACGCGCAGCAGACGGTGGACGAGCTGAGCGACCGGCTGACCTCGCTGCAGGCCGCCGCGGACCGCGCCGGCATCGTCGAGCAGCAGGCCGGGCAGGCGTACGCCCTCGCCGCCTCGCAGCAGCAGGAGGCGAAGGACACCCTCGCCGACCTGTCCGCGCAGTCGAAGCGGGCCAAGGGCAAGGCGGACGACTCCGCGGGCCAGGTGGCCGCGCTCGTCGTCGAGCTGTCCCGCACGGGCGGCGGCGACCTGTCGACGACGATGCTCACGGACGCCTCGGACTCCGGTGACCTGCTCTACCGGGTCGGCACGATGTCGCACCTGTCCGAGCGGTCGGCGACGATCCTGGCCCAGGCTCGCTCCGACCAGAAGACCGTGGACTCGCTCGCCGACCAGCAGTCCGTGGCCACGACGGCGCTGAGCAAAGCGACCGAGGCGACGAAGACCGCCTTCGCCACCGCCAACGACGTCTCCGCCGACGCCCAGGCCCGGGTGCAGAAGCAGCAGGACCAGCAGGACGAGGTCCTCCGCCAGCTCGCGTACCTCAAGGGCACGAGCGTCGCGACGGAGAGCGCGTACTGGAGTGCGCAGCAGGCCAAGGCGGCCGAGACCGCCCTGGCGGCCCAGACGAGCAGCGGCACCGGCACGGCCAGCGGCAGCGGCGCGAGCGGCACCAGCACCGACAACGGCACCAGCGGCGGCACCAGCAACGGCAACACCTCGACCACCAACCCGAGCACCGGCGGCGGTAGCGGCACGACCGCCCCGTCGCGCCCGAGCACCCCGTCGAAGCCGAGCACGCCGGCGGCGCCCGCTCCGGCGCCCGCCCCGGCTCCCGCCAAGCCGAGCACGCCGACGCCGTCGAAGCCGAGCACCCCGGCGCCCAGCACTCCGGCACCCGCCCCGAGCAGCCCCTCGAAGGCCGCCGGTGCGATCTCGTACGCCCGCGGGCAGCTCGGCAAGCCCTACGTCCTCGGTGGTGCAGGCCCGAGCACCTGGGACTGCTCCGGCCTCGTCATGATGGCCTACAGCTCGCAGGGCATCGCGACCGGTGGGCACAACGTCGTCTGGCAGTACAACTACTTCGGCTCGATCGGTCGCCTCGTGCCGCTCTCGCAGCGCCAGCCCGGCGACATCCTCTTCTACTCGTCGAACGGAACCGCTTCCGGCGGTTACCACGACTCGATCTACACCGGCAACGGGATGATGGTCGAAGCGGCTCGACCGGGCGTCGGCGTGGTCGAGCGGGCGGTCTGGACGCCGAGCCAGCTCCTGCCGTACGTCGCCCGCCCGAGCGGTTCCCTGTAGCTCGCAGCCCGGTCCTTCCCAGAGCGGCTGCGGTAGCAAGCGGGATCGGGCATGCCTGCCCGGATCAGAGCACCAGGTACGCCCGTTTCCGCCAGGTACGCCCCCGACCCCTCCCGACCCCGCCCGGCAAAGCAACCCCGGACACAGAACGGCGCCCGCCCTCCGGATGGAGAGCGGGCGCCGTTCTGTGCCAGAGGAGCGTCAGTGACCAGCGGGCACGTAGGCCTTCTGGCCGGCCTGCACGATCGCCTCGGCCTCGGCGGCGTCGCCCCAGCCCTCGGCCTTGACCCACTTGTTCGGCTCGAGGTCCTTGTAGCGCTCGAAGAAGTGCGCGATCTCGGCCTTCGTCTGTTCGTCGACGTCCGAGATGTCCTGGATGTGCGTCCAGCGCGGGTCCTTCGCGGGGACCACGAGGACCTTCTCGTCCTTGCCGGCCTCGTCGCTCATCTTGAAGACGCCGACCGGACGGACCTTGACGCCCACGCCGGGGAACGTCGGGAACTCGAGGAGCAGCAGCGCGTCCACGGGGTCGCCGTCGTCGGCCAGGGTCTTCTCGAAGAAGCCGTAGTCGGTCGGGTAGACGAACGACGTGAACAGCACGCGGTCGAGGTAGACACGACCGGTCTCGTGGTCCACCTCGTACTTGTTGCGGCTGCCCTTGGGGATCTCGACGACGACGTCGTACGCGGCCATGTCTGTACTCCTGGTGTGTCGGTGGGGCTGTCGGTGGTCCCGAGAGCGCGGCTAACGTTACCGGGTGAACTCTCCGCGTCCCCGGCTGGACCCTGCCGTCGCCGAGACCCGCCTGGCGGTCCGCGACCTGCTCGCCACCGCGCTCGACGACGGCGTCGTCACCGCGGGTGACCTCGTGCTGGTCGCGCTGAGCGGCGGACCGGACTCGCTCGCGCTCGCAGCGGCCACCGCGTTCGAGGCGGGCAAGCAGGGGCTCCGAGCCGGGGCAGTGGTCGTCGACCACGCGCTCCAGGCGGGCTCCGAGGCGGTCGCGAGCCGCGCCTCCCGGCAGGCATCCGAACTGGGTCTGGACCCGGTCGAGGTCCGCAGGGTCGCGGTCGGCTCCGACGGTGGTCCGGAGGGCGCCGCCCGGGAGGCCCGCCACGCGTCGATCGCCGAGGTCGCGTCCGCCACCGGGTCGCCTCTCGTGCTGTTGGGACACACCCTGGACGACCAGGCCGAGACGGTGCTGCTGGGCCTGCTGCGCGGCAGCGGGCCGGACAGCCTGTCGGGCATGCTGCCCCTGGCACGGCGCGACCAGGGGCCGGCCTACGGCCGCCCGCTGCTCACCGTGCGGCGGCACGCGACGCGGCAGGCGTGCGCCGCCGCCGGGCTGGCGCCGTGGCACGACCCGCAGAACGACGACCCCGCCTACGCCCGTGTCCGCGTGCGGAACACCCTCATGCCGGTGCTCGAGCGCGAACTCGGTGCCGGGGTGCCCGAGGCGCTGGCGCGGACGGCCGACCAGCTGCGCGAGGACTCTGCAGCACTCGACCACTTCGCCGAGGAGATGGCGGAGGACATCGCCGAGCACTCCGAGGCCGGCATCTCGCTGTCCGTCCGGGCGCTCGGGGCGAACCCGCCGGCGCTCCGGCAGCGACTCGTGCGCCTGGCGGTGGAGAGCGAGTTCGGCGTGACGCTGTCGCGCGTGCAGACGCTCGAGGTCTGCCGGCTCGTCACAGACTGGAGCGGACAGGGGCCGATCGACCTGCCGGGCGTCCGGGCGTCGCGATCCGGTGACCGCCTGTCGTTCAGTGCCGGTTAGGCTGGACCGGTGGAACTCTCCGACGTCCAGGCAGACCTGTCCGAAGTCCTCTTCACCCCCGAGCAGATCGACGACAAGCTCGCCGAACTCGCGGCGGTCGTCGACGCCGACTACGCGGGCCGCGACCCCCTGCTCGTCGGTGTCCTGAAGGGTGCCGTCATGGTGATGGCCGACTTCTCGCGGCACCTCAAGATGCAGGCGCGGATGGACTGGATGGCGGTGTCGTCGTACGGCTCCGGCACGAAGTCGTCCGGTGTGGTGCGGATCCTCAAGGACCTCGACACCGACCTGCACGGCCGCGACGTCCTCATCGTCGAGGACATCATCGACTCCGGTCTGACGCTGTCCTGGCTCAAGCAGAACCTGCAGTCCCGCGGTGCCGCGAGCGTCGAGATCGTCGCCCTGCTGCGCAAGCCCGAGGCCGCCAAGGTCGAGGTCGACGTCAAGTACGTGGGCTTCGACATCCCCGACGAGTTCGTGGTCGGTTACGGCCTCGACTACGACGAGCGCTACCGGAACCTGCGCGGTGTCGGCGTCCTGGCGCCGCACGTGTACTCGTAACCCGTCCAGGGGGTACTTGCCTCGGGTTGAGTTCGCCCGCAGAGGACACCCATTCTCGCCACAGAATCGCGGCCGTATGCTGACCTGCACGCAACTTCGGCAGAGAAAGGTGTCGGGCACTCGCGCCCGGATCACATGAACTTCAAGCGCATCTTCCGCGGCCCGTACCTCTACGTGCTGATCGCGCTGGCGGGCATCTTCATCGGCTGGAGCGTCATCAGCCAGGGCAGCACGACCGAGGTCAGCACCCAGAAGGGCCTCGAGCAGCTCGCCGACGGCAAGATCTCGTCCGTCATCGTCAACTCGACCGAGCAGCGGGTCGACATGATCACCCGCGACGGCGACAAGCAGGAGCAGTTCTACTACTCCACGCCCCGTGGCGAAGAGGTCATCCAGGCCGTCAACGACGCCAACCTGCCCAAGGGCTACGACGACCACGTGAACACGGGCAACTGGTTCCTGTCGCTCCTCGGCGTCCTGCTCCCCTTCCTGATCATCGGTGCCCTGTTCTGGTTCCTGCTCTCGAGCGCCCAGGGCGGCGGCTCGAAGGTCATGCAGTTCGGCAAGTCGAAGGCCAAGATCAACAACAAGGAGAACCCGCAGGTGTCGTTCGCCGACGTCGCGGGCTCCGACGAGGCGATCGAGGAACTCCACGAGATCAAGGAGTTCCTGAAGGAGCCGGCGAAGTTCCAGGCCGTCGGCGCCAAGATCCCGAAGGGCGTGCTGCTGTACGGCCCTCCCGGAACCGGCAAGACCCTGCTCGCCCGCGCCGTCGCCGGCGAAGCGGGTGTGCCGTTCTACTCGATCTCCGGTTCGGACTTCGTCGAGATGTTCGTCGGTGTCGGTGCGAGCCGTGTCCGTGACCTCTTCGAGCAGGCCAAGGCGAACTCGCCGGCCATCGTCTTCATCGACGAGATCGACGCCGTCGGTCGTCACCGTGGTGCCGGCATCGGCGGCGGCAACGACGAGCGGGAGCAGACGCTCAACCAGCTGCTCGTCGAGATGGACGGCTTCGACGGCAAGACGAACGTCATCCTCATCGCCGCGACGAACCGTCCCGACGTGCTCGACCCCGCGCTCCTGCGTCCGGGCCGCTTCGACCGCCAGATCGGTGTCGACGCCCCGGGCATGGCCGGCCGCAAGCAGATCCTCGAGGTGCACGCGAAGGGCAAGCCGCTCGCCGCGAGCGTCGACCTGGAGCTGCTCGCCCGCAAGACGCCGGGCTTCACCGGCGCCGACCTGGCGAACGTCCTGAACGAGGCCGCGTTGCTCACCGCCCGGTCGAACGCGCAGCTCATCGACAACCGCGCGCTGGACGAGGCCGTCGACCGCGTCATGGCGGGCCCGCAGCGTCGGACCCGGATCATGTCCGACCAGGAACGCCTGATCACCGCGTACCACGAGGGCGGCCACGCCCTGGCGGCAGCGGCGATGCGGCACACTGACCCGGTCACGAAGATCACGATCCTGCCGCGCGGCCGTGCCCTCGGGTACACGATGGTGCTCCCGCTCGAGGACAAGTACTCGGTCACCCGCAACGAGCTGCTCGACCAGCTGACCTACGCCATGGGTGGACGCGTCGCCGAGGAGATCGTGTTCCACGACCCCACCACCGGCGCCTCGAACGACATCGAGAAGGCCACCGGCACCGCCCGCAAGATGGTCACCGAGTACGGCATGAGCCAGGCCGTCGGGTCCGTCAAGCTCGGCTCCGGGTCCAGCGAGCCGTTCGTCGGCCGTGACATGAGCGGTGGGACCGGGCGCGACTACTCGGAGAACATCGCCCAGACCGTCGACGCCGAGACCCGTGCGCTGCTCGAGGCCGCGCACAACGAGGCCTACCAGGTGCTCAACGACAACCGCGACATCCTCGACCGCCTGGCCGGTGAGCTCCTCGAGAAGGAGACGCTCGACGCCCCGGAGCTCGTCGAGATCTTCAAGGACGTCCGCAAGCTGCCGGAACGCCCGCAGTGGCTCTCCAGCGACAAGCGTCCGGTGAGCAACCTGCCCGCGATCGACGTGCCCGGGCAGGCCGCCGCCACCGCAGCGGACCAGTCGGACAGCGAGTCGACCTCGAAGCCCCGTCGTCGCCCCTTCGGCAACCCGGGTATCGCCCCGGCGTAGGGGGCCGGCATGACCGACCTGCCGACGAGACGTGCTCGTCGGCTCGACACCCGCGGCGGTCCGACACCGGACCGCACGCGGGTGTTGGGCATCCTCAACGTGACGCCCGACTCGTTCAGCGACGGCGGGCTGCACCAGGCCTACGACGCCGCCGTGCAGCACGCGCGTGACCTCGTCGCCGCAGGTGCCGACCTCATCGACGTCGGTGGAGAGTCGACCCGGCCGGGCTCGGAGCGCGTGCCGGTGCCGGTCGAGCAGGAGCGCGTCCTGCCGGTCGTCCGGCAGCTCGTCGCCGAGGGCATCCCGGTGAGCGTCGACACGATGAACGCCTCGACCGCCGAACGGGCCGTCGAACTCGGCGCCGCGATCGTCAACGACGTGTCCGGCGGCCTGGCCGACCCGGACATGGCCCGCGTGGTCGCCTCGACCGGGGCCGGGTTCGTGGTCATGCACTGGCGTGGCCACAGCGACCGGATGTACCGCAACGCCGAGTACGTGCACGCCGTCGACGAGGTCCGTCGCGAGGTCGAGATGCGGGTCGCCGAGCTCATCGTCCTCGGGGTGCGCCAGGAACAGGTCGTGATCGACCCGGGCCTCGGCTTCGCCAAGCAGGGCGTGCAGAACTGGGAGATCCTGGCCGGCTACGAACGGTTCGCCTCGATCGGCCTGCCGGTGCTCGTCGCCGCATCACGCAAGCGGTTCCTGGACGGAGTGGGCAGCCCCGAGGGTGCCCCGCCGAAGGACCGCGACCTCGCCACCGCCGCCATCAGCCTGCTCGCCGCCGAACGCGGTGCGTGGGGGGTGCGCGTGCACGACCCGGCACCGACCCGTGCCGTGCTCGACGTCTGGGACGCCTGGAGGGCAGCTCGCTCGTGAACGACACCATCCGCCTCGTCGGGGTCCGCGCCCGCGGCCACCACGGGGTCTTCGACCACGAACGTGCCGACGGTCAGGACTTCGTCGTCGACGTCGCCGTGGAGCTCGACGCCCGCGCGGCCTCGGGCAGCGACGACCTCGACGCCACCGTGCACTACGGCGTGCTCGCCGAGCAGGTCGTCGCCGAGATCGAACGCGACCCGGTGGACCTGATCGAGACCCTCGCGGAGCGCATCGCGGCCGCGGTGCTCACCCACCGTGCGGCCCTGGCGACCGAGGTCACCGTGCACAAGCCGCAGGCACCCATCACCGTGCCGTTCACGGACGTCTCGATCACCATCCGCCGTGCCCGCGGGGCGACCGTGCCGGACGAGGAAGAAGAGTGAGCCGCGTCGTCGTCGCGCTCGGCGCCAACCTCGGTGACCGGGGGAGCACCCTCCGCGCCGCCGCCCGAGCGGTCGCCGCGCTGCCCGGGGTCCACCCGGTGGCGTCGAGCCACGAGGTCGAGTCCGTCGCCGTCACCCTGGACGGCCGCGACGACACCAAGCCGCGGTACCGCAACGCCGTCGTGGTCGTCGACACCGACCTCGAGCCGCAGGCATTCCTCGACGCACTGCACGGCATCGAGGACGAGCACGGCCGCACCCGCGACGTCCGCTGGGGCGACCGGACCCTCGACCTCGACGTCGTCGCCGTCGACGACCTGCACATCGACACCGCCACGCTCACCGTCCCGCACCCCCGCGCCGCCGAGCGGGCGTTCGTGCTCGCACCGTGGCTCGACGCCGACCCCGCGGCCGTCCTGCCCGGCGCCGGGCCGGTGGCCGACCTGCTCGCCGCCGTGGGGGACGACACCGAGCGTGTCGACGAGCCGCGCCTGTTCGCGGACGTGCCCAGCGCCTCCCGGGCCACCACCGAAGGGAACGTGACCCAGCCGTGAAGCCGACCCGGCCCTCCACCCTGCTGAGCATCGCCGTCGTGACCGCGGTGGCGGGCTTCGCGTTCGACGCGGTGCTCGCGTCGCGACAGTCGCCGACGCTGCTGCTCGCCGTGCCGCTCGGCATCACGCTCGCGTTCATCGGCGTCGCCGTCGTGCTCATGGCGCGTCCCGTCCGCCGGCACGCCCGCGAGGGCGCAGGCCGGCAGCGCCCGGTCGACCCGCTCTACGCCACGCGCGTGGTGGTGCTGGCGAAGGCCTCGAGCATCTGCGGCGTCCTGTTCGGCGGCTTCGCGATCGGCCTGGTCGTGTACCTCCTGACCCGCTCGGTGACGCCTTCGCTAGGCTCGACCCTGCCGAACGTGGTCGCCGTCGGGGGCGGGATCGTGCTGACGGTCTGCGCACTCGTGGCAGAGCGCATGTGCATCGCTCCTCCGAGCGACGACGACGAGCCGGGCGACCCCCGGAACGGCACGACGGCGAACTGACCCGAGCGCACCCCGCACGACGGCGAACTGACCCGAGCACACCCACTGGAGGCCCGCGATGGCGCGTGAACGACTCGACGAGCCGGGCCTCGGCCTGACCGGCATCGACTGGACCAGGGTGTCCGCGAAGCTCGTGTGGACCGAACTCATCACGACCCTGGTGATCGGCCTCGTGGTGACCGCCGGCCTGGTCCTGATCGGGGTCGTGAACGACGGCTTCGGCTCGGGCGCCGGCACGGTCTGGCTGCTCATCGGCATCGTGGTGCTCGTCATCACGCTCGTCACCGCGGCGCTGACGCCCCGCCGGGTCCGTGCGATCGGCTACGCCCTGCGCGACGACGACCTGGTGGTCCGCCGCGGCCTGATGTGGCAGCGCTTCACGGCGGTGCCCTACGGGCGCATGCAGCTCGTCGACGTGGCGCGCGGTCCGCTCGACCGGGCGCTCGGCATGAGCGAGCTGAAGTTCGTGACCGCCGCGGCCGCCACGAACGTCCGCATCCCCGGCATCCCCGCGACCGACGCCGACGAACTGCGCGACCGGCTCGTCGAGCTCGCCGAGTCCCGCCGCGCCGGGCTGTAGGGGGTCGCGGTGACCTTCCGACCCGGCCCGCCGCCGCCCGTCCCGCCCACGCGCGGGAACGCCGCTGCCGCAGCGCCCCTGACCGACGGCGAGTGGCACCGCCTGCACCCGCTGACCCCGCTGCTCAAGGGCGGGATCTTCCTGATCGTCATCCTCGGCTACGTGCTGAACAGCCTGCGCGACCAGCTCGTCGAGTTCTTCATCCCCGGCGGCGAGCAGCAGGACGGCGACCCCGTCCGCTACGTCTACGAGCACGGCGTCGTCGGCTGGGTGCTACTCGGCGTCGCGGTGTTCCTGCTCGTGCTGATCGGGCTCTTCTACCTGTCCTGGCGGATGCACGAGTTCCGGGTCACCGGCGAGATCGTCGAGGTCCGCTCGGGCGTGCTGTTCCGGAACCACCGCAAGGCCCGGCTCGACCGGATCCAGGGCATCAACATCTCGCGTCCGCTCATCCCGCGGGTGTTCGGCACGGCGAAGCTCGAGATCGCCCAGGCTGGCAACGACGCCAACGTGCAGCTCGCGTACCTCGGGGTGAAGGCCGCCGACGACCTGCGGCTGCGCATCCTCGTGCTCGCCTCTGGTGCGAAGGACGACGACCGTGGCAGTGGTCCGGCGCGCGCGTCGAACGGTGTGCTGCAGGACCGCGTCGACGAGATGTTCTCGCCCGAGCTCGACGCCGCCGCGGTGCAGGCCACCCGGATCGTCAAGGTGAAGCCCGGTCGGCTGATCGCGTCGATGCTGCTCTCCGGCACCACCGTCTTCATCCTGCTGGCCGTGGCGGCGATGATCGTCAGCGTCGCGCTCACCGGCGAGTACGGGATCCTGTTCGGCCTGTTCCCCGCCGTGATCGGTGCGGGCAGCTACTACGTCCGCAAGTTCTCGCGGTCGCTGCAGTACACGATCGCCGAGACCCGCGACGGCATCCGGATCGGGTTCGGGCTCGTCTCGACCTCGAACGAGACGCTGCCCCCCGGCCGCATCCACGCCGTCAGCGTCGCGCAGCCGCTGCTCTGGCGGCCGTTCGGCTGGTGGGACGTCCGGATCAACCGTGCGACGAACGCCGGCAACGGGGCATCGAGCAACCAGCAGGCCTCCGCCATCGTGCTGCCCGTCGGCACCGCGGCCGACGTCCGCGAGGTCCTCGACATCATCCTGCCCGGCCTGGTCGGCACTGCCGTCGCGGGCCCCGAGGCCTCGCAAGAGGCGCTGCGGGAAGGCTCCGCCGAGGCCGTCAGCGTCGTCGACGACAGCCTCACCACGAGCGGCGACGAGGGCGGCTTCGTGCACTCCCCGCGCCGCGGCGCCTGGCTCCGGCCGTTCGCGTTCCGACGCAACGGGTACCGGTTCGTGCAGGGCGCGGTGCTGCTCCGGCTCGGCGCCGTCTGGCGGTCGCTCGTCATCGTGCCGCTGCCCCGGGTGCAGAGCGTCAAGGTCGAACAGGGTCCGCTCGAGCGTGCCCTGCGGCTCGCCGCCGTCCACGTGCACACCGTCGCCGGGCCGGTCTCGGCCCGCGTCGGTGCGCTCGACGCGCGGGACGCGCAGCGTCTGTGGTCCGAGACCACCCAGCGCGCCGTCGAGGCCGCTGCGGTCGACACGTCCCACCGGTGGCGCGAACGGGAGGCCCGTCCCGAGTCCGCCAGGCACGCTGCGGACGTGCCGTGGCCCGGGACCGGAGCCCCTGCCGGACCCGACGGCGACCACCGGCCCGGCACCGTGCCTCCCGGACCGGGGTGGAGCGACGTCCCGCCCACCGGAGCGGCCCGATGAGGGCCGGGCGCCTCGGCGTCGGCGTCGTCGGTGCCGGACGGGTCGGCCCCGTGCTCGGTGCCGCACTGGCGAACGCGGAGCACGCGGTCGTCGGGGTGACCGCCGTGTCCGCCGAGAGCCGCGACCGCGCCGAGGCGATGCTGCCCGGCGCTCCCGTGCTCGCAACGCCGGACCTGGTCGAGCGGAGCGAACTCGTCCTGCTCGCGGTGCCGGACGACCAGCTAGCCTCACTCGTGCAGGGCCTGGCGGACGCCGGCATCTGGCAGCCCGGACAGCTCGTCGTGCACACCAGCCCGGACCACGGCGTCGGCATCCTCGCCCCAGCGATGGCGGCCGGCGCGATCCCCCTCGCCATCCACCCCGCGATGGCGTTCACCGGCACCAGCGTCGACCTGTCGCGGCTCCGTGACGCCTACTGCGCGGTCACCGCCCCGTCACCCGTGCTGCCCATCGCGCAGGCCCTGGTGGTCGAGATGGGCGCGGAGCCGTTCGTCATCGCCGAGGCGGACCGGCCCGCGTACGCCGACGCCGTGCGTGCCGCCGTGAGCTTCTCGACCGCGATCGTGGACCAGTCGGCGGGCACGCTCTCCGGCATCGGAGTCGACCACCCCGGCCGGGTGCTCGGTGCGCTCGTCCGCTCCGCCGTCGACAACGCACTGACGGCCGCCGACGGGCAGTCCACGCTGTAGGGGCATGGCGGTCGGTCACGACTCCCCGCTCAGTTCCGCCGAGCGGTCACGAACCGTCGGCCCGCAGCGCTCCGGCCGACGGAACGTGACCGGTCGGCGCCGCGCCGGCCGGGAGTCGCGACCAGTCGAGGGGACCCGTCCGCGCACGGTTCGGGGGCGGGAGCGCGGCGCGGGTAGCATTTCCCCCGACCCCCACGACCATCGGAGCCGCACCCGCATGACCGACGAGACCGCCACCACCGACACCGCGATCGCCGACGCCGCCGCACTGGCCGAGCAGGAGACCAGCGAGCAGCGACAGGTCCGGCTCGACAAGCGCGCGAAGCTGCTCGAGTCCGGCATCGAGGCGTACCCCGCCGAGCTCCCGATCACGACGACGATCCCGGCGGTCCGCGACCAGTACGCGCACCTCGAGACCGGCGAGGAGACGCAGGACGTCGTCGGTGTCGCCGGCCGCATCGTGTTCTCGCGCAACACCGGCAAGCTCTGCTTCGCGTCGCTGCAGTCCGGCGACGGGTCCCGCATCCAGGCGATGGTGTCCCTCGCCGAGGTCGGTGACGAGTCCCTCGCGCGCTGGAAGGAGTTCGTCGACCTCGGCGACCACGTCTTCGTGCACGGCCGCGTGATCTCCTCGCGCCGCGGTGAGCTGTCGATCATGGTCGACGAGTGGGCGATCGCGGCGAAGGCGATCCTGCCGCTGCCGAACCTGCACAACGAGCTGAACGAGGAGACGCGGGTCCGCCAGCGCTACCTCGACCTCATCGTCCGCGACGAAGCACGCGCCACCGTCCGCGCCCGCGCCGCCGTGATGTCCTCGCTCCGCCAGACCTTCACCGAGCACGAGTACCTCGAGGTCGAGACGCCGATGCTGCAGACCCAGCACGGTGGCGCCTCGGCTCGTCCGTTCGTGACCCACTCGAACGCCTTCGACACCGAGCTCTTCCTGCGCATCGCACCCGAGCTCTTCCTGAAGCGCGCGGTCGTCGGCGGCATCGACCGGGTGTTCGAGATCAACCGGAACTTCCGCAACGAGGGTGCCGACTCGTCGCACTCGCCCGAGTTCGCGATGGTCGAGGCCTACCAGGCGTACGGCAACTACGAGCAGATGGCCGACCTGACGCAGGAGCTCGTGCAGCGCGCTGCGCGGGCCGTGACCGGCGGCTCGCTCGAGGTCACCCTGCCCGACGGCAGCACGTACGACCTCGGCGGCGAGTGGCCGCGCATCGACATGTACGGCTCACTGTCCGAGGCAGCCGGTCGCGAGATCACCCCGGAGACCCCGCTGTCCGAGCTGCAGGAGCTCGCCGCTGCCGAGGGCGTCGAGGTCGCGCACGCCACGCACGGCAAGTACGTCGAAGAGCTCTGGGAGCACTTCGTGATCGACTCGCTCGACCGCCCGACGTTCGTGATGAACTTCCCGGTCGACACCTCGCCGCTCACCCGCGAGCACCGCACCCGACCGGGCATCGTCGAGAAGTGGGACCTGTACGTCCGCGGCTTCGAGCTCGCGACGGCGTACTCCGAGCTCGTCGACCCGGTCGTGCAGCGGGAGCGCTTCGTCGAGCAGGCGAAGCTCGCAGCCGGCGGTGACCCCGAGGCGATGCGCGTCGACGAGGAGTTCCTGCGAGCCCTCGAGCACGCGATGCCCCCGTCGGGTGGCATGGGCATGGGCGTCGACCGCCTGCTCATGGCGATCACCGGCCTCGGCATCCGCGAGACGATCCTGTTCCCGTTGGTGAAGTAAGACCCGGTTCCCCGGGGTACGATGCTCCGGTGCCGCATGGAGTCGTGACCGGGATCATCTTCGCCCTGACGCCGACCATCGTCGTCGGCCTCATCTTCTGGTTCGTGATGCGCGCCATCATGCGGGCCGACCGCACCGAGCGTGCCGCGTACGCCAAGGTCGAGGCCGAGGAGCGTGTCCGGTTCGAGCGGGAGCACGGCGTCCCCGCGCCGGCACCGGCCTCGGCCGAGTAGCGCCGCCCGACCCAGTCCTGTCCGAAGGCCGTCGTCCCATCGTGGTCGGCGGCCTTCGACGTCGGTGCCCCCCTGGACGGCTGTGCGCCCTCGACCGGTCACGCGCCGTTCACCTTGCCGTCGCGCGCCGGGGTGAGCATCGTCCGCATGGCAACCACACACCCCTTCACGGGTCGCAGCCTCGTCGGTGACATCGAGAGCGAGTACGACGAGTTCGACCGAGACGCCGACCTCGAGGCGTCCAAGCGCCGGGACGGGTGGCTCGAACCCTCCTGGTGACCCCCACCCACTCGGTTTTCGGGGTACGACCACCGGATCGCATCGATCCGGCCGGACGTACCCCTTTTGCATGTCCGGAAGGCGCGGCGGTGCGGGGTACAGGTTCGGAAATGCGTGAGAAACACTCCTGCAACGCCGGAAACATCACGTCATACCCTTGATCCGCGGCAGTTCGGGGGACCACACTGGCAGCATCGCTGTACCCCACGGGGGACGGTTTCGATGACGAAGCACGGAGATGCCTGAGAATCATTCCGATCGGTTTGTGGGGTACACCTCCGGACCGCTTTACTCGTGAACACCCCAAGCAGCACCCAGAAGCAACACCCCGAGCACCACCGCACGAAGCCATCACCGCCGAACGCAGGGAGCAACACCATGACGATCGCACCGGCTGCACCGAGCACCACCCGCCGCGCCACCACGAAGAAGGCAGCGGCATCGAAGACCCAGGGCGCCGAGTCCGCGACGACCTCCCTCGACACCGAGGTCGAGGCCGACGAGCAGCTCGCTGGCGTCCGCGGTGCCTCCGTCGACCAGGTCGGCGACTACCTGCGCCACATCGGTCGCCTCTCGCTCCTCACCGCCGAGGAAGAAGCGCAGATCGCCCGTCGCATCGAGGTCGGCCTGTTCGCGGAAGAGAAGCTCGCGACCGAGAAGGGCCTCGCGAAGACCCTGCAGCGTGAACTCCGCTGGCTCGTCCGCGACGGTGAGCGCGCCAAGGAGCGCATGATCACCTCGAACCTCCGCCTGGTCGTCAGCATCGCGAAGCGCTACTCGCAGCGTGGCCTGCCGTTCATGGACGTCATCCAGGAGGGCAATCTCGGCCTGGTCCGTGCGGTCGAGAAGTTCGACTTCACGCAGGGCTACAAGTTCTCGACCTACGCCACCTGGTGGATCCGCCAGGCGATCTCGCGTGGTCTCGCCGACAAGGCCCGCACGATCCGCATCCCGGTCCACACCGTCGAGCTGATCAACAAGATCTCGCGCACCGAGCGCGACCTGACCGTCGACCTCGGCCGCGCGCCGATGCCCGACGAGGTCGCCGCCGAGCTGAGCATGTCGGTCGAGGAGCTCGTGGACCTCAAGGGCCGTTCGCACGAGCCGGTCTCGATCCACACCGTGGTCGGCGACTCGGACGACAGCGAGCTCGGCGACTTCATCGAGGACGAGGACGCTGCGTCCCCGAACGAGCTCACCGAGACCACGCTCCTGCACCGCGACATCCGTTCGATCGTCGCCGAGCTGCCGAGCGAGGAAGCCAACGTGATCCGCATGCGCTACGGCCTCGACGACGACAAGCCGATGACGCTCGACGAGATCTCGAAGATCGTGCACACGACCCGCCAGGCCGTCAGCCGGGTGGAGTCGCGCGCCAAGCTGCGCCTGTTCGCCAAGGCGGTCTCGCAGGACATGCAGCTGTACCTGACCGACTGAGGTCAGCAGGCTTCGGCCGGCGCTCGCGCCGGCAGGGGAACCCGGGTCGGTCTGTGGGAAGACGATCCGGTGGGGTGATGGGAAGGCCCGCTCGAGCACTGCTCGAGCGGGCCATTCACGTTCGTGGGCGTAGGCACCTGCCCGGACCGCTACTGGTCGAGTTCGCGCCCGAGCTTCTGCCGCAGGTCGCTCGGGATCAGCTCGATGAGCTGGTCGGGTCGTACCGGCAGGTCGAGCAGGCTCAGCTTCACCCGACCGGTGCGTCCGTGCCGCTCGGCGTCGAGTCGCACGACGCTGCCGGCGTCCTTGCGGAGGCGGACGTCGATCTGCGCTCCGGTGGCGACCTCGCCGACGACGAGTCCGTCGACCTCGAGTGCGGCGCTCCTGGTGCCCTCCGCGATGTCGAACCGGTAGCGCTCGCGGGCGGCGAGCACCACGGCGCGGTCGATGCCCGCCATCGGGGCGACGGGGGTGACGACGGACCCGGAGAGTGCGGGGGAGAGCACCGGGCCACCCGCGGCGTAGTTGTACGCGGTGGAGCCGGCCGGGGTCGCGGCGACGATGGCGTCGGCGCGGTAGTAGCCGTAGCCGAGCCCGCCGACGCTGAGGTCGGCCGACACCTGGCCGGAACCGGGGCGCCGCACGATCGTCAAGTCGTTGAACGCCAGGTAGTCCGTGCGTGCGCCGCTCCAGGACAGCCGGGCCTCGAGCGCGTGGTGCGGCTCGAGCTGGTACTCGCCGGCCGACAGCCGGTCGAGCGCTGCCTCGAGTTCGGGCGGTTCGATCTCCACCAGGAACCCGACGTTGCCGTAGTTCACACCGAGCACCGGGACCGGGCGCTTCGCCACGAGTCGCATGGCGCCGAGCATGGTGCCGTCGCCGCCGAGGGCCACGACGAGGTCGACGCGTGCGGTGAAGTCGTCGTCCTCCACCGCGGTGATGCCCCCGCCGATCCGCTGTGCATCGGCTCGGCGGGCGACGAGCTCGCCCCGGCCGGACGCGTTCCATCGCTGCAGGGTCGTGACGGACTCCTGCACGTTCTTGGTCGGGTGGACGACGAGGCCGACGACGGGCTGATCCATGACCGGATGGTACCGAGCCGCGCTGAACCGAGGGGTGTTCAATTGCTAACGCATGCGATATTCTGAATACATGCAGATCGCTCAGCTGTCCGTCGCCCTCCCCACCGTCCGGCAGGGTCGCGAGATCGTGCTGCTCGCCGACCTCGAGTCCCACGAGACGGGCTTCGGCTTCGTCGACGCGGAGCACCTCCTGCTCGCCGCCGTCACCCTCTGCAGCGGGATGCCCCGGTTCCGCCCGATACTCGACGCGCACGGCGTGACCCCAGAGGCCGTCCGCTCCGAGATCAGCGTCTTCGTCGGTGCGCGGGCCGCGTGCCCGGACGAGCACGACCGGGTCGCCTGCACCCCGGCGGCCGCCAGGGTCCTCGCACGAGCAGCCGTCCTCGCCGGTCCGGCCGAGCGCGTGCGCCCGGTGCACGTCGTGCTGGCCGTCCTCGACGGCGTCGACGACCCCTTCATGGGCTCGGCGCACGACGTCCTCGACGCCCTGGGCGTCGAGCCGCGCCGCTTCCGGCGCGCCCTGCGCCGGGCAGCGCGCCGCGCCTGAGACGCGACGGAACACCAGACGGGAGGCCCGTGGCGGACGCCGCCACGGGCCTCCCGTCGTCTGTTCCGTTCGCTCACTGCGCACATCGCGCAGTGAGGTCACGCCCACGGCGAACAGGGGCAGCCCGCACGGGGAGCGCTGGTTACTCTCGGAGTACGTGACCGGACTCAGACGAGACCGGACCAGCTGTCGGCTCCGTCAGAAAGGGCCAAGGGAGAGCACATGTTCGAGAGATTCACCGACCGAGCCCGTCGTGTTGTCGTCCTCGCTCAAGAAGAAGCGAAGATGCTCAACCACAACTACATCGGCACCGAGCACATCCTCCTCGGCCTGATCCACGAGGGCGAGGGCGTTGCTGCCAAGGCGCTGGAGTCGCTCGGCATCTCGCTCGACGCCGTCCGCGAGCAGGTCCAGGACATCATCGGCCAGGGTCAGCAGCAGCCGACCGGGCACATCCCGTTCACGCCGCGTGCCAAGAAGGTGCTCGAGCTGTCCCTGCGCGAGGCGCTGCAGCTCGGCCACAACTACATCGGTACCGAGCACATCCTGCTCGGCCTGATCCGCGAGGGCGAGGGCGTCGCAGCCCAGGTGCTCGTGAAGCTCGGCGCCGACCTCAACCGGGTCCGCCAGCAGGTCATCCAGCTCCTGTCCGGCTACCAGGGCAAGGAAGCGGTCGCCGTCGGCGGCGAGCAGCAGCAGAACGCGCAGCAGGGTTCGCAGGTCCTGGACCAGTTCGGTCGCAACCTCACCCAGGCCGCGCGCGACGGCAAGCTCGACCCTGTCATCGGGCGCGAGAAGGAGATGGAGCGGGTCATGCAGATCCTCTCCCGCCGCTCCAAGAACAACCCCGTCCTGATCGGTGAGCCCGGCGTCGGCAAGACCGCCGTCGTCGAGGGCCTCGCCCAGGCGATCGTCAAGGGCGACGTGCCCGAGACGCTCAAGGACAAGCAGCTCTACTCGCTCGACCTCGGATCGCTCATCGCCGGGTCCCGCTACCGCGGTGACTTCGAGGAGCGCCTGAAGAAGGTCACGAAGGAGATCCGCACCCGCGGCGACATCATCGTCTTCATCGACGAGATCCACACGCTCGTCGGTGCCGGTGCTGCCGAAGGTGCGATCGACGCTGCATCGATCCTCAAGCCCCTCCTCGCCCGCGGTGAGCTCCAGACCATCGGTGCCACCACGCTCGACGAGTACCGCAAGCACTTCGAGAAGGACGCAGCACTCGAGCGTCGCTTCCAGTCGGTGCAGGTCAACGAGCCGTCGCTGCCGCACACGATCAACATCCTCAAGGGCCTGCGCGACAAGTACGAGGCGTTCCACAAGGTGTCCATCACCGACGGTGCGATCGTCTCGGCCGCCAACCTGGCGGACCGCTACGTGCAGGACCGCTTCCTGCCGGACAAGGCCATCGACCTGATCGATGAGGCCGGCGCACGCCTCCGCCTCTCGATCCTGTCGGCGCCCCCGGAGCTCCGCGAGTTCGACGAGAAGATCTCGACGGTCCGTGGGTCGAAGGAAGCCGCCATCGAGGAGCAGGACTTCGAGAAGGCCGCCAGCCTGCGCGACGAGGAGAAGAAGCTCCTGGGTGAGCGTCTCCGCCTCGAGAAGCAGTGGCGTGCCGGTGACGTCGCCGCGTCCGGCACCGTCGACGAGGGCATCATCGCCGAGGTCCTGGCGCAGGCCACGGGCATCCCGGTGTTCAAGCTCACCGAAGAGGAGACCTCGCGTCTCGTCTTCATGGAGAAGGCACTGCACCAGCGGGTCATCGGTCAGGAAGAAGCCATCTCGGCCCTGTCCAAGACCATCCGCCGGACCCGTGCCGGTCTGAAGGACCCGAACCGCCCCTCGGGCTCGTTCATCTTCGCCGGGCCCACGGGCGTCGGCAAGACCGAGCTCGCCAAGGCGCTCGCCGAGTTCCTGTTCGACGACGAGGGCGCACTGATCTCCCTCGACATGTCGGAGTTCGGTGAGAAGCACACCGTCTCGCGTCTGTTCGGTGCCCCTCCCGGGTTCGTCGGCTTCGAAGAGGGCGGCCAGCTCACCGAGAAGGTGCGCCGCAAGCCGTTCTCCGTGGTCCTGTTCGACGAGATCGAGAAGGCCCACCCGGACATCTTCAACTCGCTGCTGCAGGTGCTCGAGGAAGGCCGTCTCACCGACGGCCAGGGCCGCGTGGTCGACTTCAAGAACACCGTCATCATCATGACCACGAACCTCGGTTCGCAGGGCATCGCCGGTGGCCCGGTGGGCTTCCAGGTCGAGGGTGACTCGGCCGTCGGCTACGACCGCATGCGCGGCAAGGTCAACGAGGAGCTCAAGAAGCACTTCAAGCCGGAGTTCCTGAACCGCGTCGACGACACGATCGTGTTCCCGCAGCTGTCGCAGCCCGAGCTGCTGCAGATCGTGGACCTGTTCGTGAAGCGTCTGGCGGACCGTCTGCTCGACCGCGACATGACGGTGGAGCTCACCCTCCCCGCCAAGGAGCAGCTCATCAAGGTCGGGTTCGACCCGTCCCTCGGTGCACGCCCGCTGCGTCGCGCGATGCAGCACGAGGTCGAGGACCAGCTGTCCGAGCACATCCTGCAGGGTGAGCTCACCGCCGGTGACCACGTGAAGGTCGACTTCGTCGACGGTGCGTTCCACTTCGAGACCGGGCGTCAGCCGGGCCGCGAAGAGGTCCTCGCCGGCGCAGCCGCGGTCGAGACCGCGACCGACGCGCCCCAGGGTGAGATCGAGTCCTAGACCCGATCCCAGACAGACGGGAGGCCCGGTGCCAGCTGGCACCGGGCCTCCCGTCTGTCCGTGTGCGGACGTGTCAGGCCGTGATCACGCCTGCACGTCGCCGCGCCAGCCCGTATCGGTCGGAGCCGACTCGACGCGCTCCTTGTAGTTCTGCAGGTCCTTCTTGATGGCGTGGCCACCGACGCCGACCGCAGCGCCGAGCTTCTCGAGGAAGCCGGACGGCTCCCAGTCGATCTGCGCGGTCACGCGCGTCTCGTCGTCGGAGAGCTTGTGGAAGGTGACGACGCCGGCGTGGTCGGTCTCGCCGTCCTTGACGGTCCAGGCGACACGCTCGTCGGGGTGCTGCTCGGTGATGACGGCGCGGAACTCGCGCTCCTGGCCGGCGACCTTCACGGTCCAGTCGGTGGTCTTGTCGTCGACCTGGACGATCTTCTCGACCTCGTCGAGGAAGTGCGGGAACTCCTCGAAGCGGGTCCACTGACCGTACGCTGCGGAGACGGGGACGTTGACGTCGACGGTTTCGATGATCTGAGGCATGGTGTGGACGGTAGGCGGCCGCGCCTGGGCGCAGTACAGCGGGACGTCCCCCGGAGCGGTCGGCTGCCGCTCGTCCACGCGCGGCTATGGTTGTCGGGATGACAGAGCACGGGAAGCACGCGTTCCACGAACGTGACGAGCACGGGATCCTGGTGCGTCCGGCACTCGCCTCGGACGTCCCGCACATCCAGCGGCTCATCGCCCCCTACGTCGATCGGCGCATCCTGCTCGGCAAGGAGAACGTCGCGCTGTACGGCTCGATCCAGCAGTTCCGGATCGCCGAGGGTCCCGACGGCGTCCCGATCGGCTGTGGTGCCCTCGCCGTCTTCTGGGACGACATCGCCGAGGTGCGCACGCTCGCCCTCGACGCCGACTGGATCCACAAGCGCGTCGGACACCGGATGCTCGAAGCGCTCGAACACGACGGCCGTGAACTCGGCGTCGCGCGGATCTTCTGCCTGACGTTCGAGGTCGACTTCTTCGCGAAGCACGGCTACCTGGAGATCGGCGAGCAGGTCGTCGAACCGGCGGTCTACGCCGAGCTGGTGCGGTCGTCGGACGAAGGGGTCGCGGAGTTCCTCGACCTCGCCCGGGTCAAGCCGAACACCCTCGGCAACACCCGCATGCTGAAGATCCTCTGACGCTTTCGCGCGGCACCCGGCGGGGGTCCCGCACCGGGCATCCGCCGTTGTCTACCCTGTGCGCATGTCGTCGTTGCGTCACCCCGTCGGGCCCGAGAAGCCGGTCGTGTACTGGCGCCGTCGTGCAGCCGTCCTCGGCGCACTCGTGATCATCGTCGTGGTGGTCGTGCTCATCGTCGTCGGGCGGGGCAGCGCGTCGACCCCGACGGCAGCGCCCACGTCCTCGCCGTCCGCCTCGGCTTCGGCTTCGGCCGGTGGTGCTTCGTCCGCTGCACCGTCCCGTTCGGCCTCGGCATCTGCGTCGGCGTCTGGGTCGGGCGCTGCCGACGGGTCGACGTGCAGCAAGGACCAGGTCGTCCTCACGCCCGTGCTCGACAAGGAGGCGTACGGCCCCACCGAGGACCCGAAGATCGCCATGTCGATCAAGAACACCGGCACGAACTCGTGCCACCTCGACCTCGGGTCAGCGCAGCAGGTGCTGACGATCAGCTCGGGCGAGGAGCAGTACTGGTCGTCGAAGGACTGCCAGACCGGCGGCACGAACCAGGACGTCACGATCAAGTCCGGGCAGACCCTGACCACGCCCGCGATCGCCTGGGACCGCACCCGGTCGTCCACCACGACGTGCGATGCGTCCCGCCCGGCGGTCTCGGCCGACGGGGCGAGCTACCACCTGCAGGTCGCGGTGGGGAACCTCGAGTCGAAGGCCTCGGTGCAGTTCATCCTGCAGTAGCCCGGGCGTCGCGCGGGCTGGTAGCCTCAATCCAAGTGGATTGGGAATGCCCGATCGGCGTCGAACCCCCGGAAGCCCCGGGGGTTCTCGCTTTCACGGGTACACCTTCAGGCCCCAGCCCTTCACCGAACCAGACGGCGACTTCGGCATGCGCTCGAGGATCCGGTCCCACGCGCGGTTGGGCTGCTCGGGCTTGAGGAGAGTGGTGCCGATCGGACGAGCGACGAGATCGGCGATCTGGAGCCCGGCACTGTTCGTCTGCTTGCTCGCGATCTTGAAACGGAAGGTCTCGGCCATCCCACGCATCTTCGTGGTGCTCATGATTCGGTCGAACTCGGCCTCCAGCTCCCTGTCCTCGGAGCGGCCCCGGCTCTCGAAGACCACGAACGTCTCGCAACGGGACGCTCCTCGATCCTGGAGCTGCAAGAAGACCCGTTCGAGCCTGAACTCGAGCGCGACGTGGTACGGACTCGTGTCCTCCCCGACCCGGCGGACGAACTCGTGCTTCCGGATGGCGGATGCAACCACCCCGAAGCGCTCATCGAACACGGCGTCGACTCTTGCCATGAAATCGCTGCGGACGGAGGCGTTCAGGAGGATGTCGAACGGCGGAGCTGACTGACGCATCTCCCGCTCGTGGAGGACGACCATGTCGTGGTTGAAGAAGTCGAACTTGAGGCGTTGGACGAGCGGAACGATCCGGTCGACGTAGACGTCGACGGGGAAGATGCAGAACGCGAGCACGAACATCGGGTAGTCCGGATTGATGCGCGTGAGACTGTGATCTCCGCTTTCGTCGACGTAGACGATGTATCCACTGCGCACCGGTCCAACAAATCAGTGGACAGCAAACGGCCCCGCCGTCCAGAGGACGACGGGGCCGTTCGAAGCTGATGTGATCAGCCGAGGACGGTGATGTTCTCCGCCTGCGGGCCCTTGCGGCCCTCGGTGATGTCGAACTCCACCTTCTGGTTCTCCTCCAGCGACTTGTAGCCGTTGCCGGCGATCGCGGAGAAGTGCGCGAAGACGTCAGCGCTTCCGTCGTCCGGGGCGATGAAGCCGAAGCCCTTTTCGTTGTTGAACCACTTGACGGTACCGGTAGATGCCATGATGGCGTTTCCTTAGCTTTCTTGCGTTCCGCCATGGTGCGATCGCACCTGCGGAGCCCCGACGTACGTCGACGGGGGTGATGCGCCACGCGGGCAGGTGCCGGCGGGACGGGTTCGGGGTCAGGCCTGATGGCCAGTGACCCTGGTAGTCCGAGTTGAGGGGCAAACCACCTCGCCCGAACGTTGAGCGCCGCCGAAGCGGTTCCATCAGGCTAGCGTGCTCAGGGCCGACTGGCTACCCGTGCGTCACGGAACGGCGAAAATCTGGTGGAATTGATCAGATGGCAGACAAGGAACAGCGCTTCCGGAGCGAGCAGCTCGAGGAAGCCCTCGCGAAGCAGGACGTCGCTGCGGTGGCGTTCGCGCTGCGCAACGACATCGTGATCGTCCCCCGGCTCGTGACCGGCAAGAAGGACATGCAGGTGCGGGTGTTCGGGCGCGAAGGCTCCGAGAAGCGCATCCTGCTGCTGTTCTCGTCGGCGGACGCCTACACGGCGATGGTGCCGGACGAGAAGATCCGGCAGGTCATGGTCTACGACGGACCGCGGCTCGAGGAGTTCCTCGCCGCCCACCTCGACATGCTCGAGGGCGTGTTCTTCGACATCGCCGGGCCGAACACCATGCAGGCGACCCCGGGGGACCTGCTGGCCGCATTGCGCGCTTAGGCGATCAGAACGCGCGGTCGAGCTCGCGCTCGCGAGCTGACTGCGTCATCGAGAACGCCACACGCAGTGCTTCGCGCAGATGCCCGGAGTCGGCACCGAGGACTGTCGTGAAGCCGAGTCGGCCCGCCTCGTTCACCCGTTGCTTGGTCCCCGTGGCCGGACGGATCTCGCCCGCCAGGCTGATCTCGCCCACGGCCGCGAGCGTGTGCGGGTACGGACGGTCCCGTGCTGCACTCGCCAGGGCCAGTGCGATCGCCAGGTCGGCGCCGGGTTCGGTGAGCTTCATGCCGCCCACCGTCGAGACGTAGACGTCGGCATCGGAGAGCTTGAGGCCGGCTCGGCGTTCGAGCACCGCGAGCAGCATCGCCACGCGTGAGGCATCGACACCGTTCACGACCCGACGGGGCTGCGGCGCGGAGCTCGGCACGATGAGCGCCTGGACCTCCACCGGGAGCGCCCGACGCCCCTCGAGCGCCACGGTCACGCACGTGCCGGAGACCGGGGTCGCGTTCTTGGACATGAACAGGCCGCTGGGGTCCGGGACTTCGTGGATGCCGTCGCCGCCCATGTCGAAGCACCCGACCTCGTCTGTGGGGCCGAAGCGGTTCTTCAGTGCCCGGACGAAGCGGAGCGCGGTCTGCCGGTCGCCCTCGAAGTGGCAGACGACGTCGACCAGGTGCTCGAGCAGGCGCGGCCCGGCGATCGTGCCGTCCTTCGTGACGTGGCCGACGATCAGGACGGGGAGGGCGCGGTCCTTCGCGATGCGGATCAGGGTCGAGGCGACTTCGCGCACCTGGGAGGTGCCGCCCGCGATGCCGTCGATCGAGCTGGACGAGATGGTCTGGACGGAGTCGGCGATGAGCAGGTCCGGCTTGACCTGGTCGATCTGGCCGATGATGACGCCGAGGTCGACCTCGCTCGCCAGGTAGAGGTCGTCGTGCATCGCCCCGGTGCGCTCGGCCCGGAGCCGGACCTGGTCGACGGACTCTTCCGCACTGACGTAGAGGACGCGCTTGCCGGAAGCGGCCGCCCGTGAAGCGACCTCGAGCAGGAGCGTGGACTTGCCGACGCCGGGTTCGCCGGACAGCAGGACCGCGGCACCGGGGACGACCCCGCCGCCGAGCACGCGGTCGAACTCGCCGATGCCGGTCTGCCAGCGCTGCACCGTCGTGCCGCGGGCCTCGGTGATGGGGCGGGCCGCGCGGGCCCCGGTGACGGCGACGGCCGCCGTGCCCCGGGTGCTCGCCGAGACCGCCGAGGAGTCCTCGACCGTGCCCCAGGTCTGGCACTCGCCGCACCGGCCGACCCACTTGACACTGGTCCAGCCGCACTCGGTGCATCGGTAGAGGGACTGCGGGCGCGCCATGTCGTCGAGGCTAGGCCGTGCCGCCGACATCGCCGGAGCGGTGCACCGGCTCGTCGGGCAGGGCGATCGACCCCGTCATCCGGTTGCGGATCCGTTCGACGGGATTCGGTCGGTTGGCGTGGTCGAGTGCCTCGGCACCGTCGGTGTCCTGCTCGGCACGAGCGTTCGCGACCGCCCCGGCCTCACGCCCGAGGTTCTCGGCCTCACGCGCCGAGAGGTAGTGCCGGATCGCCGCGACCGTGTCGACCCGGGCGTCGACCGCCGGCTCGAACGCGCTCGCCCAGACCTCGTACCCCCGGTCGTTCGGGTGGAACAGGTCGCCGTAGCTGTTGAAGAACGTGCGACGGACCCCGACCCGCTTCGTGATCGTGTGCAGCGGCGCCACGGTCAGCCCGAACTCGGCGGCCACACGGTGCACGATCTCGTTCGCCACCGCCACCTTGCGCTCACGGTCCGGCACGAACATGCACGGCAGCTCGGCCACCACGGCGTGCGACGGCACCGCGCCGTAGATCGCCCGGATGTTCCGCTCGAACTTGTCCGGGTCGAAGTCCGCGATGTCGTTCGCCCCGATCGACACCGTGCAGATGTCGGGTGTGTACTGCCGGAGCTTCGGCAACTGGTCGCGCTTGGCACCCCAGGTCGTCGAGCCCGAGACGCTCAGGTTCACGACCCGCACCGACTCGTGGGAACGGTGCCGGATCCGTCGCGCCAACAGGCCCACGTACCCGCGGGACGGCACCGTCGCGCCCACGCCCTGCGCCGCCGAGTCGCCGATCGCCACGTACAGGAGCTGCCCCTCGTGCTGCTGTCGCTCGTGCCACCAGTCGGCGTGGATCGGCAGCATGTCGACCACCCGTTGCGCAGCCGCCCGTTGGCCCTTGACGCCGGCCCGGGCCCCGACGGCGGCTGCCCCGAGGACACCGGCCCCACCGAGGACGGACGTCAGGAGTGCGATGAGCGTGCGGGTCTTCATGCCGTGGACGGTACGCCCGCAGGCCGAGTCGACGACGTGGGCGGCCTGTGGGTGTGGGAAGAGCCCTGGGGGTGACCGCCTGTGGAGGGCGAGCCGACGTCGGGTGGCGTGACGGGCCTCCCGGATCGTGTAAACTCTTTCCCGGTACCGTGTCCGAGCGGCCGAAGGATCATGTCTCGAAAACATGTGTGGGGGCAACTCCACCGTGGGTTCAAATCCCACCGGTACCGCCACTTCTCAGAAAACCCCCGTTCACGCGGGGGTTTTCTGCATTTCCAAGTGCAGCACCGATCGCCCTCGAGGGCGTGAGCGACCGGGGCGCTCTGCAGCCGGGTTCAGCGCCGCTTGCGGAGTGCGTTCGTCGCCCAGAGCGCGACGGCGATCAGCACGGGCTGGAACAGGAGCCGGACGAACCGCTTGGTGTCGGTGTCCAGGCCGAAGCCGTCACGGTGGTGCATCCACTGCGCGATGTTGCCGGGGAAGATCGCGGTGAAGAACACCGCTGCGACCCACCCGACGGTGGCCTGCCGGCGGACCAGCAGCATCAGGGCGGCACCGAGGGAGATCTCGGCGACGCCCGATGCCAGGACCGTGACGTCCGGGTCCAGGGGGACGAACTCCGGCACCTGGGCCCGGAACTCCTGGCGTGCGACCGTGAGGTGGCTGATGCCGGCCCAGGACATGGCCGCACCCAGCAGGATGCGGACGACGGTGCGGGGCTTGGTCGAGCGGGAAGTGCGGCGGCGGGAGGTCATCAGGGGCACGTGCCTTTCACAGGGGAGGGTGGAGCGGTGCGTCGACCGACGCTGCGGATGCGACGCCGGCGGGTGAGCTCGAACACGATCACTGCACCGGTCGCCGCGAGGAGGCCGACGCGATGCGCGCGGGCCACCGCCGTCGCGCCGGAGACGGCCAGTACTGCGGCGGCGACGGTTCCGACGGTGACGGTGCGGTCCTCGAGGTCGATGCCGGTGCGCAC
Source organism: Curtobacterium sp. PhB190 (assembly GCF_004365385.1). Taxonomy (NCBI): domain Bacteria; kingdom Bacillati; phylum Actinomycetota; class Actinomycetes; order Micrococcales; family Microbacteriaceae; genus Curtobacterium; species Curtobacterium sp. PhB190. The sequence goes on along the minus strand of NZ_SODN01000005.1, from coordinate 39,438 downwards.
TGCTCCGAGTGCGGTCGCTGCGGCAGCGGCTGCGACCGCTGTCGCCGACCGTCGTCGGCTTCGTGCGAGGGTTGCGCCGGCTGCGATCTCCAGCAAGGGCACCAGCACTGCGTGCGGGAGGCCGGGGACGAAACCGCGCTCCCGCATCCGGTGCGCCCGGACCGGCAGGGGTCGCGTCATCGACGTGCCTGCTCCGTGCAGGGCGAGGAGCGTACCGGCGGACCGGATCATCGGTTGAGCGCAATCATGTTGTGCACAACCTAACACGATGGCCCGCCGAGTGCGCCTCAGCGGCCCGCGTCCCGCGCAGCCACGCGTCGCCGGACCGCCGCCGTCCACCCGAGCGAGATGGCACCGGCACCGAGCAGCGCCTTCACCGCACCGCCGAGGACGAACGGGTACAGCCCGAAAGCGAGCGTCTGCTGCAGGTCCAGCCCGAGCGACACCGCGAGCCAGACCATGCCGGCCGCGAAGGTCACGACGGTGCCGAGCGCGAAGGACAGCACGGAGTTGCGCAGGGGGCGGTCGCCGAAGCGTTCGGCGATCCACCCGACCAGGGCAGCGGCGGCGATGAACCCGACGATGTACCCGCCGGAGGGACTGACGAGCACGCCGAACCCGGCGGAGCCACCCGCGAAGACCGGCAGCCCGATGACTCCGAGCAGCGCGTAGACGAGCATCGACAGGGCACCGCGGCGAGCACCGAGGGCGCTGCCGACCAGGAGGACGGCGAGCGTCTGCCCGGTGATCGGGACGGGCCAGAGCGGGACGGACACCTGTGCGGCGCCGGCAGTGAGCAGTGCGCCGCCGAGGACGAGTGCCGTGCTCACGACCGCGGTGCGGGGGAGCAGGGCGTCGGCGAGCGGACGGTGTGCGGTGGGGGAGAGCGCGGTCATGGCAGAACCTCCAGATGGGGCGACGGAGACGTACGGAAGAGCTGGTCAGACGGTGACGGCGGCGAGCAGTGACTCGGCCTCGCGGCGGGCATCCGCCACGGCAGTGGTGTCGAGCCCGCACGCCCGCAGGCAGGTCGCGACGATGGCGTCGCGGTCGGCCTCCTCGACACCTCCGACGCGGCGGAGCTGGATGACGGTCTCGGCGAGCTGGATGAGGATCCCACCGAGCCGTGCCGGCGGGATCGCGACGGTGACGTCGGAGTCGGCGGCGAGCGACCCGAGGCGCCCGTAGGCGTCCCGCAGCTCGATCCGCTCGGCGCGGAACCCGTCGTAGCGCTCGCCCTGCACCTCGGGCAGCAGGTAGAGCGTGCCGATGTTGTGCGGGGTGCGGGCGAGGGTCTCCACGTCGATCAGGACGAGCGCGGCCAGGGCACCGGCGGCCGATGCCGACGAGGGCACCCGGGCTTCGAGGCCGCGGACGACCTCGAGGCTCGGCCGGACCGAGGTCGTCAGGAGCTCGACGAGCATGTCGTCCTTGCCGGCGAAGTGGTAGTACAGCGAGGCCTGCCGGATGCCGACCCGCTCCGCGATGGCCCGGGTCGAGGTCGCGCTGATGCCGTTCTCGACGAACAGGGCAGCGGCTGCGTCGAGGATCTGGTCGCGGGGGCTGAGCGCCGAGTCGGCGTTCGGGACGGCCCGCGGACGGCCGGGGCGTACGGGCCGGTCGTCGGAGGACATGCCCCCATCCTGACAGCCGGGGTCCGTCACGCCTGCTCCCGGTACGCGCGCCACCCGCCGTGGTGGGTGATGTCCCGGGCGCCCTCGACGGCGAAGGGTTCGACCAGGAAGCCGGTGACCTCGGCGCCGTCGTCGAGTGCCACGGTGCCGATGGCCATCGGCGCGGGCAGGCCTGCCACGAAGGTGCCGAACCCAGCGGCGGGCAGGCGCCAGACCTCACCGGCGATGCCGGATGGCGACGCGACACCCCCGCCGCCGGACGCGACCGGCCCCACGCGGACCAGCCCGGGCTTGGGCGGCACCGTGTCGAGGGCGTAGAGCCGGTAGTCGGACGCGGTGCGGGCCTCCCGGACGAACGATCCGCCGGACGCGACCAGCTGGCCGTTCAGCGGCTGGTCGCGGAGGTGCGCTCCGACGACCAGCAGGTCGACGGTGGGCGCGAGGAACGCGGCGCCGAGCGCCGCGAGCCGTCGGTCGGTGAACGCCGGACCGGTCAGCATGATCCCGAACGGCAGGCCGTCGACGAACCCGGCAGGGACGGCGAGCGAGGCCATGTCGAGCAGGTTGGCGAAGTTCGTGTACCGGCCCATCCGGCTGTTCGCGCCGATCGGATCGGCCGCGACCTCGTCGAGGGTGGGGTGCCACGTCGTGGTGGGCGTGAGGAGCGCTGTGGTGCCGGCGAGGGCGGCGCGTCCCGCGGCGCCGAGCACGTCGAGGCGTTCCTGGTCCGCGAAGAGGTCCGCTGCCGTGGGTCGGGCGCCACCCAGGACGATCGTGGCGACCGACGGGTCCAGGTCGTCGCCGACCAGGTCGCGGTGCGCCTCGACGTGCGCGCCGACGGCGGCGTACCGCTCGGCGACGAACGCGCCGTCGTAGAGCAGCGACGCTGCGTCGAGCAGGGGTGCGATGTCGACCTCGACCACCTGGTGGCCGAGTGCGCGGAAGCGCTCGACGGCCGCGGCGAAGGCCTCCGCCCAGCCGGGTGCGAGGCCCTCGAGCTGCGACGGCAGCGGGATCGCGATCCGCGGGACGGCCGGCACGTCGGCGAGGGCGACGTCGATGCGGGCGAGCGGGTCGGTGTCGTCCGGCCCGGCCATCAGCTCCGCCGCCGTGCGGGCGAGGTCGAGCGATCGGGCGAAGACCGTGACGCAGTCCTGCGAGCGGCAGGCCGGCACGACACCGGTGTTCGGCACCAGGCCCTTGGTCGGCTTCACGCCGACCAGGTTGCCGAGCGCCGCGGGCACGCGACCGGAGCCGGCGGTGTCGGTGCCGAGCGCGAAGTCGACGATGCCGAGCGCGACGGCGGTGGCGGAACCGCTCGACGACCCACCGGAGATCCGCGTCGGGTCCCACGCGTTCCGGACCGCGCCGAAGGGCGACCGGGTGCCGACCAGGCCGGTGGCGAACTGGTCGAGGTTCGTCTTGCCGACGACGACCGCGCCGGCGGCGCGCAGGCGGGCGACGGCGGTCGCGTCGGCGTCGGGTTCGTACGCGTAGGAGCGGGCGGCGGCGGTCGTGGGCAATCCGGCGACGTCGATGTTGTCCTTGACGGCGAACAGGAGTCCGGCGAGTGGGAGGGCCGGGTCGACGGCCTCGGCCTCCTGCAGGACCGCGGCGCGGTCGCGCAGGGTGATCCAGACCTCGGGCCGGTCGACGGCGTCGATGCGGTCGAAGGCGTCGCGGACGCGGTCCGCAGCGGCGCTCGCCGCGCTCACGCTCCCGCTCCGATCGCGGCCAGGACCTGCCCCGGTGCGACCTGGTCGCCCGGCTTGATGTAGACCTCCAACACGTGGCCTTCCACCGGTGCGTGCACCATCGACTCCATCTTCATCGCCTCCACTGCCAACAACTTCTGTCCCTCGTCCACCCGGTCGCCCGGTCGCACGTCCACCTGCCACACCGTCGAGGTGAAGGGTGCGGTCACGGCCGTCGCCCCGGCGGGAAGGACGACCTCGTCCGCCACGACGGCGGCCGGTTCGTCGCGCACGTCGAACTCGCCGGAGGCTCGCCACCGCTCCTTCTCCTCGCCGAACGCTCGCGCTTGCTGCGCCCGGAAGTCCGCGATCGAGCCCGCGTTCGCCTCGAGGAAGCGGTTGTACGAGGCGATCGAGAACTCGCCGTCGACGGTCTCGAACGAGCCCCGTCCGGCGTCGGTCTCGGCCCGCAGCTCGAGCAGCTCGTCGGCACCGACCGGGTACCACTCGATGCGATCGAAGAAGCGCAGCGCCCACGGGTCCTCCTGGAACAGCCCGCCGCGGCGGAACCGGTTCCAGATCTGCACGGTGCGCCCGACGAACTGGTAGCCGCCCGGCCCCTCCATGCCGTAGATGCAGAGGTACGCACCGCCGATCCCGACGGAGTTCTCGGCGGTCCAGGTGCGGGCCGGGTTGTACTTCGTCGTCACGAGACGGTGCCGGGGGTCGAGCGGTGTGGCGACCGGGGCGCCGAGGTAGACGTCGCCCAGGCCGAGCACGAGGTAGCTCGCGTCGAAGACGGTGCGGAAGACGTCGTCGACGCTCTCCAGACCGTTGATGCGCCGGATGAACTCGATGTTCCAGGGGGTCCACGGAGCGTCGTTCCGCACGCCGTTCATGTAGCGCTCGATGGCGAGGCGTGTGGCGGGGTCGTCCCACGACAACGGGAGCTTGACGGTGCGCGACGGCACGACGAGCTGGTCGGTGGGCGGGATCTCGTCCTCGAGTTCGCGGAGGAGCCCGGCCACGTCACGGGCCTTCAGGACCGACGCGTCGGTGTGCACCTGCAGCGAGCGGATGCCCGGGGTGATGTCGAGGACGCCCTTCGGCGCCTCCTGCTGCAGCTTCGTCATGAGCGCGTGCACGCGCATGCGCAGCGCGATGTCGAGCGTCATGTCGCCGTACTCGACGAGCACGTTGTCGTCGCCGTCGCGTCGGTAGGCGACGCTCGGACGGACGTCGGTCGCCTCCAGGCGGGTGATCACGCCGTCGTCGCCGTCGCCCCCGGTGCGGGGGACGGTCCGGGAGGCCCGGTTCGCCTCGAGCGCGGCGGCGTCGGCTTCGCGGACGGGGACGAACCGGACCGTGTCACCTGGTCGGAGCTGGCCCAGCTTCCACAGGTCGCCGCTGGCGACCACGGCGGGGCAGACGAAGCCGCCGAGCGAGGGCCCGTCCGGCCCCAAGATGATCGGGGTGTCGCCGGTGAAGTCGATCGCACCGACCGCGTACGGGGTGTCGTGGATGTTCGAGGGGTGGAGGCCGGCCTCGCCACCGTCCGTCCGCGCCCACTCGGGTCGGGGCCCGATGAGCCGGATGCCGGTGCGCGCCGAGTTGTGGTGCACGCCGTAGTCGGTGGCGTAGAAGACGTCCAGGTCCGCGCGGGTGAAGAAGTCCGGGGCGGCGTGCGGCCCCTCGGTCACGGCGATCTCCCACGCGTCGGTGAGTGCCGTGCGGTGCTCGGCCGGGGTCGGACCGCCGACCAGGCCCAGGCGGGCGCCCCCGGGGAAGGCGGGGTGCGGCGCGTCGGAGTCCGGGGAGCCCGGCCGCAGGACGTCGCCGGCGAGCAGCGCGCGACCGGCATGGCCGCCGAAGCCGCCGAGCGTGAACGTGGCGGTGGAGCCGAGGTAGGTGGGGACGTCGAAGCCACCGCGGACGGCCAGGTAGGTGCGCAGGCCGGGCCCGGGCCCGGGCGCCGTCCCGACCGCCAGGGTCTGTCCGGCGCCGACGTCGATCGGCTCCCAGAGCGGGACGGGATCACCGTCGAGGGTCGCGGGCGCCGGTGCGCCGGTGAGCGCGACGACGGCGGCGGTCGAGAAGCGCAGCGTCGGACCCGTCGCCGTGATCTCGAGCGCGGGGGCGCCGTCGGGGTTGCCCACGGCGCGGTTCGCCTCGGCGAACGACGCGGCGTCGAACGGTCCGCTCGGCGGGACGCCCACCTGCCAGTACCCGACCCGGCCGGGCAGGTCCTGGATCATCGTCATGGTGCCCGGGGCGAGGACGTCGATGCGCGGGTCCGGGTCGTCGGTCTCGTCGAGCGTCGAGGTGGAGTGCGTGGCGGTGCGGAGCTCGAGGTCGTCGGTCAGCGCACGGAGCAGCCCGGTGTTCGTCACGATGCCGTCGATCCGCGTGGCGGCGAGGCCGTCGCGCAGCCGGTCGAGGGCGTCGTCGCGGGTCTCGCCGGTGGCGATGACCTTCGCGAGCATCGGATCGTAGAACGCCGAGACCTCGGAGCCGGTCTCGACCCAGCCGTCGACGCGGAGTCCGCTCGGGTCGCCGGACTCGGTGGTCGCGCTCGGGAACACCGCCTGGGTGACGAGGCCGCTCGAGGGCAGCGAGCCCTTCGCCGGGTCCTCGGCGTAGACGCGTGCCTCGACGGCGTGGCCGTTCGGGGTCCAGGTGCGGTCGAAGACGTCGTCGTCGATGCCGTCGGCGCCGTCACGAGCCAGGCGGAGCATGAGGTCGACGAGGTCGACTCCGAACACCTCCTCGGTCACCGGGTGCTCGACCTGCAGGCGGGTGTTCACCTCGAGGAACGACGCCTCTTCGCGGACCGGGTCGTAGACGAACTCGACGGTGCCGGCGCTGCGGTACCCGACGCTCGCGGCCAGGCGACGGGCGGACTCGTGCAGCTCGCTGCGGACGTGCTCGGGCAGCGCGGGCGCCGGGGCCTCCTCGATGACCTTCTGGTTCCGACGCTGCAACGAGCAGTCCCGGTCGCCGATCACCGCGACGCGCCCGTGGCCGTCGCCGAAGAGCTGGACCTCGACGTGCCGGGCCGGTCGCACCAGGCGTTCGAGGAAGATGCCGGCGGACCCGAAGGCCGCGGTGGCCGTGCGGGTGACGCTCGTGTAGGCCTCGCGGACCTCGTCGAGGGTCGCGCACGCCTGCATGCCGATGCCGCCGCCGCCACCGGTGGCCTTGAGCATCACCGGCAGGCCGATGCGCTCGGCCTCGGCCACGGCGTCGTCGACGCTCTCGAGCAGGCCGGTGCCGGCGAGCATCGGGACCCCGGCTGCGGCGGCGAGCTCGCGAGCGGTGTGCTTCGCGCCGAAGCGGACGATCTGGTCGGCGGTCGGCCCGACGAACCGGATGCCGGCGTCCTCGCAGGCGCGGGCGAAGTCCGTGTTCTCCGACAGGAACCCGTAGCCGGGGTGGACCAAGCCGGCGCCGGTGTCCTTCGCTGCCTGCACCACGGCGTCGATGCGCAGGTAGGAGTCGCGGGCGGGCGCCGGGCCGAGGCGGACGGCGACGTCGGCTTCGCGGACGTGCGGCGCGGCGCGGTCGGCGTCGGAGTAGACGGCGACGGTGCGCATGCCGAGGGCCTTGGCGGAGCGGATCACCCGGCGGGCGATCTCGCCGCGGTTGGCGACGAGGACGGTGTCGGTGGAGAGCGCGGGTGGCTGGGGCACGGTGTCCTCCGTGTCGGGTGCGGCGATCACGGCTGGACCACGATCATGCGCAGCGGGGTGCAGGAGAAGTCGTTGCACGGGTTGTTCATCTGGGGGCAGTTCGACACGATGACGAGCACGTCGCGTTCGGCCCGGACGGCGACGCGCTTGCCCGGTGCGCTCATGCCGTCGACGATCCCGAGGGCGCCGTCGGCCTCGACCGGGACGTTCATGAACCAGTTGAGGTTCGAGACGATGTCGCGGGCGCCGAGGCCGTGCCGGCCGGCCTCGGCCAGGAAGTTCTCGCGGCAGCCGTGCTGGTACTGGGTGTGGTGGCCGTACCGCAGGGTGTTGGACTCCTTCGAGCACGCGCCGCCGATGGTGTCCTGCCGGTCGATCTCGTTGGCGACGACCGTCATGAGCGGGTGCCCCTCGTTCGACATCAGCACGGTGCCGGTGCGGACGTAGGCGTTCCCCTGGGCCGCGAGGGTGTCCGGGACGCTGTAGCGCTCGTCGGGGTCGTGCGCGTCGTAGACCAGGCAGTCGGCGCTCTGGTTGCCGCCGACGTCGACGATCGTGAGCACCTCGCCGGCGCGGACGACGGCGGACCAGGGCGCGAGCGGCTCGACCCGGTCGTCGCGGACGACGTCGCCGGGCACGAGGGACTCGCTCCAGTCCAGGGCGACGTCGGGGGCGTGGACGGCGCCGACCGGGACGGTGGAGGTGCGGGTGTGCGTCGTCGTGTCGGGCATCAGAGGCCTCGTGCTTCCGCGTAGTCGATGGCGTTCAGGTAGGCGCGGGTGAGTTCCGGCGTCGCCGTGAACCGCTCGTCCGCGTCGGTCGTCGGTGCCCCACGCCAGGCGTGCACCCGGAGCGGGCCGACGGCGTACTCCGGCCGGGGGTCGATCGGGTGCGCGACGTTCGCGACGAGCACGAGCAGCGGCAGCTCGGCGACGAGGGTGACGTGGTGCCCGGCTCCGGCCGACCCCGTGAAGGTCATCGCCCCCTCGTCGTCGATCCGGACACCCTGGAAGAACGAGACGCTCGGCGGCAGGTCACGCCTCGTCAGCCCGTGCTTGGCGGCGGCCTTCACGAAGAGCGACCGGCCGCTCGGGCTGAGCCCCTCGGGTGCCGCACCGCCGTACTTCCGCTCGTTCCAGGCGTCCGTCGACGTGCCGCAGAAGGCGTCGTGGTGCCCCGAGGTGTCCTCGACCACCGTCGCCAGGGCACGGCCGTCCCCGCTGAGCAGCGGCGTGCCGACGCCGAGGTAGGCCTGCCACGGGATCTTCTGCGTGTCGGCGACGTTCAACCGCTCCCACGGTTCGAGCGCGTTGAACACCAGGAGGTTGGCGCAGGCCTGCCCCGTCGGGTCGTCGAAGCGGAGACGAGAGCCCCTGGCCAGGATCTTGTGCGTGTACCCGCCGGGGGCCACCGTCTCTGCCCAGACGAGCTGTGCGCGGTCCACGCCCTCGGGGGCGAACGGGGACGTCGACGCCGGCAGGTACGGCATGTACTCGGACTGCGTCCCGGCCTGGGCGCGCGCATCGGAACGCGAGGCGAGCACGCTGTCGGTCTGGTGGAGGTCGCGCATGGGGTTCCTTCGGTCAGGCTTCGACGGTCGCAGTCGCGGAGGCGGGTGCCTGGACGGCGGGGACCGAGGCGGTGGACGGGACCTCGGCGAGGGTGATCGGTCCGTGCGCACGGTGCCGCCGGGCCGACCACACCCAACCCACGAGCAGGACGGCGCCGATGAACAGCAGTGCGCTGTACTGCAGCCACCACGAGTTCCCGGTCAGGTCGTAGATCTCCGGGCGCGGCCAGATGAGGTTGACCGCCATGCCGATCTGGAAGGCGACGGCGAGGGCGTTGAGCGGGATGCCCCACCGGCCGAGTGTGAACAGCGGCTTGCCGTCCTCGTCCACGCCGGCGGGGAAGCCGGACCGTCGGAGCCGGATGCGTTGGACCAGCAGGGGGCCGGTGACGCCGAGGTAGGCCAGGTAGAGCATCGCGATGCACAGGCTGGACAGGGCGGTGAAGATCGCGGACTGACCGATGTTCACGGCGAGTGCGAGGGCGGCGCCGACACCGACGACGATCGACGCGGCGATCGGTGTCCCGGTCCGGGGTGAGACCCGAGCGAGCGTGCGGTGGAAGGGCAGGGCCTTCTCGCGGGCCATCGAGTAGACCATGCGCGCACCGGCGGTCTGCACGGCGAGGGTGCAGGCGAACACGGCGACCGCGACGGTGCAGAGCAGCAGCCGGCCGAAGACGTCGCCGAGCGTCGAGGTGATCACCCAGGCGAGTCCCTGCGTCGCCAGTTTGCCGTCGGTCAGGCTCGGGGCGGCGACCAGGGCACCGATGATGAGCAGCCCACCGCCGAGGCCGGAGACGGTGAGCGCGCGGACGATGGTCTTCGGGGTGGTCCGGCGGGGGTTGTGCGTCTCCTCGGCGAGCTCACCGGCGGAGTCGAAGCCGACCATCACGTAGGCAGCCATCAGGGACGATGCCAGGAACGCCCAGACGTACGGTTCGGTGCTCGTCGAGCCGGCGGTCGTGAACACCACCGCAGGGCTGCGGTGCGGCAGCAGGAAGAGCGCGCCGATGAGCACGACGACGCCGATGATCTCGATCAGCACGCCGAAGCTCGTGACCCGCGCCATCAGCCGGACGCTCGTGATGTTCACCAGGGTCGTCACGACGAGCATCACGATGCCGAGCACCACCGCGTTCGCAGCACCGGTCGACGAGGCGAGGGAGGGGTCGGCTCCGGGGCCGCCGACGACCTGGAACCCGTTCCAGATCGCGGGGAGCACGGCCTGCACCGCGATGGCCGCGACGGCCACGGTGAGGATCTGCCCGATGATCATCGTCCACCCGGTGAACCACCCGAAGCGCGCGCCCGCCAGACGACTGGACCACTGGAAGATCGCGCCCGAGATCGGCCACCGGGCGGCGAGCTGCGCGAAGTTCAGCGCGACGAGCAGCTGGCCGCCGAAGACGAGCGGCCAGGCCCAGAAGAAGGCGGCACCGCCGAGTCCGAACCCGAGGCCGAACAGCTGGAAGACGGTGGTCAGGATCGAGACGAACGAGAACCCGGCCGCGAACGACGAGAACGAGCCGACCCCGCGGTGGAGTTCCTGCTCGTAGCCGAGTCGGGCGGAGCCCTGGGTGTCGACGGGGTCGACGCTGGACGTGGCGCGCGGTGCGTGGAGCGGTGACTCTGGAGAGCGCATGGCTGCAGACCTTTCGCGGAGTACCTATCGGGCGACAGGTAGTGCGACCAGTGTCGTGCGGACCCGTGTCGCCGTCGTTGCCCGGCTGTTTCGGGCACGTGACGGAAGGGGGCCGCGTGTAAACGTTCGGAGTCGAGCGAGGAGCTCGGCGACACGTGTGGACAAGAGGGATCCAAACCGATGTAGATTGGATCCGTCAAGTCCGCCACCGCGAAAGGCACGTCGTGATCCAGACCGTCCTCGGCCCCGTCGAGTCGTCCGGGATCGGTGCGGTGTCGATGCACGAGCACCTGCTGACCGACGCGAGTGCCCTGCAGCGACCCGGTGTCGAAGCGCTGGAGCCGAGCCTCGCGGTCACCGCGGACCTGGCTGCCGCCCTGCGGTGGAGCCAGCTCGCACTCGCGGACAACCTGCGCCTCGACGACGTCGACCTGCTCGCCGACGAACTCCGCACCGCGCGGAACAGCGGCCTCGGGCTCGCCGTCGACCTGAGCTCCCTCGGCTTCGGCCCCGACCACGCCCGGCTGCCCGAACTGTCACGGGCGTGCGGCGTCGGGATCGTCGCCGGCTACGGGGCCTACCTGCCACGACTGCTGCCCGAGTGGTACCTCGACCTGGACACCGACGGGCGACAGGGGCTCTTCGAACGGGCACTGACGGACTCGGTGCCCGGCACCACGTACCGCGCCGGGCTGCTCGGCCTGATGGGGACGACGACGGCGTTCGCGACCGCCGACGGACTCGAGGAACGCCGCAGTCTCACGGCGGCTGCACGAGCGGCGGCGACCACCGGCGCGGCCGTCGCCGTCCGGCTGGCCGCCGACGCCCGGAACGGCCTCGAGGTGCTCGCGCACGTCGTGGCCGAGGGGGTCGACCCGAGCCGGGTCGTGTTCTCGACCGTCGACGAGTTCCTCGACCTGCCCTACCTGCGCGACCTCGGCCAGGCAGGAGCCGTGCTCGAACTCTGCTTCGGCAACGAGGGCTCGCACGTCGGTCGCATCCGCAACGCCAGCGATCCGCAACGGCTCGACGCCTTCCTGACCCTGCGCGAGAGCGACCCCGACACCCGCTGGGTCTTCGGTCACGCCACCTGGACGAAGGGCCAGCTCCGTCGGTACGGCGGACACGGCCTCGACCACCTGACCGCCCGGGTCGTCCCCGGCCTCCGCGCACTCGGCGTACCCGACGAGGTCCTCACCCGGATCACGGTCGACGAGCCCGCTCGACTGCTCGACCGCCCCTGACCGAGCACCTCGACCCACCGCACCCACGTCCCACGGAGGAACCGTCATGAGAGACACGCTCGCACCCCTGGCCCCGCTCGAGCCGTTCCTCGTCGACGGCACCTGGACCGCACCCGACGGCGCCGAACTCCTCGACGTGCTCGACCCCGCCACCGAGGTGCTGCTCACCCGGGTGCCGCAGGCCGGTCCCGCCGACGTCGACGCCGCCGTGGCCGCCGCGCGCCGGGCACACGAGGACCGCCGGTGGAGCGGGATGAGCCCGCACGACCGCAGCCGCATCCTGAACCGCGTCGCGGACCTGATCGAGGAGCGGCTCGAGGAACTCGCCGTGCTCGAGACCCGCGACAACGGCAAGCCGATCGAGCGCTCCCGCGCCGACACCGCGACCTCGGCCCGGGTGTTCCGCTACTACGCCGGCGCTCCCTCGCGCCTGACCGGCACGGTCGTCCCCGTCGACGGCGGAGCGCACCACGTGTACACGACCCTCGAACCGGTCGGCGTCGCGGCGCTCATCCTGCCCTGGAACTTCCCGATCATGACCGGCGCGTTCAAGCTCGCACCGGCGCTCGCCGCGGGCTGCACGGTGGTCGTCAAGCCGGCCGAGCAGACCCCGCTCACGATGCTCCGGGTCGCCGCGATCTGCGAGGAAGCCGGTGTGCCCGCCGGCGTCGTCAACGTCCTGACCGGCGACGGCCGGGTCGGTGCCGCGCTCACCGCGCACCCCGGTGTCGACAAGGTCTCGTTCACCGGCAGCACCGAGGTCGGCCGCAAGGTGATGACCGCCGCGAGTGCGGACTTCAAGCGCCTGACCCTCGAGCTCGGCGGCAAGAGCCCGAACATCGTGTTCGAGGACGCCGACCTCGACGCCGTCGTCCTCACCGCCATGCGTGCGTCGTTCGGGCACTCCGGCCAGATGTGCACCGCGGGCAGCCGCCTGCTCGTGCAGCGGTCGGTCCTCGACGAGGTCACCGAGCGCCTGGTCGCCGCCGTCCGGAAGGTCCCCGTCGGCGACGGGCTCGACGGCGGGATCACCGTCGGACCGCTCGTGTCCGAGGAGCAGCGGCAGCAGGTGCTCGGGTACATCGAGCAGGGCAAGGCCGAGGGGGCGACGGTCGCGGTCGGCGGCGGCGTGCCCGAGCGCCCGGGCTACTACGTCGAGCCGACGCTCTTCACCGGCGTCTCGAACACGATGACCATCGCGCGCGAGGAGATCTTCGGGCCCGTCGTCGGTGTCATCCCGTTCGACGACGAGGACGAGGCGATCGCCATCGCGAACGACCAGACGTACGGCCTCGCCGCCGGGGTCTGGACCCGCGACCTGTCCCGCGCCCACCGGATGGGCCAGCGGCTGCACGCCGGCACCGTGTGGGTGAACACCTACAACCTGTTCGACCCGGCACTGTCCTTCGGCGGGGTCGGCGAGTCCGGCCTCGGTCGCGACCTCGGCGAAGAGGCCCTGCGCGCGTTCTGCGAGTCGAAGAGCGTCGTCATCGCGCTCTGAGGTCGCGACCGGTGCCGCCGCCGTCGTGCCTGCCGAGTGCGGGCACCGCGGCGAGCTGCAAGGCGGCGAGGACGACGAGCGCCCACCCGGAACCGACCGCCGACACCAGGACCCCGCCCACGAGTGAGCCGACGGCGTAGCCCGCGCTGGTGACGGCCGAGAAGACGCCGACGCCGGTGGCCCGGGTGCGGTCGTCGAGCGTCCGGGTGCTCAGGATCGTGAGCGTCGGGAACAGCGGCGAGTACCCGGCACCGACCAGGACGGCACCGGCGGCCGCGGTCGGGAAGTCGTGTGCGACCGCGAGGACGACCAGCCCTGCGGCGAGGACGACCAGGGCTCCTCGTGCGGTGCGGACGGGCCCGATCCGGTCCGGCAGTCCGCCGAGGAGCAGTCGCACCCCGACGACGCTCGCTGCGAAGACCGTGAAGACGTTCGCGGCCCCGGTCAGTCCCTGCGCGCCGACGCCCTGCCCGACCAGGTGCTGGATGAGGAACGCGATCATGAAGCCCTCGGCCGCCCAGGCCACGAGTCCCGCCGCGCCCGGTCGTACGACGGCCCGCAGCACCGCCGCGAGACCCGCACCGGCCGGTCGCGCCGGGCTGCGGTGCACCGGAGCCGATCCGCCCCGCGTGAGCAGTGCCACTCCGAGCCCGGCGAGCTGGATGCCGATCGCGACGACCCACACGGTGCGGTGTCCGGCCGACTGGTACAGGTTCTCGCCGACCACGGGCCCCAGGGCGAGACCGATCCAGACGGCGAGCCCGAACAGGCCGAGTGCGCGGCTCCGCTGGGTCACCGGCACCTCGGCGACGACCCAGGCAGTGAGGGCGGTGGCGGTGGCCGCGTTGCCGGCGCCGAAGACGAGCCGGCTGACCGCGAGGCTCGGGACGCTCAGCGCGACGAGCACGATGCCGAGTCCGGCTGCCGCCAGCAACCCGGCACCGAGGAGGACACGTCGTGGACCGAGCCGGTCGCTCAGGATGCCGGCGAGTGGCATCGCGCCGATCGCCACGAACCCCGCGAGCGACACGAGCAGCCCACCGACGGCGGGGTCGGCGCCGAGCTGGTCCGTCGCCACCCGTGGCACCACCGGGGTGCTCGCACCGTTGACGACGTAGCCGGCGGTCGACGCCACGACGAGGAGCCAGAACGCGGTCCCCCGCGTGCCGGTCTCGGCGAGCGGTCTCACTCCCCGGCTCGGCGGGGGCGGCACTCCAGGCTGAGCCAGAGCTCGAAGCAGGCGCTCCGTGACAGGGCGGTCGCACCGATCGACGCGCGGCCCATCCGGCCGACGTCCGGTCCGAAGACGTCGAACAGCAGGTCGCTGGCCGCGTTCGACACCTGGTTGAGCTGCTCGAACCCGGGCGGGCAGAGGACGAAGCACAGCCCGCGGGACAGCGCAGTGACCTCGTCGAGCGAGCCGAGGGCGTAGCGGATCATGCCGAGGGCGTTGACCGCGGTGTAGCGGGCCGCTTCACGAGCCTGCTCGAGGGTGATGTCGACCCCGACCGACCCCGGGTGCAGCATCGTGCCGTCCCGTGACTCCGGGGTCATGCCGCTCAGCTCCAGCAGGTCGCCGGTGCGGTGGAACGCGCGGAGCGAGCTGCCGTACCGGCCACCGTAGGGCGGGTTCGCGTAGTCCGGGATGACGAGTCCGAGTTCCTGCGCGCGGGCTTCAGCGGAGTGCTCCATGGGACAACAGTATCCGGCGGTGGCGGTAATGGATACAACCTGTTTATGATGGGATCCATTGAGCGTCCGGGGGTGACGCGCACGAGGGAGGACCCGCGACATGACGATCGGTCTCGAGGACGGCACGATGGCCGCCCAGGCAGTGACGGCGATCGACGTGGCCGCCGAGCGGTCCCGCACCGCCGGCACCGCAGGGCGCCACTACTTCAACGCGGCCGGCGCGGGCCTGGTCAGCGACGGCGTCCTGGAGGCAGTGGTCACCCACCTGCGCCGGGAACAGCGGGTGGGTGGGTACGAAGCCGCCAACCAGGTCGCCGACGAGGTCGCCGGCGTCTACACCGCGGCCGCCACCCTGCTCGGGTCGGCGCCGGACGAGATCGCCCTGTTCGACAGCGCCACGAGCGGCCTGCGCGGTGTCTTCGACGCGCTGCGGCTCGGTGCCGGGGACACCGTCGTCGCACCCCGCTCCAGCTACGTCAGCCAGGCGCTCCGGTTGTTGGCCATGCAGCGGCACGACGACGTGCGGCTCGAGGTCGTGCCGAGCGACGCCACCGGTGCCATGGACCTCGAGGCCCTGGACCGCGCCGTCGCCGGAGCGAGCGGCCGTGTCGTCGTGAGCGCGGTGCACGTGCCGACCTCGTCCGGCCTCGTCGAACCGATCGCGGAGATCAGCGCCGTCGCCCGTCGCCACGGCGCCCTGACCGTCGTCGACGCCACGCAGTCCGTCGGCCAGATCGACATCGACGTGCGCGCCGTCGACTGCGACGCCCTCGTCACCACCGGCCGGAAGTTCCTGCGTGGGCCGCGCGGCACCGGGATCGCCTACCTGCGCCGCGGGATGCTCGAGGGCGTCGGTGCATGGGCGCCGGATGTCCGCGGAGCCGTCTGGACCGGCGAGGATGAGTGGACGATGGACGGCACCGCGCGACAGCTCGAGACGTGGGAGTGCTCCGTCGCCGCACGGCTCGGCCTCGGAGTGGCGCTGCGCGAGGCCCTCGACCGCGGGCCGGCGGCGACCGAGGCGCACCTGGTCGGCCTCGGCGCCCACCTGCGCACCGCGCTCGACGCCGTGGACGGCGTCACCGTGGCGGACCCGTCAGCGTCAGCGTCCGCGATCGTCACCTTCACGGTCGACGGCGTCGCCGGCAAGGAGGTCTCGGCCCGGCTCCGGCAGCGCCGCATCGACTCCATCTCCGTCCCCGCGAGCCACGCGCAGTGGGACCTGGGCGCCCGTGGCCTGCCGAGCGTCGTCCGCGTCTCGCCGCACGTGTACAACGACGACGAGGACGTCCGGGTCCTGCTCGAGGGCGTCGCGGACGTCGTCGCCGAGGTCCGCGCGTGACGGCCGTGCACGACGTCGTCGTCCTCGGACTCGGCATCCACGGATCCGCCGCCACGTACGAGCTCGCGCGCCGCGGCCTCGACGTCGTCGCGGTGGAGCGCTTCGCACCGGGGCACGAGCGCGGCTCGTCGCACGGCGCCACCCGGATGATCCGCCGCGCCTACCCACACCCGGTGTGGAACGACCTCGTCGACCGTGCGTACCGCGGGTGGGACCGCTGGGGAACCGCAGCCGGCGCGCCCTTCCTGCACCGGACCGGTGGACTGTACGCGCACCGGGGCGAGCCGACGATGCAGGGTGGGGCGAGCCTCCCGGTCGACCGCGCAGCCTGGCCGACGCTCGCGCCCTCGCTGCGTCCGCCCGAGACGTACGGCGCGGTCCACGACCCCGACGCCGGTGTGCTCGAGGCCGCGCGGGCACTCGCGTTCGCGCAGTCCGCCGCCGCGGCGGCCGGCGCCGACCTGCGGTACGGCGAGACCGTGCTCGACTGGCGGGTCGACGACGGCGTCGTCACCGTCCGGACCGACGCCGGCAGCGTCCGCGCGCGACGGCTCGTGCTCGCCGGCGGCGCCTGGGCGTCGCAGCTGGTACCCGGGGCCGCCGCGTTCTTCGAGGTCTGGCGCATCGTCACGCTCACCGCGCCGACGGGGCAGACCGTGGCGCAGCCACCCGCGCTCGGGTGCTTCTCGGTCGACCTGCCGGAGGGGCTCGTCTTCGGGCTCCCGGAGACCGCCGGATCCGGCGCGAAGATCGGCATCGACGCCGGACCCGTGTGGGACCCGGACGTGCCCGTCGCACCGCCGACCGAGGCCGAGGTCGCGCACCTGGCCGAGCTCCTCGAAGGGTTCGTCCCCGGCATCGTCACCGCCGGTGCCCAGGCAGTCGCGTGCCTGTACACGATGACCCCGGACAAGCGGTTCGTCGTCGGCGCCCTGCCCGAGCAACCCGAGGTGCTCCTCGCCGCAGCCTGCTCCGGCCACGGCTTCAAGTTCGGGCCGGCGATCGGTGCGGCCGTCGCCGACCTGGTGCAGGGCATCGACCGCCCCGACCTCGCGTTCCTCAGCCCCGCACGGATGGTGACCACCGCATGACCGCCCCAGCAGCACCCTCCACCCGACGCATCGCCGTCGCCGCACCGCACCCGGCCGCCCTCGACGCTGCGTCCGAGGCGGTCGCGGCCGGCGGGGACGCCATCGACGCCGCGCTCGCTGCGGCCACCGCACTGACCGTCGTCTACCCGCACCAGTGCAGCATCGGCGGGGACCTCGTCGCCCTCGTCAGTCGGCCAGGACGGCCCGTCGTCGCCGTGGTCTCCGCCGGCGCCGCACCGGCCGGCATCGACGTCGCGGCGCTCGCGCAGCAGGACCGGATGCCCCGGCAGGGCGCCCAGACCGTGACGGTCCCCGGCGTCGTCGCGGGATGGCAGGCGATCGACGCGCTGGGCGGCCGACTCGGGCTCGCCGACCCGTTGACCCGCGCAGCACGACTCGCGGCCGGCGGGGTCCCCGTCTCCGCCGGACTCGGCCGTGCGATCGCGGTCCGGACCGACGAGCTCCACGCCGACCCCGGGATGCGCGAGGTCTTCACCGACGACGCCGGGGCGCTCCTGGCCGAAGGCGACCCGCTCGTGCAGCCGGCGCTCGCCGCGACCCTGACCGAACTCGCTGCCGACCCGGGCGCGATGTACCGGGGACGGATCGCCGCCTCGATCACCGCTCGGCTGCGGGAGCTCGGTGGCACCCACACCGAGGCCGACTTCGCCGCGCACGACGCCGAGCTCGTCGAGCCCCGCGGCACGACGATCGGCGGTGCCCGATGGTGGGTCGCGCCGCCACCCACGCAGGGCGTCGTGCTGCTCGGGATCCTGCCGGAAGCACTCGCCGGCGGCAGTGAGCACGGCACCGCGACCTCCGCGGCCGCCGACCTCGTCGACGCCGTGCACCGTGCCGCGCTCGTCCGCCAGGCCGAACTCGGCGACCCCCGCGGCGGCTCCATCGACGTCGCAGCGATGCTCGACCCACGCGACTCCGGTCGGGTCGGCGCACTGCCCCGCGCCGGCCGTGCCCTCGGCGACACGGTCGCGGTGACCGCTGCGGACAGCGACGGCACCGTCGTCACGCTCATCCAGAGCGTCTACCAGCTCTTCGGTTCCGGCATCCTCGACCCGGGGACGGGCGTGGTGCTGCACAACCGCGGCTCCGCCTTCAGCACCGACCCCGCCCACCCCGCCCACGTCGGACCGGGCCTGCGACCGCCGCACACCCTGTTGCCGGTGATCGCCGAGACGGACGACCTGGTGCTCGGCCTCGGCTGCCAGGGCGGCAGCGCCCAGCCGTGGATCCTCGCGCAGCTCGCCCGCGACCTGGTCGCCGCCGGCAGCGATCCCGACGAGGTCCTCGGCAGACCGCGGTTCGTGATCGGTGCGCGCGACCTCGGGCACGAGGTGATGACGCTCGTCGCCGAACCCGGCTCCGAGGACGCGATCTCCGCGGCCGAGGCCCTCGGCCTGCCGGTCGCCCGCACCGACGGCCCCGTCGATGAAGCCGGGCACGTGCAGACCGTCCGCCTGCACGCCGACGGGCACCTCGACGCCGCGAGCGACCCCCGCGCGGACGGCCGCGCCGTCGTCCTCGACGCCCACTGACCGCACGATCCACCCGAGAAGGAAGCCCATGAGCAGCACCCACGTCCTCGATCCGCTGACCTCCGCCGAGATCGCCTCCTTCGTCACCGCCGTCCGTGCCTCCGGGCGCATCGGGGCCCGGCCGCGCTTCTGGGGGATCGCGCTCGACGAGGAGAAGGCCAGGGGCACGACCGCCGGTGGCGCCCGTCCGGTGCGGATCGTCGTGATGGACCCGGACGCCCACGCCGCGTGGGAGGTGCGCGGGTGGACCGCCGGCCCGGACTCGCCCGCGATCGTCGAGCTGTGGACCGACGTGGACCACCGTCGCCCCGGCGTCTCGAGTGACGAAGCACGGCTCATCGCGCAGGCCGCACGGAAGTCGCCGCTCATCATCGAGGCGCTCGCGAAGCGCGGGATCACCGACACGTCGCTCGTCTGGGTCGACCCGGAGTCGATCACCGGCTTCGTGCCCGAGGACCTCGCCGACCGCCGCCTGAGCTGGGGCACGGTCTGGTACCGCGAGTTCCCCGAGGACAACGGTTACGCACGACCCGTCGCCGGGCTCGTCCCGATCCTCGACCTCGACACCCTCGAGGTCATCCGGATCGAGGACCACGGCGTCATCCCGATGGCGAGCGAGACCGGCGTCTACACCTCCGGCACCTGGGGTCCCGACCGCGAGGTCTCCGCGCTCGACATCGTCCAGCCGAACGGTCCCGGCTTCACGATCGACGGGCACGAGGTCCGCTGGCAGAACTGGACGTTCCGCGTCGGCTTCTCGCACCGCGAGGGGCTCGTGCTGCACGACCTGTCCTACCGTGACGGCGACGTCGAGCGCCCGGTGCTGCACCGTGCGGCCGTCAACGAGATGTACGTGCCGTACCTGGACAGCGACCCGACCGCGTACCGGAAGAACTTCTTCGACTGGGGCGAGTACGGCGCCGGCCCGCTGACCGCGAGCCTCGAGCTCGGTTGCGACTGCCTGGGGGAGATCCGCTACTTCGACGTCGACTTCCTGGACGGCCACGGCGAACCGCAGACCATCGTCAACGGCATCTGCCTGCACGAGGAGGACGACTCGATCCTCTGGAAGCACGTCAACACCCGCACCGGCAGCGCCGAGGTCCGTCGCAGCCGCCGACTCGTGATCTCGAGCTTCGCGACCGTGGCGAACTACGACTACGGCTTCTACTGGTCGCTGTACCAGGACGGCTCCGTCGAGCTCGAGGTGAAGCTCACCGGCCTGATGTCGGTGTCCGGCATCGCCGACGGCGAGACCCCGCGGTACGGCCGGATGGTCGCACCGAACGTGCAGGCCCCGACGCACCAGCACTACTTCGCCGTCCGGCTCGACACCGCCGTCGACGGGCCGTTGAACCGGTTGGTCGAGGTGCACGCCGAGCCCGAGCCCGACGAGGCCCTGAACCCCTACGGCAACGCCTGCATCGCGGTCGAGACGCCGATCGGTTCCGAGGCCGACGGCGCCCGGATGACCGACCCGGCCCGCGCGCTGCACTGGCGCATCGAGAGCGAGTCCGCGCAGAACCGCTACGGCGAGAGCACGGCCTACCGCCTGGCGGTCCAGAACACCGCGCAGCTGCACGTCCGCCCGGGCAGCATCGTCGAGCGGAAGGCGCCGTTCGTCGCGAAGCACCTCTGGGCGAGCGCCTTCGACCCCGAGGAGCGCTTCATCGCCGGCGAGTACCCGAACCAGGGCGAGCTCGGCGATGACGGGGTGCACGTCTGGCAGCAGGCGGACCGGTCCCTCGAGAACGAGCGCCTCGTGCTGTGGCCCGTCCTCGGCGTGCACCACTTCCCGCGTCCCGAACAGTGGCCGATCATGCCCGTCGACACGATCGGCTTCCGGCTCGAACCGGACGGCTTCTTCGACCGGAACCCCTCGCTCGACGTCCCGCCGTCGGCGACCGACCACTGCGCGCCGGGCGCCGACCACGACCACGCGGCGCACGACCACGCGGCGCACGACCACCACACCGACGCCGCGCACGACGGGCACGTCCACGCCGAGCAGCAGCACGACCACGAGGGCGGCCGCTGATGCCCGCGCCCGAGCACACCCCGGAGCACCTCGCCGACTGGTCCGCCGTCCGCCTGGCCGACGCCGTCGCGAACCGCGAGGTGTCGGCGGTGGAGGTGATGCGCGCCCACCTGGAGCGGATCGAGGAACGCAACCCGCGCCTCCAGGCCGTCGTCTCCCAGCAGCCCGACTCGGTCTCGTTGGCCGCGGCAGAAGCGGCGGACCGCCGCACCGCCGCGGCACGCGCCGCGGGCGAACCGCTCCCGCTCCTGCACGGCCTGCCCACCGCGGTGAAGGACCTGATGGACGTCGCCGGCCTGCCGACCACGAACGGGTCGGCGGCGTTCGCCGACGCGCGCCCCGCCGAACAGGACAGCGTCCTCGCGACGCTGCTCCGCGATGCCGGCGCGATCATCATCGGCAAGACGAACACGCCGGAGATGGGCCAGGGCGTGCTGACCTTCAACCCGGTGTTCGGCACGACCGTGAACCCGTGGGACACCTCGCGGCACGCGGGTGGGTCCAGTGGTGGCGCCGCAGCGGCCCTCGCCGGGCGGATCCTGCCGATCGCCGACGGCTCCGACAGCGGCGGGAGCCTGCGCTACCCGGCCGCGTTCTGCAACGTCGTCGGCGTCCGGCCGAGCCCGGGCCGGGTGCCGAGCGGCCGGACCGGCAACGCCTGGACGCCGCACGGCGTCACCGGCCCGATGGCACGCGACTCCGCCGACGCCGCACGCTTCATGGAAGCCCTGGCCGTCGAGAAGACCGTCTGGCCGATGTCCGCCATGACGCAGCACCCGGTCCGACCGGTGGAGCTCGACGGCCTGCGCGTCGCGTGGAGCGAGGACGCCGGCGGCCTGCCGATCGACCCGGCCGTGCGTGCCGTGCACCGCGCGTTCGGCGAGCAGCTCGCCGGGCTCGGCGCGGTCGTCGAGGCGGACGAGCCCGACTTCGCGGGTGCGGACGAGGCGTGGGAGACCATCGAGACGTTCGAGTTCTTCCTGGGTGGCCGGCACGCCGTCGACGCCGGTGCCAGCGGGTTCCGTCCCGACTACGTCCGGAACGTCGAGCAGGGGCGCGCCACCACGGCGGCGCAGCTCGCCGATGCGTACGAGCGTCGGACCCGGATGTACCGGGACACGGCTGCGGTGCTCGACCGGCACGACGTGCTCGTGCTGCCGGCGACGCCGGTGGTCGCACCGCCGGCCGAGGTCGAGTGGGTCGACGAGGTCGACGGCCACCGCTTCGACCGCTACTTCACGTGGCAGATGCTCGCGAACCGGCTGACGTTGACGGCGCACCCGGTCGTGGTGACCGCGGCCGGGTTCACGCCCGAGGGGCTGCCGGTCGGCGTGCAGGTCGTCGGGCGGTACGGCCGCGAGGCCCAGCTGCTCGCGGTGACGCGCGCGATCGAGGAGGCCACCGGCTGGATCCGGCGGGCGCCGGTCCTGTAGACGGCCGGCGCGGTCCGGTCGGGAGGCGCGGGTCGACCCCGCCCCGTCGGTGCAGGGCCGCGCGGTCCGGTCTCTCGCGCCGCTTCCGCTGGTCGCGCCGGGTCAGCCGGTGAAGACGGTGGACGAGCGGCGCTCGTACCAGTGCGCCAGGTGTTCGCCGGCGCGCAGGACGTGGTCGCGCATGAGCTCGGCGGCGCGCTCGCGATCCCCGGCGACGAACGCCTCGATGAGCTCCTCGTGCTCGCGGAAGTTCTCCTCGCGGTGCCGGGAGTTCTCGCGGAGCACCAGGGCCGAGACGTTGCGCGGGAAGGCGTCGTTGATCTCGACGAGCATCCGGGTCAGCCGGGTGTTGCCGGAGGCCTGGTAGATCAGCCCGTGGAACTGGTCGTTGTCGCTGCCCTCGCGCTGCTTCGGCTGCTCGCCCTCGGCTGCGGCCAGAGAGCGCTCGTACATCGCCTGGTTCACCGAACGGAGCTGCGCGATGGTGGCGTCGTCGAGCCGGTCCACGGCGCGACGGGCTGCGAGCGACTCGAGCTCGGCGCGGACCTCGTACGCCTCGCGGACCTCCCACGGCACCGGCACCCGGACCACCGCGCCACGGTTCGGCACGACCTCGATGAGGCCGCCGGTCTGCAGCTGCCGGAGCGCTTCGCGGACCGGGGTGCGGCTGATGCCGAACTGCGCCGCGAGGTCGGCCTGACGGAGCGGTGCGCCGATGGGGATCTCGCCGGACATGATCTTCGCGCGGATCCGGGCGGCGAGGTCGTCGACGAGTGCGTTGCCGTCGCTGGTGGTCACGTCGTGGTCTCCCTCGGTACGTCGTCACAGCGAACCCCCGCTGCGGATCCAATCCTGCCAGGTGTTGGATCCCGTTGCCGTATCCGACTCGCTCGTGATTGGATCCAATCATGTCCGTGTTGCTCGTCGTCATGCTCGTCGCAGCCGTCGGTGCGCTCGGGCTCGGCATCGCTGGCGGGCGACGTGTCGGGCCGGTCGCACTCGTCGCCGAGGCGGTGATGCTCGTCGCGATGCTCGACGTCCACGTGTCGGCGCTCCACATGGTGCCGGCGCCGTTCTGGGCACTCCTGCTCGGTGGATGCGCGATGGGCACGGCTGCGGTGGACCGGTGGCGTCGCCGGAGTCGCCCCGGTGGTGACCACCTGCACGCGCTCGGGATGCTCCTCGGCGCGGTGTTCGTGCTGCTCGCAGGTGGCCATGCCGGTGCTGGTGCCGGCGCGGGGCACTCCCACGGTGCAGTGCTGCTGCCGGTCGGGGTGGCGGTCGCGGTGCACGCCGGTGTGGTGCTGTGGAACGTCGTCGGTGGCCGGGTGCCGCGGGTCGAGTCCGTGCGCCGGGCGGCGTCGCTGGTGAGCGTGCTGGCCATGGGCGCGATGGTCGTCGTGCACTGAGCCGGCGCGGCGGGGGTGCGTCGCGCCTCCAGGCTGGGTGTCTCGCACCCCAGTGCTACCAAATTGGATCCAATTCTGGCAGTATCGGATCACATGTGCGGGAGTTCCGCCCCACGAGCCGCCGACGAGGAGACGCCCACGATGATCATCGACGCCTACAACACCACGCAGGACCGCCGCGGCCGCAGTGACTACCTGAGCGGGGTGCGCCCGGGCGAGGAGCCGCCGGCGTACACGCCGTTCGACGCGAACCGGATCCTCGACCGCATGGACGCCGCGGGGGTCGACCGCGCCATGGTCTGCTCGCTCGCGCAGGGGATCGAGAACGACTTCCTCATGGACCTGGTCGCCGCGCACCCGGACCGGCTGTTCGGCTTCGGCCAGGTCATGCCGCAGTGGGAGAACGCGACCGACGAGATCCGTCGCTTCGCCGAGGGCGGGCTGGTCGGCCTGAAGCTGCACCCCAGCCTGCACGGGTACCACGTCGCCGACCACGGCCTGCTCGACCCGCTGTTCGAGGTCTGCGCCGAGCTCGGCCTGCCCGTGCTGATCAACGCACTCGACGACGCGTTCTGTGCACCGTTCTCCATCGAGGAGATCGCGAGGAACTTCCCGACGGTGCCGACGATCATCGCCCACATGGGTGCGGTGTGGAACGTGCCCGAGGCGATCATCGTCGCCGAGCGGAACCCGCACGTCTACCTCGAGACCTCGGCCACCCTGATGTCCGACGTCAAGCGGGCGTACGCGCGCCTCGGCGCGGAGAAGATCCTGCTCGGATCGGAGTGGCCGGGCAGTGACTTCGACCTCGAGCGCATGAAGATCGCCAAGGCGATCCCGGACGAGGCCGACCGGGCCCTGGTCGAGGGCGGCAACATGGCGCGGATCCTGGGCTGGTCGTGAGCGACTCGACGGGCGGGGCTCCGTCCGGCGGCAGTGACCGTCCGGTGCTCGCCGGCCCGCCGTCCGGCATGGACGCCGCGGACCAGGAGCTGCTCCGGATCGCGACGGACGTGCTCGACCGGCGGTACCGCGCGGGCGTGCACGAGGTCGCCGCAGCGCTCCGGCTCGCCGACGGGAGCGTGGTCACCGGGCTGCACGTCGAGGCATCGGCCGGTCGGGCGTCCGTGTGTGCCGAGTCGGCTGCGCTGAGTGCGGCCGTCGTCGCCGGGTCGCCGGTGGTGTCGATCGTCGGGGTGCTCCGCCGGCCGGGCGGGACGATGCACCTGATCGAGCCGTGCGGGGTCTGCGCCGAGCTCCTCGCCGACCACGCCCCCGACGCCCGGGTGTGGGTCGCGGTCGGAGACGGCTTCGGGCCCGTCGGGGTCGCCGAGCTGCTGCCGTTCCGGCGGCGGCGGAGCGCGCGGGCTGCGGCGGGCGCGGTGGCGTCGCCGTCCGCTTCGTCGACTTTCGGTTCGGCGACACCTGAGGTTTAACGCCGCCGAAACACCCCGGACCCGTGCGGTGTCGGATCCCGTCACAGAATGACGGCGACGGCGCGCACCGGTCCCCACCCGAGTGCACGATCCGTCCCGGAAGGAACCACCAGCATGCTCGCCGTCTCCGGCAACCCCGTCCTGATCGTCGTCGACATCCAGGGCGGAGCAGCCTCGACGCTGCCCACGCCCGGCATCCCCGTGATGGGCGGCCGCGCCGAACGCGCCCCGCGCGTCCGCGACCTCATCGAGCACTGCCGTGCATCGGGCGTCCCGGTCGTCTTCATCCAGGAGGTCCACAAGCCGGACCTCGTCGACATCGGCCGTGAGCTCGACGGCGCCGAGGGCCCGCACTGCATCGAGGGCGAGGAGCAGACCGAGCTCGCCTCGTGGATCGACCCTCGGCCCGAGGAGTTCGTCATCCGCAAGCGGCGCTACTCGGCGTTCTTCGGCACCGAACTCGAGATCGTGCTCAAGGCGTACAAGGCCGGCACCGTCCTGCTCGTCGGCGGACTCACCGACGTCTGCATCCACTACACGGCGGTCGACGCCCACCAGCACGACTACGCCGTCCGGGTCCTGACCGACTGCGTCGCCGGGTCCAGCGAACGCGCACACGACGCGGCGCTCGAGGCGATCGGGTACCTGCAGCGAGACGCCCTGGTGACCGCGGCGGACGTGCGCACCTGGCTCGACGAGCGGGAGCCGGCCGGTGTCTGAGTCGGTCGGCACGCCCGCGCGGATCGTCGTCGGGCACATCCGGACGATGGACCCGGCGCAGCCTACGGCCGACGCCCTGCTCGTCGTCGGGGACCGGATCGCGGCGATCGGGACGCTCGACGACGTCCGGGCAGCAGCTCCGGAGGGCACGGTCGAGGATCACGTCGAGGGCGCCGTCCTGCCGGGGTTCACCGACGCCCATGCGCACGCGCAGCGTGCCGGACTCAAAGCGCTGCAGCTCGTGGACGGCGACGCCGACGCCTCGACGTTCTCGGCCGCGATGCTCGCCGACGGCGATGCGGACCCGGACGCCCCGGACTGGATCGGTGACGCACCGCCGACGCTCGACGACCGGCTCGCCGCAATCCGCCGCATCCAGCCCCTGCTGCACGCGATGGGGTTCACCGGCGTCGTCGACCCGGCCGTCACGATGCCCGAGCTCGAGGGGTACCGGGAGGCGCACCGGCAGGGACTCCTGACCCTGCGCGTGGTCGCGATGCCCTACCCCGAGCTCGGCACCCCAGCGGTCCCCGACGTCGACGCTGCCCTGGCGGTGCTCGACTCGATCGACGGCGTGACCGGTGACGGCGACGACCGCCTCCGGCTCGGCCCGATCAAGGTCTACTACGACGGCGAGGGCATGAAGGGGCAGGCGCTGCTCGAACAGCCCTGGACCGGCGACGACCACGGCGTGCAGCGGATCTCGGCGACGGACTTCGCCCGCCTGGCGTCGTCGTGCGTGGCCCGGGGGTGGGGGCTCGGCGTCCACGCGGTCGGCAGCCGTGCGGTCGCCGAGGTACTCGACGGCTTCGAGGCGGCGGAACGGGACACGGGGCGATCGGTCGCTGGGCTCCGCTGCCAGCTCATCCACGCGTACCTCGAACCGAGCATCGCGAGCGCGGACCGTGCGGCACGCCTCGGGGTCGTAGCGTCGCTGCAGCCCTCGATCGCCTGGAAGAACGCCGCCGGGCTGCAGCGCCGACTCGGCAGTCGTGTCGACGAGGTCAACCCGATGCGGACCTGGGCCGACGCCGGCGCCACGGTCGCCATGGGCTCGGACGCGCCGTACTTCCCCTTCGATCCGCGCGAGGTGGTCCCCGTCGCCGCAGCCCGTCGGATGCGCGGCCTCGACGAGCCGATCGGCCCGGCGCAGGCGATCTCGGTGCTCGAGGCTGTCGAGGCCTACACGCGCGGTGCCGCACACGCGTCCTTCGCCGAGGATCGCCGCGGCGTGCTGCGCGACGGCGCCCTGGCGGACTGGGTGCTGCTCGACGTGGACCCGGCCGCGTGCACGGTCGACGAGTTCGCCGCGGCACGGGTCCTGCGCACCGAGGTCGGCGGCGAGACGGTCTTCCACACCTCCGCTCCATCCATCGAGATGTAATCCACTCGAAACACAGTTGGATGCGGATTGTTCTAGATTGGATCCAAGTTGGACCCGCCCCTGGGACTGACTCCCTGGCATCACCCCGAATCCCACTGGAGGACAGCACCATGGTGAGGAAGCGCATCCTCGTCGGCGTCGCGTTGGCGACCGCCGTCGGACTCTCCCTGAGCGCGTGCACCGCGTCCGGCTCCGCCGACGGCGGCGACAGCTCGTCGAGCACCGACACGATCAACGCCGAGCTCTGGTACGCCCCGGCGACCTTCGACCCGGCGAAGGCGTCGGCCAGCTCCGACGTCGAGGTCGCACGACTCGGCTTCGACACCCTGCTCCGGCAGGGCGAGGGCGACGACGGCGGCTACATCGGCGGACTCGCGACGAAGTGGGACGCCGAGTCGGCGTCGAAGTACGAGTTCACGATCCGCGACGGCGCCACGTGCTCCGACGGCACCGAGATCACGCCGACGGTCGTCGAGAAGTCCTTCGAGTACCTGGTCGGCCTCGACGACTCGGGTGCGCAGACCTGGAAGAACCAGGCCTTCGGCTCCGGCGACCCGAAGTTCACCGCCGACGACTCCGCCGGCACCCTGACGATCTCGCTCAGCGAGCCGTACTCGCAGCTGCTCGGTGGCCTGACCCGCCCCGGTACCGGCATCATCTGCCCGGCCGGTCTCGCCGACACGAAGGGCCTCGCGGCCGGCACCGTCGACGGCGCCTGGTCCGGCCCGTACACGCTCGCGAAGTCGTCCGCCGGCAAGAGCGTCTCCTACGCCCTGCGGTCCGACTACGACGCCTGGCCGGCGTGGAAGACCGTCACCGGTGAGCCGGCCAAGACGATCAACCTGACCGTGCAGGGCGACTCGAACACGAGCGCCAACCTGCTGCAGTCCGGCGGTGTCGACGTCGCACGCTTCTACGACTCGAACGCCGAGCGCTTCAGCGGCGACGACTACTCCACCGTGAAGTTCGCCAGCTCGGCCTACAACCTCGTGTTCAACGAGGCAGAGGGCTCCGGCTCGGTGTTCGCCGACGACCAGCCGCTCCGCGCCGCGGTCGCCCAGGCGATCGACACGAAGGGGTTCAACAACGCCGGTCTCGATGGACTCGGGGTCACGCAGGACACGGTGAACGCGGCGAGCTACCGCTGCGCGGTGGACGACTCGTCCCTCGTGCAGTCCTACGACGCGAAGGCCGCGACGAAGGAGCTCGCGGGCAAGACGATCCGCCTGCTCATCATGTCGAACTGGGACCCCGCCGCCGACTTCCTGGCTGAGTCGCTCCGGAACGCCGGCGCGACCGTGAAGGTCTCGGCGCCGGACCCCGCCGACTGGACGAAGCAGATGCGCACCGAGCCCAAGACGTGGGACGTCGCCGTGGCGGCCGAGGACGCGCAGACCGGCCTGATCAACACCTCGATCGCGCGCTACGTCGGTCCGACGTACGCCGAGGGCGGCACGAACGTGTCCTCGAGCGACAACCCCGAGGGACTCGCGGCCTACCAGGCGGCGATGGCCACGTCGGACGCCGACCAGCAGTGCGAGGACTTCGCCACGGCGCAGAAGTCGATCCTCGAGCGCGTCGACATGACTCCGCTCATCACGGACACGCACCGGTACGTCGCTCGCAAGGGCTTCGAGACCCACGTGTTCTCGGGCTACTGGGACGTCTCCGCGATGCGGATCGTGTCCTGATCGCCTGACCGAACAAGCAACACGCAACACGCAACACGCAACGTGCACCACAGCACCACCCCAGCCCGGACCGGAGCACCAGGAGGACCCGCGATGAGCACCACCACCGTCGACCATCTCCCCGTGCCCGGTCCGGGCACCCCCGGGTCACCGGGCACCCCGGGTGCCCCGACCGCCGCAGCACCCCGGGCCGCGAGCCTCGGCGGTGCCTGGCGCCGCTTCCTGCTCCGCCGCGCCGTCGGCCTCGTCATCAACCTGGCGTTGCTCGTCCTCGTGACGTTCCTGATCGTCCAGCTCATCCCCGGCGACCCGGCCACCGCCATCGCGGGTGACACCGCGACGCTCGCGCAGGTCGAGCTCGTCCGGCACCAGCTCGGCCTCGACCAGCCGATCTCCGTCCAGCTCTGGCACTACGTCGCCGGCGTCGTGCAGGGCGACTTCGGTGACTCGTACAAGTACCGCGCGCCGGCGATGGACATCGTCATGACGGCCGTGCCGTACACGCTGACCATCACGATCGCCGCGGTCCTCCTGCTGCTCGTCCTCGGACTCGCACTCGGCATGACCGTCGGTGTCCTCACCCGCGGCGACCGGCACCGCTGGCTCGACGTCTCGTTCTCGGCGGTCACCGGCCTGATCTCGTCGATCCCGACGTACGTGCTCGCCACCGGGTTCGTCGTCGTCTTCGCGGTCCTCCTGCACGTGCTGCCGCCCGCGTACTCACCGGCGTACGACTTCGGCGCGGCCGCGGTCCTGCCGATCGCCTCGCTCACCGTCGGCGGCACGTGCTCGGTCGCCCGCATCGTCCGCCGCGAGACCGCCGTGATCCTCGAGCAGGACTACATGCGCACCGCCCGCGGGTGGCGGCTGCCGGCGCTGTCGATCTACGCGAAGCACATGCTGCCGAACCTGCTCACCACCGCACTGACGTTGTCCGGGATCATCCTGACGGCCCTGCTCGGCTCGGCGCTCATCACCGAGGCGGTCTTCGCGTGGCCGGGCCTGGGCGGCGTCATCGTGCAGGCGATCGCGGTGGACAAGGACTACCCGGTGATCCGCGCCGCGGTCTTCGTGATCGGGCTCATCTCGCTCGTGATCACGCTCGTCATCGACATCATCCTGGGTCTCATCGACCCGCGCACCCTCGGGGAGAAGCGTGGCTGACACCATCACCGCCGTCCGGGCCGCCACCACCGACCCGGCCTCGCGCCCTCGGACCTTCGCCTGGAACGGCGGGCTGATCGTCGGACTCGCGATGTTCGGGCTGATCCTGATCGTGGCGGTCGTCGCCCCGTTCGTGTTCGGCGCCCAGGCCACGGGCATCGGCGGAACCTCCGGGCTGGGGTCCACCGCTGAGCACCCGCTCGGCACCGACACGCTCGGGCGCGACATGCTCGCGCGCACCCTGGTCGCCACCCGGGCAACGGTCCTGATGGCGCTCGCGGCCACGGCACTGTCCGCGGTGGTCGGCATCGCGCTCGGCATCGGTGTCTGGTTGGCACCACGACGGGTGCGCGAACTCGGCCTGCGGGCGATCGAGTTCGCGGTCAGCTACCCGACGATGCTCGTCGCGATCATCGTCGCCGCGATCCTCGGTCAGGGCATGGTGCAGGTCGTCGTCGCCATCGCGGTCGCGAACATCGCCGGGTTCGCCCGTCTGACCGCGAACCTGGCGGCCAGGATCTCGACCAGTGAGTACGTCACGACGGCACGCCTGATGGGGGTCCCGGCGCACCGCGTCGCGATGCGGCACGTCCTGCCGAACATGGCCGAGCCGACGCTGATCCTGATCGCCGGCGCGTTCTCCGGCGCCCTCGTCGAGATCTCCGGCCTGTCGTTCATCGGCCTCGGCGCCCAGACCCCCGCGTTCGACTGGGGCACCCTGCTCAACGACGGCCTGGACCGCATCGTGGTGAACCCCGTCGTCATCGTCGGCCCCGCGGTCGCACTGACCTTCGCATCGCTCGCCGCCCTGCTCGTCGGCGACGGGCTCGCTGCGGCCGCGAACCCGCGGTCGAACACCACACGGGCCCGGACCACCAGGGCGACCGGAGCGTCGTCGCTCGCGGTCGAGGACGACGCCGTGCTCGTCGCGGACGGCATCTCGGTGCAGCACGCTGCCAGCGGACGCGCCCTGGTCAAGGACGTCTCGTTCACCATCCGGCGGGGTGAGGTGCTCGGGATCGTCGGCGAGTCCGGTTCGGGCAAGTCGCTGACGGCCTCGCTCGTCGCCAAGCTGCTGGGTGAGGGGCTCGAGGGCTCCGCGCGACGGCTCGAACTCGGCGGTGTCGACCTGCTCGGCCGCGTGCCGGACCGGGTGCTGGCGTCCCGCATCGGGCTCGTCTACCAGGACCCGGGCACGGCGCTGAACCCCGCCATGGTGCTCGGCATCCAGTTGTCCGACGTGCTGCGGATGCGGCTGCGGCACAGCCGACGTGACGCGATCCGGCTCCTGACGCAGGGCTTCCGCGCCGTGATGCTCACCGATCCCGAGGGCCGACTGCGCCAGTACCCGCACCAGTTGTCCGGCGGGATGAAGCAGCGCGCGATGATCGCGTCGGCGATGAGCACGAAGCCCGACCTGCTCATCGCGGA
Source organism: Curtobacterium sp. PhB190 (assembly GCF_004365385.1). Classification (NCBI taxonomy): domain Bacteria; kingdom Bacillati; phylum Actinomycetota; class Actinomycetes; order Micrococcales; family Microbacteriaceae; genus Curtobacterium; species Curtobacterium sp. PhB190. The sequence goes on along the minus strand of NZ_SODN01000005.1, from coordinate 8,080 downwards.
CGAGCCGACCACCGCCCTCGACGTCACCGTCCAGCGCGAGGTCCTGACCGTGCTGAAGCGGATGAACGAGGACTCCGGCACCGCCGTGCTGTTCATCTCCCACGACCTGGGGGTCGTCCGGGCCCTGTGCGACCGGGTCCTGGTGATGCGGAACGGCGAGATCGTCGAGCGCATCGACGACGTCGCGGGGCTCTCTCCGGACACCGTCGACCACCCGTACACGAAGCAGCTCCTCGCGGCCACCCCGGTCGTGACGGTGCGCAGAGAGTCCACCGTGCCCACGGAGTCCGCGCGCACCGAGCAGGCGGAGGCACACGCATGACCGACACCACGACGACGCGCGAACGCCGCGCAACCGACACCGGCACGGCCCCCATGATCGACGTCCGCGCCCTCGACGTCGCGTTCGGCTCGACGACCGTCCTGCACGGCGTCGACCTCCGCCTCGAGCGAGGTCGCACCGTCGGCGTCGTCGGCGAGTCCGGCTCGGGCAAGTCCACCCTCGCCAAGGTCCTGGTCGGCACCGTGAAGCCCGCCTCGGGCAGCGCCGCGGTGGACGGCGTCGACCTGACCGCGGCCGACCGGTCGACCCTGCGCGGGTACCGCCGTCGGATCCAGATGATCCCGCAGGACCCGTACTCGTCGCTCTCGCCGCGACGGACCGTCGCGCAGACCCTGGCCGAGGCGATCGACCCCGTCCGCCCCCGGGTCGCCACCCACGAGGACCGCATCGGCGGCTGGCTCGAGCGGGTCGGGCTGTCACGGGACATGATGCACCGCTACCCGCACGAGTTCTCCGGCGGGCAACGGCAGCGCATCGCCATCGCCCGCGGCCTCGTCATCGACCCGCACCTGGTCATCGCCGACGAGATCACCTCGGCGCTCGACGTCTCGGTGCAGGCGCAGATCCTGGAGCTGCTCGCCGACATCAAGGAGTCCCTCGGCCTGACGATGATGTTCATCTCGCACAACCTGGCGGTCGTGCAGCGTGTGAGCGACGAGGTCGTCGTGCTGTACCAGGGTGAGGTCGTCGAGGCCGGTCCGGTCGAGCAGATCTACGCCGATCCGCAGCACTGGTACACGCGTCGTCTCCTCGACGCGGACCCCGGTTCCGCCCGTTTCAGCCTGGCCGGCTGACCGACCCGGAAGGCCCGCTGTGGCGGCACGACTCCCGACGACCCCGCACGCCGACGGCGTGCTCCGACTGGTCGGCGCGACCCTGGTCGACGGCACGGGTGCGCCGCCCCGCGCCGACGCCGAGGTGGAGCTGCGTGACGGCGACGTCACCTACGTCGGTCCACGGCGCGCCCCGGCTGCGGACGTGCCGACGGTCGACCTGTCCGGCCGGTGGCTGCTGCCCGGCTTCGTCGACGCGCACGTGCACCTCAGCATGGTGCCGACGACGCCCGAGGAACAGCGGGCACGGTTCCCGGAGGAGCACGTGCTCGAGGTTGCCGAGGTGCTCCGGAGCACCCTGCACGCCGGCGTCACGACCGCGCGGGACCTGGACGGGCTGACCCCCGGCTACCGCGAAGCCGTCGCCCGGGGCACCGTCGTCGGTCCGCGCCTGCACCTCGCGGTCGCCATGCTCTCGCCGACCGGTGGCCACGCCGACCCGGTCCGGCCGAACGGGTCGCTGCCGGCTTGGGCCGTCCGGCCGGGCATGCCCGCGCCGGGCGTCGTAGACACCGACGAGGACGTCGTCCGGACGGTCCGCTCGCTGCTCCGCACCGGCGCCGACGCGATCAAGGTCTCCACGTCCGGTGGGGTCGGTTCGCCGACCGACGACCCGGACGACGTCGGCATCACCGAGGACCAGGTGCGGCTCGTCGTCCACCTGGTCGGCGAACGCGGCGGCCGCCCGGTCACCGCCCACGCGCTCACCGACGCCGCGGCCCGTGCCGCCGTGCTCGGCGGAGCCGCCAGCATCGAACACGGCTACGACCTGCACGACGACACCATCGCGCTCATGGTCGAACGCGGCACGGTGCTCGTCCCCACCCTCAGCACGCTCCTGCGCGAACTCGACCCGTCCACCGCCTCTGCGGAACGCCTCGCACAGCGCGCGGCACTGCACGCTCGCGGCCTCGACAGCGTGCGACGTGCCGTCGCCGCCGGCGTGCCCGTCGCGCTCGGCACCGACGCGGGTGTGCACCCGCACGGTCGGAACCTCGCCGAGCTCGCCCGCCTCGTGCAGGTCGGGCTCTCGCCGCTCGACGCGATCACGGCCGGCACGCTGCAGGGTGCCCGGCTGCTCGGTCTGGAGGCCCGGCTCGGCTCCGTCGAGCCCGGCAAGGCCGGTGACCTGGTCGTCTCGGGCGTCGACCCGCTCGCCGACGTCGGTGCGCTGGCCGGCGCTGCCAGCGTGCGCGCGGTCCTGCAGGCGGGTCGTGTGGTCAAGGACCTGGACGGACTGGTGACCACGGCCTCCTGACCGTGGCACCACCCGCGCAGCCGGCGGTGGTCAGCGCAGCGCGGCCACTGCGCGCTCGATGACGGCGACGACCCGGTCCGGAGCGGCGTGCGCGACCGCGTGGCTCGTGTCGACCTCGTCGACCACTGCACCCATCCGGGCGACGAAGTCGCGCTGGATCGCGGGCAGCAGGTGCCGGTCGCTCGTGGCGACCAGGTACCAGCTCGGGCGGGTCCGCCACGCGGGCTCGCCGGTGGGCTGCTGGAACGCGGCGTCGGCGGTGACCCGCCCCTCGGCACGTGCGGCGAGCAGCACGTCCTCCGGGACGTCCCAGGCGAGCGCCAGCCGCGACTCCTCGTCGTCCTGTGCGATCCACTCGCCGGCCGGGCCGCGGTGCATGTACTGCGAGACGAGAGCGGGTTCCCGGGTCTCGACGATCCCGGAGACCGACTCGCCCGCGTCCGGAGCGAAGGCCGCGACGTAGACCAGCCCGACGACGCGGTCGTGCGTGCCCGCGTTCGTGATGACGGCGCCGCCGTAGGAGTGGCCGACGAGCAGGACCGGGCCGTCGATGCCGTCGACCAGGGCGCGGACCGAAGCCTCGTCGTCGCGGAGCGAGGTCATCGCGTTGTCGGCGAGCGTGTACGGGATGCGGCGGTCGCGCAGGAGCGGGGCGACGGACGACCAGGTGGACGGCGAACCGCCGGCACCGTGGACCAGGACCACGTGGACGCTCATGCGTGGGTCGCCACGGCGAGGGGGAGCAGGACGGTCGGAGCGGGAGCGGCCTCGCGCCCCGCGAACGGCACCGGCTGGCAGACCATCAGGTAGTCGCCGGGCTCGACCTCGGACAGGTCCGCGTTCTCGAGGATCACGACGCCGGCGCCGCACAGGGCGACGTGTGTCGGCCACGCCTCGGTGTGCGCCGGGGCCTCCATCGTCATGTAGTCGATGCCGGCGAACCGGACCCCGCGGTCGACCAGCCACTGCGCGCCGCTCGGGCCGAGGCCGACCCACGTCTCCGACCGCTCGTTCCGGGTCAGCGCGTCGGTCGAGTTGCGCGTGCGGAACAGCACGCGCTCGGCGCCGGCCGCACCCGCCTCCTCGAGGTCGTCGGCGGTGATCTCCTCGACGACGTGTCGCAGGTCGAGGACGCGGACCGGGCCGACCACGCTCTCGAGCGCGATCTCGTCGACGGTCGTCGCACCGGGCACGAAGTGCGACGGGGCGTCGACGTGCGTGCCCGTGTGCGCACCGATCAGCCAGCGGGACACGTCCGACGGGTAGCCGTCCGCGATCTCCTCGACCATCTCGAAGGTGGGGCGCCGGCCCCAGTGCAGCATCTCGGGGGAGATGGGGATGTTGATGTCGATCGCGTCGGTCATGGCTTCCTCCCGGAACTCCGGCACAATGGATTCGGATTGGTGCAAATTGTATCCAATCGAGCCGGAGGTGCAAGGCATGGCGAAGACGTTCGACGGAGCGGTGCGGACCGGAGCTGCGCTCGGCGGTCGTCCGCGTGGGCTCGTCCCGCTCGTGCTCGGGTGGGAACCGATCCCCGAGTCGATCTCCCTGCGGGGCGGCGATCCCGCACGATTCCTCCTCGAACCCGTCACCGCTGCGGCCGTCGTCTTCGACCACGGCTGGGTGCTCCTCGACGGCGGGTTCAACGTCGACCGCGTGCGCGACCCCGAGGCGCGCGCCGCGCACTACGAGTACGAGAGCTACACGGCGGTCGTGCCGCCGGGCGACGCGCTCGCCGAGGGGGTCGCGGCTGCGGGACTGGCCTGGGACGACCTGGCGCTCTGCGCTATCTCGCACGTGCACCTCGACCACACGGGCGGCCTGCGGCTCGTCCCACCGGGCACCCCGGTCGCGCTGCAGCGACGGGAGTGGGACTGGTTGCGGAGCGGCATCGGCCGGCGGGAGACGGTCGTCGTCGACGACGTGCTCGACGCCGACGTCCGGGTGTTCCTGCTCGACGGGGACACGGAACTGGCACCCGGCCTGACCGCCCTCGACACCCGCGGACACACGCCGGGGCACCAGTCGTTCCGCGTCGACCTGCCGGATCGGACCGTGGTGCTCGCGTGCGACGCCGCCGACCTCGAGCGGAACCTCACCGAGCGGACTCCGTGCGGGTGGGTGGGGAGGGCCGGGGACGAGCTCGAGGCGCAGCGTTCGATCGACCGGCTGGCGGACCTGGCCGCCGAGCCCGGCGTCGAGGTCTGGCCCGGGCACGACCCCGAGTGGGCGGCGTGGCGGCGCTGAGCCTGCGGGTCCGAGCCAGCGGGGCACCGTGCTCGCAATGGGTCACCCTGCCCGCGGTGGTTGCTCCGGCAGCGCGGCCCACACATCGGCCCAGACCAGCTCGAACTCGACGGGCGCGAGCCGGCGCGCCCGCACCGCCCGCTCCAGGATCGAGAGCGCGTCGAGCGACCCGGCGAGGAGCCGCTCGTCGCCGTGCACCTCCGGCCGACCGTTGCCCAGGAACGTGGTCACGGTGATCGATCGCACCCGCGGCCGCAGTCGTCTGGTGGCCCGGCCGAGGACGACGAACCCCGCGGCGTACAGGGCGAGTCCGACGGGCATGCCCGCCGCCGGCACCGAGACCGCGACGACCACGACCACGAGCGCGGTGAACGCCCCGACCGCGGGCCAGACGTGCCATGCCCGGAGCAGCAGGCGTTCGCTCGTGTTCGTCCCGGGTGGGAACACGACGAGTGTCCGCGAGGTCCACATCGTGCGTCCCACCGGCCGGATCGTGTACCGGCCCCACAGGTGCGGCCCGTCGACCAGGCGGTCGCGGACGGCCGTCGCCGTGGTCACGGCTCCACCGGCAGGAGCTCGGCGCGGACGGGGACGACGTCCCGGTGCCGGACGGTCGTCAGGCAGGGGAAGCAGACCAGGTCACCATCGCGGACATCGGCCGGCAGCGGAGCCGGGAGGCGGTGGAACGGACCGTCGGCCTGACCGTCACATCGGGTGACGACGTACATCGTGGCGCGGGGAGCGGTGCTCCGGCGTCCGATCAGGCGCACCTGGTCGAGCACGGCGCAGGTCGGCAGGACCGCGTCCAGTTCCAGGAGCACCACCCCGGTGCGCGGCCGTCGGACCCGGGTGACCGACGCGACCGCGACGCTGACGTCTCGAGGGGTCCAGCCGCGCGGGCGGTAGCGCGGCGGCGACTGCTCCGCGGTGTGCACGCTCGGGGTGCCGGTCAGGTCGGCGAGCCGGACCATCGAGATCGCGGCGACCACCAGGTCGTCGGTGGTCGCCACGGTGTGGGCCGGCCACAGGACCGGGTCCATCGGATCCGGCAGGGACGCACGGAGCGTCGGCATGATCGCTGTCAGTGTCACACCGGACACGTTCCCGCGCGGACGGGCAAGGGGGAAGGTGCCCTGACGGAACCCCTACGCCCGAGCGCCGACTCCTGACGGTCCGCTCACTCGATGTCGACGTCCCGCTTGCCGCGCCGCACGATGAGCGGGTCCGGCTTGCCGATCACGTCAACCGCCTTGTCCGGGTAGTCGAACTGCGTCAGGAAGTACCGCATCGCGTTGAGTCGGGCGCGCTTCTTGTCGTTCGACCGCACGATGGTCCACGGCGCGTACCGCTTGTCGGTGCGCGTGAACATCGCCATCTTCGCCTCGGTGTAGTCCTCCCAGCGGTCGAGGGACAGCAGGTCGATGTCGGACAGCTTCCACCGGCGCACGGGGTCGAGCTGCCGCATCGCGAACCGGGTGCGCTGCTCGCGGCGGGTGACCGAGAACCAGAACTTCGTCAGGTGGATGCCGGAGTCGACGAGCATCCGCTCGAACTGCGGCACCTGGGTCATGAACGACTCGTACTCGGCGTCGTCGCAGAACCCCATCACCCGCTCGACGCCGGCGCGGTTGTACCAGGAGCGGTCGAACAGGACCATCTCGCCGGCCGACGGCAGGTGCTGCACGTAGCGCTGGAAGTACCACTCACCGCGTTCCCGTTCGCTCGGCTTGCTGAGCGCCACCACGCGCGAGGTGCGGGGGTTCAGGTGCTCCGTGAACCGCTTGATGGTGCCGCCCTTCCCCGCGGCGTCACGCCCCTCGAACAGCACGACGACCTTCTGGCCGGTGTCCTCGAGCCAGTACTGGCACTTCAGGAGCTCGATCTGCAGCTGGTACTTCGCGTACTCGTACTCCTCGCGCGGCAGCCGCTCGTCGTACGGGTAGTCGTCGCGCCACGTCAGGACGGGGTTGCCGTGCGGGTCGATGAGGTCCGGGTCGGCGGTGTGCCCGTCGGCGACGCTGTAGCCCTCGGTCCGGAGCTGCTCGATGTACTCCCGGAGTGGTTGCGAGTACGGCGCTGTGTCCACGGTGTCTCCTCTGCCCGCCGATCGGTCGGCTGGTCCCATCCTGTCCTGTGTGACCCGACAACTGCCCAACCGGACGTGTCCCTCAGGTGACCAAGCGGCTGCGTGACCCGAAGCGGTAGCGTTCTCGATGGCCTGTCCCCGACCCCGGATCGAGCAACGATGCCTGACGTCCACCTGCCTGCCGCCGACCGCTACGAGCAGCTCCCGTACCAGCGCGTGGGGAGGAGCGGCCTCATGCTGCCGCGCATCTCCCTCGGCCTGTGGAACAACTTCGGCGCCGACCGCGCACTCGCCACGCAGCGCGACATCGTGTTGCACGCCTTCGACCGCGGGATCACCCACTTCGACCTGGCGAACAACTACGGTCCGCCTCCCGGGTCGGCCGAGGAGCAGTTCGGCCGCATCCTCGAGTCGGACCTGCGTCCGTACCGTGACGAGATCGTGGTGTCGACGAAGGCCGGCTACGACATGTGGTCGGGCCCGTACGGTGACCGGGGCTCCCGCAAGTACATGCTCGCGTCGCTCGACCAGTCGCTCGGGCGCCTCGGGCTCGACTACGTCGACGTCTTCTACTCGCACCGTCCCGACCCCGAGACCCCGATCGAGGAGACGGTCAGCGCGCTCGTGACCGCGGTCCGTTCGGGCAAGGCGCTCTACGCGGGCATCTCGAACTACGACCCGGCGCAGACCGCCGCGGCAGCCGAGGCGCTCGCCGCCGAGAACATGCACCTGCTCATCCACCAGCCGCGCTACAACATGTTCGACCGGGTCCCCGAGGACGGGCTCTTCGACGAGCTCACGCGTCTCGGCACCGGTGCGATCGTGTTCTCGCCGCTGGCCGGTGGGCTGCTGACGGACCGGTACCTGGACGGTTCGGTTCCGGTGGGGTCGCGTGCGGCCGAGGGCCGCTGGTTCGGTGCGGACCGCATCGACGACGAGTACCTGACCACGGCGCGGGCGCTCAACGACATCGCTGCGGCGCGCGGGCAGACGCTCGCGCAGCTCGCGATCACGTGGGTGCTCCGGCAGCCGGCCGTCACGTCGGCGCTGGTCGGGGCATCGAGCGTCCGTCAGCTGGACGGCACGCTCGACTCGCTCGCGGGTGCCCCGCTCACCGACGAGGAGCTCGCGGCGATCGACGCACTGGTGCCGCGCGGCTGACGCACGCCGGATGCAGTGGGCGTGACCCCTGAACGGACGGGAGGCACGGTGCCAGCTGTGAACTGGTCCCGGTTTGTTGGACCGTGAAGTCAGATTAGGCCGCGAGGGCGTGAGCTCGGTATTGAACCGGGCTCATGCCCTCGAGTCGT